>NZ_JAFCLY010000004.1:0-283980 GCF_018130185.1 Bradyrhizobium sp. AUGA SZCCT0182 | reverse complement strand
GCGTTTACCGTGATGCCATGCTCGCCCCATTCTGCCGCAAGCGCCCGGGTGAAGTTCACCAGTGCACCTTTGCTCGTGTTGTAGGCGACCGTCTCGATTCCCGAACGATTTCCGGCCAACCCTGCGATCGAGGCGACGTTGATGATCCGACCATGCTTGTTGGGGATCATGCTGGCCCGCCCGATCGCCTGGCTGAACAAGAAGACGCTTCGGATGTTGAGGTTCATCACCTTGTCCCATGCCTCGATAGGATGACTTTCAGCCGGGGCACCCCAAGAGGCGCCGGCATTGTTGACCAGGATGTCGATCTGCTTCAAGCGGTTCAGTGCTTCGGTGCAAACGTATTCCACCTGATCCGGCCGCGCCGCGTCTCCGGCTATCCATTGCGCGTCGATGCCGCGCGAGGTCAGGACCGCTGCGGCGGCCTCGAGGTCGGGCGCCTTTCGAGACGTGATTACAATGCGTGCGCCGGCCTCTCCGAGGCTTTCGGCGAGCTGCAGTCCAAGTCCCCGCGAACCGCCAGTTATCAGAGCCGTCTTGCCGCTCAAATTGAGAAGCTCCATTACGTGTGTGGACATATAGTTTCCTTGCGTTCTGGTTAAATTCGGCGGCGAGCGGCTGTGGCCTACATGGCGCCTTGGAAGCCAGCCGTCCGCGACTGCAATTCGCGTGGCACTAGAGGGTAGTGCGAACGGCGCGGCGACCGGCCCTAGTTTCGTACATTCGTTCCTGCAAGCCCAATAACAGGAGGGCCGCTTCGGTCAAACTGAAGGCCGTTGCGGCCAAGAGACGCTATGATCATTGAGCGCATTGCTGAAGAGAGGGCGCGATCGATCAGAACTGCAAGCGGAAGGGCGCCAAACGCATTGAGGAGACCCGGCAGCGCCTCTCCGGTCATACAGAAGGCGAAGATAGCGAACCGATACAGTCTTCGCCGCCAGTCAGAGTCTTGAAAGTCGGGAGACATCGTTGCGGCCCAGTGTACCGAGAGTTTCAAGGTGCGTTTTGAGCGGGGTTCAACGGTAACGCGCTTAATGATCAAGCTGGTCCTGGCCGCAACGGCCTTCAGTTTGGCCGAAACTGCCCTCCTGTTATTGGGCTTGCAGGAACGAATGTACGAAATCAAGGATGGTCGTCGCACCACGATTATGCGGTTCGATTTCGTCAAAGGCGACGCCACGCTGAAAGATCAGAACACTTCGGAATGACCGAACGGCGCTGGTTAAGTACCTATCCCGAATGCCAACGAACTGTTGCAAGGTAACGTAGGAGTACATTCATGACGACCGCACTCATTACCGGCGCTTCCAGTGGCATCTGCACACCCCGAGCTTAGACCGCGAATGATAGCGCGGTCGGATCCAAAACCAGCGGGCAGCGAATGAAAGTCATCGTTATTGGTGCCGGCATTGGAGGCTTAACCGCAGCTCTAGCTCTTGTGAAAAAGGGCATTGATGTAACCGTCGTCGAACAGGCACCGCATTTCCGCGAAATCGGGGCGGGGATTCAGATCGGAGCAAACGGCACGCTGGTAATGCGCGAGTTAGGACTTGAGGACAAGCTGCTCGCCGTCGGCGTCATTCCCCAGGCCTGGGATACCAACGACTTCGAAACTGGCCGAATGCTCTTTGCAACACCGCTCGGTGAAGAGGCTGCGCTGCGTTATGGTGCGCCGCTGTACAATCTGCACCGCGCGGACTTGATTGACCTGCTCGCTAAGGGGCTTCCCGCCGGGGTGCTGCGCTTCGGAGCTCGTTGTGAGGAACTCGGGCAGACCGCGGATTTGGCATGGGTCAAGCTTGTTACCGGCGAGGTTCTAGAAGCCGATGCCGTTGTTGGCGCAGATGGCATTCATTCGCTAGTCCGCGAAAGACTGTGGGGGCACAAGCCGGCCCAAGCCGCCAATATTCTGATGTGGCGCGCCCTCATTCCGGGCGACCGCCTTTCGTCCGTCGACCTGCCGGAGCGCGGACACAATTGGACCGGTCCGGGCCGCACGATCGTGTCGTACTGGGTTCGGCCGCAGAAACTGTACAGCGTCCTTGCGTCCGTTCCGGACACGGAAGTGCAGCGAGAATCGTGGGAAGAGGGCGGTAACATCGAGGAGTTTAGGCGATCGTTCTCCGCTGCTGAGCCACGACTAAAACAACTGCTGGATCAGATCGATACCGCTTTTATTACGGGAATGTACTATCGCGATCCGATTGAAAATTGGACAAGCGGACGCATCACCCTGCTCGGCGACGCGGCGCATCCGATGGTGCCCTTCCTGGCCCAGGGCGCATGCCAGGGAATGGAAGACGCTTGGACGATCGCCACCGTACTTTCTAAATCGAACGACATTCCGAACGCCTTGCGGGAGTACGAGACCCGCCGCCGGCCGCGCACCACGCGCGTTCAATCCGGCGCGCGCGCGATGGTCAAGCTCGTGCACGAGTCCGATCGCGAACGGATCCGTATGCGAAACGGCCGTTGGAAGGGTATGTCGCGCATCGATCCGCTGGCGGAGACAAGCTGGGGACTAGGCTGGAAATACGATGTCCTGAAGGCGGTCGATCAACCAATCGGCGAGGTATTCGGCCTGTCCGCGGTTCAGGAGGGATTCCGCCTCTCCCGTCCCGAAAGCTGTAAGGCATACGATCTGTGGAAAAATGCGCTAACGCCGGAGGATGCCGCTCAAGGCTACGACGGCTTGAGGAAGGCGTACGAACGGTTCCTCCTAACGAACTTTCCACCGGACGGCGGCCTCGAAAGTGCCGAGAGGGAGCTTAACGGCGTACGGACGATCCGCATCAATTCATCGAGTTCGAAGTCGGGACCCGTCGTCCTTCATTTCCATGGGGGCGGTTATGTCGTTGGGTCAGCCGATAGTTCGCAGAACTATGCCGCGCGCCTTGCGCAGGCCGTCGAAGGCGAGTGTTTTACGGTTGATTATCGGCTCGCCCCGGAGAACCCGTATCCGGCCGCTCTCGACGACGCGGTTGATGCATATCGAGGTCTGCTCCGCGAGGGCATCTCACCAGAACGCATCATCCTCAGCGGCGAATCGTCGGGGGGCGGCCTTGCAATCGCCCTCGCGATGGCGCTTCGGTCGGCCGGCGATTCACTCCCCGCAGGCATTCTGGCAGTTTGTCCCTTTGCCGACATGACGTTAAGTGGTGAAAGCCTCCGGCTTGCGGACGGCAAGGATCCGGCCGCAAACCGAGACAGCCTGACATTCCTTGCGGCATCTTACTTCCAGGGTCACGAGCCTCGCGATCCTCTCGTCTCGCCACTGTTCGGCGATTTTCGTTTGTTGCCACCGTTGTTTCTGACCGCAGCCACTAACGAGGCGCTTTTCGACGACACCCGCAGGATACTCCAGCGCGCGCAAGCCCAAGGTGTCGATGTCACCGTCGAACTCGTCGATGATTCGGTTCACATCTATCCTCTATTTCCTTTCCTCCCGGAGACGAAACAGTTCGTACTGGCCCTGAACGGCTGGTCAAGGCGCGTCCTGCAACAGGACGTTACGGATTTCGGCCCGCTGGAACACCCGATTGCTGCGCATTCCTAAGCACAAGGAGAACACTCAATGAAATCCTTCCACACATTCAATTTGATTGCCGCTGCGGCGCTTATATGCACGTCGCAGACGGTTCTTGCGCAGAGCAAATATGATACCGGCGCGAACGATACCGAGATCAAGATAGGCAATATTTCTCCTTATAGCGGACCGGCATCGGCCTATGGAATCATAGGACGGGTGCACGCCGCCTATTTCAAGATGATTAACGAGCAGGGCGGCATCAACGGGCGCAAGATCAATTTCATTTCGTACGATGACGGCTTCAGTCCTCCCAAGGCCGTGGAGCAGGCGCGCAAGTTGGTGGAAAGCGACGAGGTTTTTGCGATTTTCAATTCGATCGGCACACCGTCCAACTCGGCTATTCATAAATATATGAATAGCAAAAAGGTGCCGCAGATCTTCATCGCAACAGGCGCAACGAAGTGGGGCGATCCTAAGAATTTTCCTTGGACGATCGGATGGCAACCGAACTACCAAAGCGAGGGTCGGGCTTATGCCAAGTATCTGTTGAAAGACCATCCCGGCGTCAAAATCGGCGTTCTGTATCAGAACGACGATTCCGGAAAGGACCTTCTTAAAGGCTTGAAGGACGGGCTCGGAAGCCATGCCTCGCTGATCATCGCAGAAAACAGCTACGAAATTACTGAACCAACGATCGACACCCACATCGTCAAACTGAAGGCCGCCAATGTAGGCGTACTTATGAGCATGACGACACCGAAATTCGGCGCGCAGAGTATTAAGAAGGTCGCCGAGCTTGGCTGGAAACCCCTTCACATTATCAGCTACATCAGCTCCTCGCTCAGCGCCATTAAAGCGGCCGGTTTCGAAAACGCACAAGGGCTTCTATCGTCGAATTACTCGAAGGACGCGACGGACAGCCGATGGAAGGATGACGCGGGTATCAAGAGGTTCACAGAATTCATGGACAAGTATTTGCCCGACGGCGATAAGACGGATGGCTCAACCCTGTACGCTTACGGCGTGGCGCAGACACTCGTGCATACGATAAAGCAGTGCGGCGACGATTTGACACGAGAAAATTTAATGCGCCAGGCGGCTAATCTGAAGAATCTCGAAAACGATATTTTTCTGCCCGGGATTAAGATCAACACAAGTCCCACGGATTTCTTTCCGATCGAGCAGTTTCAAATGCAGCGCCTGACCGGCGATCATTGGGAAATGTTTGGAGACATTCTCGATGGCGAGGTTGGTGGTTAGTCGAACATTTCCGTCAAAATACCCCCGGATTTGTTAGCGAACATGATCAACTCTTTTTGCAACCAACGTTTGTCGTGACACATATTGTCGCCGTCGCTTCTCCTGGATCGAGACGGCGATCGACCTTCCGAACGGACCGACGATGCACAATCATGCTTCATTTCTCGACCAGAGCGGTCTCTATATCCTCATTCGTAGCGGCCCGACCTGCCGAGCGGAATGGAAGATCACTTGGAATCAGCGCTTTAAATTAGAGACCCGCGATACGATGCCGGAGCAACTCCCCCTTTTTGAAATCCGCATGAGGAAACGCGGCCGGGCGTGCCGGTGGTACCTCTGCACGATCGAGGGCCACGTCGTCATGCAGGGCTCTGAAGGCAGCCGGTCCGCCGCCAAGTACCAGGCCCGTCGCGCGCTGTTTCTAATGCTGCTGGCTTCAGCCAACCGACCGCACTGGCTCGGCTATCCCGGCGGGAGTACATCGCGCCGAAACCACTTATCAGCTGAATGAGAAAGTGCGGACCGACCTATCAACACTCGACATTCCGGCATTGTCGCAACTCCTCGCCGTCTGGAAGCCATCCAGGAAGAACGATTTAACTGGCCTCTGCCGTGCATTCCACTTCAACTAGGACAGCCGGATGAGGTAATAGAGTTACACTACCGTATCGTAATCCGAGCATCAGGCCCCACAAATGACCCACGTTGCAAAGCCAATACCGCTTCATTGCGTTCCATTAACGGACGCTACGGTTGATGAGTTTTACGATTTTCTTTTCGCTCCTTGGGTGAAGATGCTGGGGATTCGTGATTTCAAGGTTAGCCCTGGCTCGGTCTCCGCACTGCTTCCCCAACATGATGCCCTCCGGTTTTCCACTGGTGCTGTGTGTGGTCAGGCCATTATGGCTGCAATTGATACGGTTGCATCGCTGGCAATGCATACGACTGAGCGCCAATCTAAAGGCACCGTCTATCAACACACGCACTTCTTGCGTCCCGCCGTCAACGACGACTTCCATGTAAAATCAGAAGTCCTGCGCTTTGGCAAAGCGTCAGCCTTTACGGAAACTCGCGTATCGTTTGCGGCTACCGGCGAATTGGTAGCCCACGCCAGTTTGGAATTCGCCTTCTGAACCGCCTTAGACACCCACGACGATCGACATTACGACCGAGGTGTCCGAGTCGTGTCCGCCCCTGGAGGAATAGCAGAAGTCTCGCTTCGGGGCCGTCATGGTCGCTTTTGACGCAATGGTGACAATTATTGGCCAAGTGAGACGTCCAAGCATTCTATAACAGTCAAGCCCTAGGGCTAAATCTCCATATGTTAGAAACGTGCCCCTGGGAGCCAACAATGCCTGCTTACATGATTGCCCTGAACAGAAGCGTGCATGATCGACAAAAACTCGAAGCCTATTGGAAGGCAGCCGGCCCGACTTTTGAGGGACGGGGCGCGAAGTTTCTTTCCATTTATACACCGCTCGCGCCACTAGAGTTGATGGGGTCGCTCGAAGGTGTCGTCCTGATTGAATTTCCCGATGTGGCGGCAGCCAAGGCTTGGTACGAAAGTCCGGCATATCAAAAGGCTAAGCAGCACAGGGACGGCGCGGCGGATACCGAGTTTTTCATTATTGATAGCGGTAATGTTCCCCCTGAAGATCGTCTGCCGCACATCAAGAACCAGCAACCTTAGTCCATTTCTGCATCTGGCGGATTTTGTTGCAAAAGCCGGCGGAAACCGATGGATGTTGCTCGGCTTCGCTAAACCCGATGGATTTTGATCCACCGGCTCTCATGCCTACGCAACTCTTACGTTACGCAATAAACAAGGCGTGAGCCGGGTGGCCGTCATGCAACCAGCGATGCTAGCCATCGCTGGTTTGAGCGATGGCAGCCAGAACAAGGCTCTTCTTGCGCGCCTCGTGGGCCGCGCAGTCGAAGCCGGCCGAACTTCAGGATACGCTTCAAATGCGCGAATCGCATCTCGATCTTTTTGCGCTCACGACGCGACTGCTCGAAGATCTCGTGCCGGCGCCGGAAAGGAGTGAAGTCGCGAGCGGCTCCATGCTGACTACGCCGAATTCTGCGAAATGGACCCTTCAGACAGCGTTGTGCTCTGAGTTCGTAGCCGTCGCAATCATACTCCTCGCCGGGTAGGGCATTTTAGTTCCATCATTCACAAGTGTCCCGATCGTCGTCCGGGTCTTACCCGCAGGACAGTGGTAGACGTCGTGTGTGGGATTATATCGAAAGTCGTTGTACGAGAACGGTTCCATCATCCCACTTTGACTGAGCGACCCGCTTCAGGGGAGTTGACTGCGGTTCTTCGAGGACATCGAGGTCGACGATGTACGCACCTCGGCCTCATTCACTTTCACGACGTAGACCGTAGTGGAGTTTGCCCGACAGTCTAAACCTCAACCCATTCAGTAAACGGGATGGAAGCAAACAATCGCGGCTATGAGGGACCCGTCCCGTCTGGTTCGCACGTCGGTAGCGGCTCGCGCAGCGGGGGCAACGGGCTGCCGTGTCGAGGGCCGCCATTGCGATCTCGCGAATTGCGTTGAATCAAGCCCGTAATCGCAGGAGATACCGTCAGCCTTTCGAGCGTGATCGCATCCAGGTGGATATCGAACTCGCGGAACGCATGGGGAATAGCGGACGCATGCCAGAGCGGTATGAAGCAGTGCGCCCAACTTGCTTACTCGATCATATCTATCGCGCTTGTGCCGTGTCGCAAGTGAATAGCGTTCGGCTCGCTCCCGCACGGGCTTACGCTTTCGTCTCAAATCGTTTGACCGCCATCCACTACAATTGTCTGCCCCGTCATGAACGAGCCTGCCTTCGATGCGACGAGTACGGCGACCCCGGAGATCTCGTCCGGATCACCAATGCGTCTGAGTGGGGTATTCGCGGTTGCGCGGGCAAGGGTATCGGGATCGTCCCAGAGCGCCTTTGCAAAGTCCGTCTTTATGAGACCTGGCGCGATCGTGTTCACGCGGACATTGTACTCTCCGTATTCCACGGCAAGGTTGCGCGCCAGTTGCATGTCTGCAGCTTTCGAGATGCAGTAGGCGCCGATTACGGGTGAGCCGCGGAGTCCGCCGACGGAAGAGATGATAACAATCGCTCCATCCCTGCGCTCGATCATCCCGGGAACGACCGCAGCGATCATCCAGTGATTTGCGATGATATTGTTCTCAAGGATTTTTCTGAATTGGTCATCTGAAATGTCGATCTGCCGGCCGTAGTACGGGTTCGAAGCCGCGTTGCATACAAGGATATCTATCTTGCCGAATTTGGCCCGCGTCGTCGCCGCGAGGTTCTCGAGATCATCCTTCGACGAGATATTAGCAGGCACGGCGATCGCCCGCCCGGGGCCGTATTCCTGATTTATTGCCTTGGCGACCTCTTCGCATGGGCCCGCTTTTCGCGAAGATATCACGACTTGCGCGCCGTGCTCGGCATAGCGTACGGCAATCGCCCGGCCAATGCCGCGGGACGATCCTGTTACAATGGCGACCTTGCCGGCAAATCGAAAAGCGATGACATGTTGCCTCTTTCGTATGTACCGGGTCGCAATATCGCGTAGATCGCAACGGTGCAGCCCAACTCTTCGTCGCACGCCTTCAGGAGGCACTTTCGACCGATGGACGAGGCCCATTCGGTCTAGCGGCGAAGCGAACGCCAGCGATCCCTTGCTTCGAAACCCGGATTCAGTCGGTGGGCATTTCGTCGACCAGAATCGGGCCGAACAATTCCCAACGTTCTCCGTCGAAGCGCATCATTTGAAATTGCTTATTTAAGCGATAGTCAGTCTTCGATGTCGATGCTGTCATGCCTGGCAGCGACAAGTCAGTCGTTATCTCGCTGAGGTTCGTGGCAATGTTCATGATATTTTCCCGGGTCAGATCGTCTCCCGCTCTTTGAAGGATCTGCTGCAGAACTTGTGCAGCCAAATAGCCGTAAGAGTTGAGCGACGAAAGCCGATCGCCCTCTGCATAGTACTTGTCCATAAACACGAAGTACCGCTTCATGCCGGGATCGCTGGACCATTGGGGATCGAGTGGGTCCTTGGTGTAATTGACGCTGAGAATCCCGGTTGAAGCGTCTGTTCCGGCCGGCTTGAGGACCGCTCCAACGGAGGTCGAGTTGATGCCCAGGATCTGGACGGGCTTCCATCCCAGCTCCGCTGCCCTTCTTATCGATTGAGCGGCGTGTTTGGCTGAGGTTATATTGTAGAAGAGATCGGCCCCCGACGCTTTTAGCCTTACAATTTGACTGTCTACAGTCGGATCGGTGACCTCGTAGGATACTTCCGATACGATCATGCTGGCCGCTTTATCTCCTAGACCATCCTTCAGACCCTTCACATAGTCCTTCCCAAGATCGTCGTTCTGGTAGAGAACTCCAATTCTTGCATTAGGGTAGTTTGCCAGGATGAACTTCGCGTAGATGTGGGCCTCCGACTGGTAGTTGGGATTGAAGGCCATCGTCCATGGAAATTCCTTATAGTTGCTGAACCGAGTGGCTCCGGTGACGGAGAGCAACTGTGGGACTTTCCGTTGGTTCAGATATTTCTGAACCGCGGCGTTCGAGGGAGAGCCAAGCATTTGGAAGATTAGCAGGACTTCGTCGCTCTCGACCAGGCGCCTGACCTGCTCGACGGCTTTCGGCGGACTATATGCGTCATCGTAGGAGATAAGGGTAACCTTGCGACCGTTAATGCCGCCATTTTCGTTGATCATTTTGAAATATGCGGCCTGGGCTTTGCCGATCGTGCCCCAGGCGGATGCTGGTCCGCTGTATGGCATTGTCTGTCCGATTTTGATCTCGCTGTCGGTGACCCCAGGCCCATACGCCTTTTCGGCCAGCGTCGGCGACGTTAGAAGGCTCAGCGACACAATCACAAGGATTTGTCGGCGAGACCATACAGTAAGGCATCCCATTGCTTCCTCCGATCTGCATTATTGATTCAGGCGTCAGGCGCCTTCATTGCATTTGCGTCAGCAACCCTAGGGCCGGGACGAGAGTGACGGGTCGAGAGGTCTGCGATGATGCGACGCCGCACGAGGTATTTTCGGCCAACTACGGAGGCAGATACGGCCAGGATCGTGGATTGCGCTTGCGGCGAAGCGAAAGCTCGTCAATTTGCTTGTAGGCGTGACTCATTGGTTCCGTTTTCTCCCAGACTGCCAGGACTTCATTTTGTAGCCCTGGCTTTTTTTTGCTTGCGACCTATCGAAGCCCTGCAGCAGTGACGGAGATCGTTCTCGCCGACATCACGGCCCAGGCTGGTGCGGAGCTGGCGATGGCAAAATGCGGGAACGCAGCCTGAGACTGCCAGCGCCGCCGAGAACAGCAACGACGTCATCTTTCTCGGCCGGGTAACGTCCCGACTTACGTATCTGAATTGCCTAAGCGTGTAATCATATGGGACACGAAAGCTCTCCTGGCGTTGATAAGTCGGCGAGATTATCGGCGAACCCGCGTTGAGGCATTTCCCAATAGTGAGATTGCGTTTTCTGTTGAGCGACGGAACGCGAGCTCGTCGAAGCGTCCTCACAATGCATTCCGCAATGCTCGCTCCTGGAGTGGGCATTCTCGGCCAACAAGGAGGCGAGCGGTCACGAAATGCTTTGTACTATCGTCCATGCTCGGACTTGGCGGAACACACCGCTGATGGGATCTCGGTTCTCAGTGTGTCGATCAACTGGACATGACCAGTGACAGCCTATCGTATGGAAGTCACGTTCATCCCATCGCGCAACTCATTCCGCCGTCGACCGGAATAATCTGACCCGTTATGTGTTTGCCGGCCGACGATGCCAGCAATAGTGCGAGGCCCTTGAGGTCGTCTTCGTCGCCTATGCGCCCCAGAGGTGTTTGCGCGACTACGTTATCCATGCCGAGTTTCTCCAAAAGTCCATCGCCCATCTTGCTCGGAAATAATCCGGGTGCGATCGCGTTTACCGTGATGCCATGCTCGCCCCATTCAGCCGCTAGCGCCCGGGTGAAGTTCACCAGTGCACCCTTGCTGGTGTTGTAGGCCACGCACTCAATTCCCGCCGGATTTCCGCCCAACCCTGCGATCGAGGCGACGTTGATGATCCGACCATGCTTGTTGGGGATCATGCTGGCCCGCCCGATCGCCTGGCTGAACAAGAAGGCGCTTCGGATGTTGAGGTTCATCACCTTGTCCCATGCTTCGATAGAATGACTCTCAGCCGGGGCCGCCCAAGGCGTGCCGGCATTGTTGACCAGGATGTCGATCTGCTTCAACCGGTTCAATGCTTCGGTGCAAACGTATTCCACCTGGTCCGGCCGCGCCGCGTCTCCGGCTATCCATTGCGCGTCGATGCCGCGCGAGGTCAGGGCCGCTGCGGCGGCCTCGAGGTCTGGCGCCTTTCGAGACGTGATTACAATGCGTGCGCCGGCCTCTCCGAGGCTTTCAGCGAGCTGCAGTCCAAGCCCCCGCGAACCGCCAGTTATCAGAGCCGTCTTGCCGCTCAAATTGAGAAGCTTCATTACGTGTGTGGACATATGGTTTCCTTGTGTCCTGGCTAAATTCGGCGGCGAGCGGCTGTGGCCTACATGGCGCCTTAGAAGCCGGTCTGTCCGCGGCTGCAATTCGTGGGGCACCAGAGGGTGGTGCGGCCCTACTTCACCCTTGTCAGGTGGCCTGGATGCAAGTTCGTGTTCAATTTTTGATCGGCGCGTAAGGCCCGCATGTCCTTCCTGAGTATTTTTCCGACGGATGACTTCGGAAGGGACTCGACGAATTCGATGATCCTGGGCTGCTTGTATCCCGTAAGATGACGGCGACAATGCGCCTTCACATCAGTTTCGTTCAACGCGTTGTTTCTTCGCACGACAACCAGCCGGACGGCCTCCCCCGTATCGGTATCTGGGGTGCCGACCGCGGCGCATTCGAGGACGCCCTCCAGTTCCGCAACCACGCTTTCGATCTCGCTGGGGTACACATTGAAACCGCTCACCAGGATCATGTCCTTCTTACGGTCGACGATCTTGAGATAGCCATCTTGGTCCATGGATCCCAGATCCCCCGTGAGATAGTAACCCCGGGAGTCTAACACTTGAGACGTCTCCTCCTCGCGCTTCCAGTATCCGCGCATGACCTGCGGCCCCTTGATCGCGACTTCGCCGACCATGCCCGGACCGACTTCCTTTCCTGTGGGGTCCAGCAGAGATACGAACGTCGAGGGAACGGGCAGGCCGACACCAGGAGCTCTGATGTCTCCGGTCGGCGGATTGCAGGTTACCGTGCCAGCAGCCTCCGACAGACCGTATCCTTCGCAAATCGTGCTTCCGGTGCGCAGTTTCCAGCGTCGAGCTGTCTCCGGATTGGTCGGCATGCCGCCGGCCGTTGTCACCTTGAGATGGCTCCAATCGACCTTGTCGAAATCCGGATGTGCCATTAATCCGTTAAAGAGCGTATTGAGGCCCGGAAACATATGGACTTTATGAGCCCTTAGAGTTTTCAAGGTGGCGCTCGTATCACGCGGATTGAGTATCAGCACATTCTTGCCGCCGACCCTCAGCATAACCATGCTCGTGATAAACGCGAGGATATGATATAGCGGTAAGGGACATGCCGTGACTGGCTGCTCGCCTGCGGGAATCGTGTCGAGTGCTAGTCCAAACCATGCCTCGTTTTGCAAAACGTTGGCGACCAGATTTCGATGCGAGAGGATTGCCCCCTTCGATACGCCGGTGGTGCCACCAGTGTACTGCAGAACCGCAACATCGTCAGGCTTGATCTCAGGATTTTTGAGAACCAGACGACTTCCGAGCCGCAGAGCTTGTGAGAATTTTACTGAGCCCGCTAATTCAAACGCCGGAATCATCTTCTTTATTTTTCTAGTGACGAAGTTGGTAATGGCCGACTTGGGAAACGGCAGCATGTCGCCGATCGAGCAGAGCACGACATGATCTATTTTTGTTCTTGCGACGCACTGATCCAACGTCGCTGCAAACTTGTCCAGGATCACAATTGCCTTAGCACCGGAATCTTTTAGCTGATGTTCGAGTTCCCGCGGCGTGTATAGGGGATTGACGTTCACGGCGATCATTCCCGCCTTGAGGATAGCTGCCACGGCGATCGGATATTGCGGAACGTTAGGCAGCATCACCGCCACCGGATCGCCTCTCTCCAAGCCAATGCTTTGGAGATACGATGCAAAGTGCGAGCTAACCAGATCCACTGTCCGATATGTTATATCGATTCCGAAAAAGTTGTAGGCGACGCGATCGCCGAACTTTGAGAAACTGGCGCGGAGCAAATCGACCAGCGATCCCGAGTCTGCTGTTAGGTCGATGTCGGCGTTGAGGCCATCCGGATAATTACTTAACCAGCGCCGTTCGGTCATTCTAGCTCCTTGGTTTCCCGCATTTTTTTGATCGTTCGGCGTGGCATTCGCCGTTGCCGAAATCGAACCATACAATCGTGGCGCGGCGACCGTCCCCGGCTTTGTACATTCGTGCTTGCACGCTGCTCGATAATAGGAGGGCACTTTCGGCCAAACTGGGGGCCGTTGCGGCCAAGGACAAGCTATGATCATTGAGCGCACCGCCTTTGATCCCATGCTCAACGCATCTTCAAACTCTCGGCATCAAACACCTAGCCGCAACAATGTCTCCCGACACAAATTCCTCCCTTGCCCGCACCATGATCTCGGCGTTCGGAAACCCATGGAACCATCGAGGGCGCGAATGCCGTTTGTGTGCTCGGGATGCAGATGCGACATCAGCACGATGTCGTGCTCTTGGGGCCAACCGCGCTTTTGTCATTCCCGCTATCGACTGCCCGTGCCGCCGTTCAATCCGGAGCTGATCAATACCGGCAGCAAGCAGTCCTCATCGACAGCGGCAACGGGGTCTCTGCCCTCGAGTCGACCAAGAATCGCGGCCGGACGCACGCTGCAAAACCTCGCCCAACGGGAGAACATTGCACCGCAAATGAATGCGAAACAGCCGCAACAAGCGCAGGGGAGTATTCGCCATAGCGATCTGGATAGCCGCCAACTGCTTGGGGGCAGCCACTGTGAGCGCGGCGGCCACCGGCGGGCACGCAGGCGCCGGGCTTCGATCGCAACATGGTAAGCGCCTACGAATGCACCTCGATCAATGACGGGGCGCGTTCGTTTCCGATGTCCGACAAGTGGGTGACTAACCTCGCGAAGAAGGAGGCGCTGGCGGCAGCCGAAGCCGCCTTCATGTCGACGGGCATGGTGACGGTGTGCCGGGAGACCGCAAGCCAGATTTTGCCGGAGAGAGGACCGCTCGTCGTTATCGTTAGCCCTTGCTCGGGTTGATGAGAAACTTCTCGCCGGTGGCGCGCTTGTTGTAGACGTCGATATTGGCGAGATCGAGCGTCTCCTGCAGCGAGACCACCTTGGTGTAGTGGCTGGCGAAGGTGGTCTTGAGTTCGGAGGCGACACGCTGGCGCAGCCTGCCGATGTCGGCCGGGCCGATCTTTTGCAGGAACTGCGTCAGCAGCCAGCCGCCTACGCCCCAGGCCAGCCCGAACGACCGGCTCAATTCGGTCGGACGGTTGTCGAGGCTGCCATAGATATAGACCTGCTTGTACACGTTGGAGCCGTATCGACTGTATTCCTTGGCCGTCTTGTTGGCTCCGGCCTCCATGCAAGTCAAGATCCGCCCGGCGAGCTTGCCGCCGCCGATGGCGTCGAACGCGATCGTGGCGCCGGTTTCCACCAACGCGTTGGTGAGATCGTCCATGAAAGTGGCAGCGGTGGAATCGACGACATATTTGGCGCCGATCTTGTGCAGGATGTCGGCCTGCTCCTTGCTGCGCACGATGTTGACGAGGCCGATGCCGTCCTTGATGCAGACCTTGTTGAGCATCTGGCCGAGGTTCGACGCGGCTGCGGTATGCACCAGCGCCTTGTGATTCTCGCGCCGCATGGTCTTGGTCATGCTGAGCGCGGTCAGGGGATTGACGAACCAGGACGCGCCTTCGGCAGCAGTGGTGCCGGCCGGCAGCTCCATCACGTCCTTCACATTCATGGTGCGGTACTGGCTGTACATCGCGCCACCGATCATCGAGACCGTCTTGCCCATCAACGCCTTGGCAGCATCCGACGATCCGGTCCGGATCACGGTGCCGGCGCCCTCGTTGCCGACCGGCAGCGACTGATCGAGCCGCGCCGCCATCATCCGCATGACGGCTTCCGGCATTTTCGCCGTGACCACGGGAGATTCCTTGGAGCCCGAGACCTTGGCAGTCGACATGTCGGCCGGGCCGATCACGAGCCCGAGATCGGACGGGTTGATAGGCGTCGCCTCTACGCGGACCACGACCTCATCTTCTGCAGGTTCGGGCGTCACGATGCTCACTAGCGACAATTCGAGCTCGCCACTCTTCTTGAGCAACGAGCGCAGCTGCAGCCCGATCTTTCCATCACTCATCGCAAATCCTCCCATTTGTGTTGGTTACATCTAGATGCGCTGAAGCGTCACGCCAAGGTGACCATCGCTGGTCGCAGCTATCAGCTATCGCGACGCAAGTCACGCTGTCCGATTCGATAGCGCGCGGCCGGTTGAGAGTTGAAGCAGCCCGAAGCCAAAACGCCACGCGCTTGTTCAAACGCCTCCCACGTCGCTAGGTCTGGGAGGGGCGGAATTGTAATCAGCTCCTTTCGATCGAAACCGACCAGGGCAGCATCGACGAGATCCTCGACCTCCATAAGGTTGGCCACCTTGCTGATGTCGCCACCGGATCGTTCAAAGATTTCCGTGCGCGTGGCGCCAGGGAGTACGGCTTGGACATAGACGCCCTTTGACGTCACTTCGGCAGCAAGGCTTTGCGTCAGCGTCATCACATAGGACTTTGTAGCTGCGTAGATCCCGCGAAGGTACTCAGGCTGAAATGCCAGCGCGGAAGCGACATTGATGATTGCCCCGTTGCCGCGCTCGACCATACCGATGATGGCTGCGGACGCCAGCATCGTGGTCGCGACAACGTTAAGTCGCAGCAAGTTGGTCATCTTGGCAGGGTCAGCAGCGGCGAAGTCGCCGATTAGTCCTGTGCCGGCGTTGTTGACGAGGATGTCGATCTGAGGATTAGAGCGGAGACGCTGAAGGACCGGTTCGAGCTCGAGGTCGACGACGAGATCCGCTGCAATGACTTCGATCGTAACGCCGTGCGCGTCGCGCAGCTCTTCCGCAAGTGCCTTCAACCGGCTGGCTGCCCGCGCGACGAGAACCAGATCATAACCACGTGCGGCCAGGCGGCGCGCGTAGACTGCACCGATGCCACTGGAAGCGCCGGTAATGAGTGCGGTCGTCATGAATGTACTCCTGCGTTACCTTGCAACAATGCGTCGGTGGCGAGAGGAAAGTCGTCTAGGCCTCGTTCGCGGCTTTTGCCTATCGGCCTGGCTGAACTGTCATCCGCGATTTCAAGTGGAGCATGAGGTGATACTCATGCCGGCTTTTGATACAATGGAGCGGAGCAAATCAACCAGCGATACCGAGTCTGCTGTTAGGTCGATGTCGACATTGAGGCCATCGGGAGGAGAGTACTTAACCAGCGCCGCTCGGTCATTCTAGCTCCTTAGCTTCCCGAATTGGTTTGATCGTTCAGTGTGGCGTCGCTTTGACGAACTCGAACCATATAATCGTGGTGGGCCGACCGTCTTTGATTTCGAACATTCGTTCTTGCAAGCTCAATAATAGGAGGGCTGTTTCGGCCAAACTGAAGGCCGTTGCGGCCAGGACAAGCTCTGATCGTTAAGCGCCTTGCCTTTGAACCCATGCTCAAAACTCGTCTTGAAGCTCTTGGCATCGATCCCCGGGCCGCAACGATGTCTCTCGACTTTCGACGCCTCTAATGAGATCCAGCGCAACATCATCGCAAAAGCGGTGCTGGGCTTGCAGTGGACCTGTGTGAGGCATCCAATGGGCATCCCGTTAACCGAAGAGCAGGAATTGCTCCGTTCCAACATTCAGCGGTTTCTGCGCGATCAATACGATTTTGAGCAGCGCCTGAAGATTATTGCGACCGATGAGGGCTGGAGCCGCAAGCACTGGAGCGCATTTGCCGAACTCGGGTTATGCGCAGCGCCATTTCTGGAAAGCTCTGCCGGCCTCGGTGGCGGATCGCTCGCGACCATGATCATAATGCAAGAGTTCGGCCGCCATCTTGTCGTCGAGCCTTACCTCGAGACGGTCGTTCTCGCAGGCGGCCTGATCGAAGAGGTTGGCTCTCCTAAGCAACGGCAGGAATTCCTGCCGAAGATTATGGACGGTCGCGCGGTGTGGGCGCCGGCGTGGGCGGAGGGACATTCACGCCACGATTTCAGCAACGTCGCGACGACGGCCCGACGCCGGGGGGACAATTTCGTCTTGAGCGGAACGAAGACGGCTGTGATTGGTGCGCCGTGGGCCGACAAACTGATCATCTCGGCACGAACCTCCGGTGGACAGCACGATCGCGCAGGGGTGAGCCTTTTTATCATCGATCGTCATTCGGCGAACCTCGACCTGCAGGGATTCAAGACCATCGATGACCGTCGCGCCGCGGAACTCACGCTGAGGGACGTCCACGTGCCAGCCGACCAGATGCTGGGCACCGAAGGCGAGGGTGCCGGCGCTCTGGATGCCTGCCGCGATCGTGCTATCGCAGCGCTCTGCGCGGAAGCCGTCGGCGCAATGAGCAAACTAAATGCGTCAACGCTGGAGTACAGCAGGACGCGCAAGCAGTTCGGCGTATCGCTCGGGACGTTTCAGGTACTGCAACACCGCATGGTTGACATGTTCGTCGCCCTCGAAGAAGCGATCTCGCTGACACAACATCTGAGCCTCAGCCTTGTGGCAAAGGAACCGCATGGATCGAAACTGGCTTCCGTTGCCAAAGCAAAAGTCGGCAACGCCGCAAAATTCATCGCCGAACAGGCTGTTCAGATCCACGGTGGCATAAGCAAGAGCGACGAATTGGACGTCGGCCATTACTTCAAGCGAATAAGGTCCATCAACATCCAGTTCGGCGACCCCACCTAATCACCTGATGCTGTTTGCACGACGAGACTGACTCAAGCTTGGAATGCGTGGTTACCACGCCCAATCGGAGAATAACCATAAATGAAGCCGTGATCATTTTCGACTGCGCACGGGCATCGGCAAGGCTTACCGCGGTCCGCTGAACAAATGAACGTGACCTGCAAAGGAGCGATCCGCACCGATCTTCCGGTGACGGTCGCCGGCACGACGATTGACCGCCAGTGCGCATCCGGTCTGCAAGAGATCGCGGTCGCTGCGCGCTTGGTCATGCTCGACGGCGTCGAAGTCGCGGTTGCAGGTGGAGCGGAGTCAATCAACCTGGTTCTGAACGATCACGCTGAAGAACAATGCTTAGATCCAATGCGTATCGAACGGCCGCTCCTGGCGCAAAGCCTCCAAGCGCTCGCGCTCGGCCTATTTCGGTACAAATGACCGCTAATCTGTTGCCAATTTGACGCAGTCGGGAAAACTCGGCAAAGCCGGACATCGTCTCGACTGCAATCACTCGACATATCCCTCAACAGATCGATACGTTCGGTCTTTCTTTTTGCGTATTGTCATCAGTGGTTGCGGGGCGTGGCGTGAGCATTCAGATCACGACGTTGAAGGTCCTGGCGGGACACCCAGGAGGACGAGCAACGCACGCTGACGTCACTAGATCTGTCGCCATTTTAATGTCTAGCGGCGCGGATTGGTCGGACCGCATGAAGCGCCTGGCGGCGCGCGCGCCGGATCTGAGCATTTTTTCCAGCGGCTATGTTATCCGCGACGACAGTGGATGGCAGATCACTGATGCCGGCCGCACCTTCCTGACATCCATCGAAGCGGCAAACTGCGAGACCACAGTTATTGAACATGAGATCGTTCAGCCAATGCTCGCCGCCGAGCCGAATCTTCCGCCGAATGTTGTCCGTTTCACGGATCTGGCGGAGCGACGTCGCCGGCGCGAAGCCGCCTAGATTAGTTGCGTGGGGGTACGGTCGCCTTGCGCTACTTTTCGGACATGGCACAATCTGACGGGCGATTTCTTCTTCCGAGAAGCAGACATTGTCTGCGTTAATTCGCGACTGGCAGCTTCTGGCGCAAGGCGGCCATTCCCGTCCGGTGCGGGACGCACTACGGCCAGCTCGACGGATTGCAGCGCCGTAGGCGCGGCCGAGGGTCTTCGATTGCGACGAGGGCGTCCGGTGTCCGAACGAGCGAAATCCCATCTTCTTCTCGCGGGGAACCTACGGATGCCCTGGAGTGGTTTGCGATTGCCGATGTGCAGGATGGTGGAAGCCGTTTACCATCGGCGCGAATCCGTTTGAGTGGGCCGCCCGTTCCGGTACAGACTACCGGTACGCACAACCCACTGCGGTTGTCCGGAAACGCTGGTTTTATTTCGGTTTTCGAGGTCATTGAGACCCTGGCAGAGAATCCCTCCCTCTCCGCCAACAAGCCGCGAAATTTCCTAAGACCTTCGAAAAATCCCGATGGTACACAGGAGTGGTCACCGTGGGCCCTCGCTTGAATCCTCGCATTGCCGCCGGGCCGGCCGCCGCAACAACTTTCCGCGCACGCTTGGTCATCACTCTACTCAAAAGGATAAGCAGCGCTTCGTCCGCGTCTCTTCGAGGCGCTCGCTACTGCCGGCATCGATTCGCAGCCGGCCAACTACGACGAGCCTTCGCGATAAGATACGGCCGAACGTCACGTTGGTCGGTGCGGTCGGCACAAGCTTGGGGACGGTCAAGGCTGGGTTCTTTGGCCGGCGGCGTGCCTTAGTTCGCGCGTCGCGCGGCCAGCAGCGCGGCACCCAATCCACACATCACCGCTCCAGATGTCTGTCTCGCACGCGCTATGAACGTGGGGCGCCTGGCTAGTCCATCCCTCGCTTTGGCCGCCCAACGGGTCACGATCAAGTCGACACCGGTGTTCAAGGCGACAGAAATCGTGCCGAGCACGACGAACTGCAGAGCCACGTTCACGGTCGTGTCGACGAACTGCGGAATGAAGGCGAGGAAGAACGCGGCCGTCTTTGGGTTCAGGGCCTCGACGACGATGCCTTCGCGCAACGCACGGCCAGCGCCGGTCGTCCGGACCTCTGTCGGCGCGGCGACGCGCGCCTCCCTCCAGGTCTTGATGCCGAGCCAGATGAGATAGAAGGCGCCGGCTATCTTCAGGGCAGTGAACGCTTCCGCGCTCGCCATCACCAAGGCCGAGATGCCGATCGCGCCAGCGAGGACGTGCACGAAACCACCGAGACCCAAGCCGACGCTGGAAGCCAAGCCTTCGGTCCGGCCGCCAGCCAGCGTGCGAGCGACGATGTAGAAGATGCCCGGCCCCGGTGTGACCGCCACGATCGTCGCCGCGGCCAGGAACAGTGCGAACGTCTGAAGCTCGAACATCGTATCTCCGAAAGCTAGGCAGGCACGGGAATGAGAGGGGCCGCGGCACGGTCCGCAGGATGTTCGCTGGCCGCCAGGCCTGCCGCGACGCCGACGCGATCGGCCTCCGGGCGGTTCTGGCTCATCTTGCGCTTGCCCTCGAATCGCACCACCGGAATGCGGATGCCGACGATGCCGCGCAACTGGGCGGCGATGAAGTCCACGGGAGCGTCGGAGACCGTCCACGGCTTCGCGCGCGCCTCTTCGTGCTTCCGCGTCAGGCGCGTAACCGCGTCGAGCAGTCGCTCCGGGTCCTGGAAAAATTCGATCGGTCCGTACGCGTGTACGGCCACGTAGTTCCAGGTCGGCACGACTTTGCCGGTCTCCTGCTTGGTCGCGTACCAGGACGGCGTCACGTACGCCTCAGGGCCCATGAATATCGCGAGCGCGTCTCCGATCGGAGGAACCTGCCAGTGCGGATTGGCCTTCGCAAGATGCCCGTAGATGACGCCGTGTTCGCCCTCACTTTCGTCGAGAAACAAAGGAAGAGGCGTCGCAAGCGGGCCCTCGGCGGTCGCCGTCACCAGATTGGCCAGGCGGGCGTCGCGGATGGTCTTCCGGATGCTCTCGACGTCTTCGTCCTTGAAGGCGGGAGGCGTATACATGGCTGGTCTCCTTTTCGGGTCAAAGGTGGCCGCGCTCGGCGCGCGATCATTGAGTAGGGCTAATTGCCTGCTGTGAATTCCAGCTTGTTAGTCGCATCTGGCGCGAGACGGGAGATCAGTCCGTGGATGTCACCCAGAACCCACAGATCCGACACCCTGCCGTCGCGGAACGTGAAGATCGGCGCACCGAACCACCATACGTGACGCCCGGTCGGGGCGTGACCGAACATCGGGCGGCGGTGGATGCCGTGAAAGCGCAACTTCCCCGAAACCTGGTCGCCCTGTTCGACGAGGGCAAGGATGTCGGAAGTATAATTCTCGAGGCAGTCCGTCACCCATCGGACGTAATCTGCGAACTGGTCGTAGCCGACCAGGACGGGGCCGAGTGAACCTCGGAAGGTGAAGTCCGGCTGAAAGATCTCGGGGATCAGAGTGATGTCTGCGTGATCCCACATGTCCTTGTAGAACTTGCGGACGACTTCTTTTTGCGGAGATAGCTCCACCCGTGCCAGATCCATGGCGGGTTCGAGTCCTGGCGGCGCGGCGATCATTTGGATTCCTCTCGATGAAAGGCTCTTGCTCAGGTGCGGGTCAGAGACGGCTCAACGACTGCTCGAGGTCGCGGAGCAGATCTGCTTGATCTTCGAGGCCGACCGAAAGACGGATCAAGTCATCTTCTACGCCTCTCTGCAAGCGGGCTTCGGGACGAACAGCAAGCCGTGCGCGGACCAGGCTTGCGGGATGAAAGATGAGAGTCTCGACGTCTCCTAGACTGACCGCCAGCGTGATGAGCTTTAGATTGTCGAGGAAGCGTCGGGCGGCTTCAAAACCCCCACGGAGCCCGAAGGAAAGCATCCCGGTGCCCGCCGACATTTGACGTTTTGCGATCGAATGTCGGGCATGCGACGCAAGAAATGGATAGTTCACCCATGCAACCGCGGGGTGGGCTTCGAGCATTCGCGCGATCGCAAGCGCGGTGGACCCGTGGCGATCCATCCGAAGGGGAAGAGTCTTCATCCCGCGCAGGATCAGAGACGAGGCCATCGGCGAGAGCACGGCCCCGGTGATGTATCGCAATCCGCGATCGCGGATTTTCTCGATCAGTCCATGTGTTCCCAAGAGAGCGCCCCCGAGAAGGTCCCCATGCCCGCTGATGTACTTGGTCAGCGAATGCAGCACGATGTCGGCTCCATGCTGGAGAGGCCTCTGAAGTGCGGGGGATGCAAACGTTCCATCGACGATGACCAAGAGGCCGGCCTGTCGCGCGCGGTGCGCGATCGCTTCTATGTCAAGGACATCGCCGGTAGGATTGACGGGCGTCTCGAAATAGACCCCTTTGCTGCGGGGCGTGAGAACGGTATCCAGATTCGCAGGATTTCTGAGATCGACCGGGACGGCGTTGATGCCGAACCGCGGCAGCCCTTGCTCCGTCATGGTCGTCGTATTCGAATATAACATCCGGTGGACGATGAGTTCGTCACCTTGGGAAAGCAGCGAAAGCGAAAAGGCCGCGAAGGCGGCCATCCCCGAGGCCAGGACAACGGCGTCTTCGGCGCCTTCCAAGTTGGCAAGACGAGATTCCAGCAATGCGGTCGTGGGATTGTACTCCCGCGCGTAGAGCCTCCCCCCCAGTGCAGCCGCCGCGTCCATTTCGGCCACGCCGTCGAAGGCGAAAGTCGAGGTCATGTGAATGGGCGGGGATAAGGCGCGAGCATTAAGTGCCGGGTCATATCCGTGGTGTATCGCGCGCGTCGAGAACCCGAGCCCGGGCTCATCGCTTGCCTTTTGTTCCAAAGCGGCCATCGATCAGTTTCTCCCGTTCTTGCGAGGCGGCCGCGTTGATCCCGGACGTCGCGCGCGTCGCTCTGCTTCCTCGACGTTACCTGTTAACGTCGACGACCATACGTCCGCGCACCTGTCCGGCCATGAGGCGCGCCGCGGCCGGCACGACCTCTCGCAGGCCGATTTCCAAGGCCGTCTTCTCAAGATCCGCCTCGTTCAGGATCGAGGCGAGGCGATCCCAAGCCTGGACGCGTTCAGCTCTTGGGCGCGTCACGCTGTTGATGCCGAAGAGTGTCACTCCCCGCAGGATGAAGGGTGCGACGCTGGTCGGAAAGTCGAGACCTTGTGCCATGCCGCATGCCGCAAGCGCGCCGTCCGCCTTGATGCCGGCGCAGACGTTGGCGAGCGTATGGCTACCGATCGAATCGATCGCGCCGACCCACCTTTCCTTCTGAAGCGGCTTGCCGGGCTGCGAGAGCGTGGATCGATCGACTACCTCGGACGCGCCCAAGCCTTTGAGGTAAGCCTCTTCTTCCGGACGGCCGGTGGACGCGATGACGCGGAATCCGAGCTTGTGCAGCAGCATGATGGCGATGCTTCCGACGCCGCCACCGGCGCCGGTGACCAGCACGTCGCCGCTCCCCGGGCGGATGCCGTGCCGTTCGAGCGCCATCACCGACAGCATAGCCGTGTAGCCAGCCGTCCCGATTATCATTGCCTGGCGGCTCCCCATAGAAGACGGCAGCTTGATAAGCCATTCGCCCTTCACCTTGGCCCGCTGCGCCAGGCCGCCCCAATGGCCTTCGCCGACGCCCCATCCATTGAGAACGACGCGGTCGCCGGGCGCGAAGGTCGGATCGGAACTCGACGAGACAACACCGGCAAGATCGATCCCGGGCACCATCGGGAAGGATCTGACGATCGGACCTTTTCCGGTGACGGCCAATCCGTCCTTGTAGTTGAGTGTGCTGAACTCGACGTCAACGGTCACGTCTCCTTCGGGCAGGCGGTCATCCGCCAATTCGACCACGTCGGCACGGTATCCTCGTTCATCCTTTTCGATGAGTACGGCGTTGTACAAGCTGCAGCTCCCTTATCTTTGGCGTCGATGCGGCACGCCCGCTTTGCGGGAGCGGGGCAAACCTGCGAGGAATCCCGCGATGAATGTGTCGAGCGGGGCTCCGTTCCTGACCAGCCGGGCTCGCATGACGGCGCCCTCCCAGCCGATCCAGAAGAATTCTGCCAGCGCGGCGCAATCCGCGGAGGTGTCGATATCGCCGGCGCTGCGCCCGAGTTCCAGGCAGCGCTCCACCTTGTGCTGCCACCCCTTCACGATGCCGTCGAGCGCCGCACGGTAGCCTTCGGGCAGCACTTCGACCTCCTGACTGAGATTCCCGACGAGGCAACCCCGCGTATAGGCGTACTTGGCCATGCCACGCTTGGCGTCTTCAACGAAGGTTCGCAGTCGATCTATAGGCGCCACGCCTTCGTCATCCAGGGCGCGATCCAACTTCCGGCGGAAAAAGGAGTCGTAGGCCTCCATGACCTGCCGGACGAAGTCCGCCTTGCTGTCGAAGTAGTGATAGAAGGACCCCTTCGGCACGGTCGCGCGGCGCAGCACCGCGTCCAGGCCCGTCGCCGTAAACCCGTGTTCCGTCAGCATTTCCATCCCGCAGCGGACCAACACCTCGCGTGTCGGCGCATAGCCCACCGCGCCCCGCTCTCCAGCCGACATTTTCCGATCATCCCTCACCATTAGACCGATCGTCTAGTACACTAAGGGCGTCGAGGCAACTCGGCAGGCGCGAACGACGGAGCGGTCGCGCGCAGTGAGATTGCTGAAAATCTGAGCACTTTGCTGTAGTATGAAGCACTTACGAGCTGAGCCCGCGCCCCAGTTTGGGCGCGACTACCCGTCATACGTGTTTCCTTCTTGACACAAAGTGTCCTCTTGCCGATTGTCCGAAGAAATCCAGCAACCGGGAGGTCGGTCATGTTCCAGCACTTCACAAAATCGACGGCGCTCGCAGCAGCCGCGCTTTGCATTGGACTTCTTTCGGCGCCGGCGAAGGCCGCCGACGGCTATCCGTCGAAGACCATCAAGCTGATCGTCGGATTTCCGCCCGGCGGGCCGACCGACATTATGGGACGCGTAATCGGCCGGTTGCTCGCGAAGGAATTGGGTCAGACCGTCGTCGTCGAAAACAACGGCGGTGCTGGCGGAACGATCGCCGCAAACAACGTCTCGCGATCAAACCCCGATGGTTACACGCTGCTCGTAGCGGTGGAATCCTCGAACACTCGCGCCCGCGCGCTCTATCAGTCAGTCCGATACGACCAGCAGAAGAGCTTCACGTACATCCGCAAGGTGGCGAAGCAACGCAACCTTGTCGTCGTGAATCCGAAGTTGCCCGTATCGACGGTCAACGAGCTCATCTCCTATCTCAACGCGCATCCGGGCGAAGTGAATTTCGGGGGCACGTTCGGCGCAACCTCTCACATCGGCGGCACGCTGTTCGACATGGTGAACGGCACGAAGATGACCTTCATCAACTACTCGGGGGGAAATCAACCCATCACCGACACCATGTCCGGCGTGGTTCAGGTCGGCTTCTTCACGGAAGCCACGGTCGGGCAACAGGTCCAGGCCGGGACCCTCAAGGCGATCGCGGTGGCGTCGAGCGAGCGGTCTCCTGCGTTCCCGGATCTTCCGACGGTTGAGCAGGGGGGCGGCAAGGCCCTGGACGTTTCACCCTGGTTCGGCGTCGCTGGTCCGGCGAATCTAACGCCCGAGGTCGTCGCGAAGATCGGTGCCGCACTCGACAAGGGTGCCGACGATCCGGAGTTTCTCAAGCATCTCGACACGCTTGGCGCCGTGCCGATCCGCGGCTCGACCGCCGAAAGCTTCACGGCCGACATCGGCAAAGAGCAGGTCTACTGGGACAAGTGGGCCAAGGACATCGGCGCGCCGCTGCAGAAGTGATCGAAAGGTCGCCAAGCGATGGATTTCTATCACCAGTTCGACACTCTACTCTCCGCCGAGGAGCGCGCCCACGTCGCGCGTGCCCGGCAGTTCTGCACGGGCGCCTTTTCGGAAGGCGTCTTGGCTGCCCACACGTCGGGGAAAGCGCTCCCGGAGAAGTGGATTGCAGCCTGGGCCGCGACCGGCATGTTGGGGCTGCAGGCCAAGCGCGCCCACGGCGGCCACGAAGCTTCGTACCTCTGCAAGATCCGCGTAGCCCAGGAGATGGCGCGTCACGGCTTCGCGGCCGCGTTCTGCTTGAACCACCATCAGGGGGGCGTTACACGAATTTCGCAGACGGGCACGCCGACGCAGATCGAGCGGTTTCTGGCGCCCGCACTTCGCGGCGAGCTTCTCTTCACGATCGCGATGTCCGAACCAGGCGGAGGCAGCGACGCTTCCGCCATGACTACGACCGCCAAGCCCGTTGAAGATGGCTGGAATCTCAAGGGTGCCAAAGCCTGGCTGACCGACGGTTTGATCGTCGGTGGTCTCATCGTGCTCGCGAAGGTAACCGACTCTTCGAATCCGGGCGAGATCGCGAGCTTCTACGTGCCACTCGACCATGCCGAGTCGGTCCGGCGCAACGAAATCCTCGTTCCGGGTGCGCGTTCCTTTCGCTTGGCGGAGATCGCTTTCGACGATCATTTTGTGCCGGGCTGGTGCCTGATCGCGCTTCCAGGAGCCGCATTGAAGGCGTCGATGTCTTCGGTCAACGCTGCGCGCGTGCACGTGGCGGCAATGTGCATCGCGACGCTACAGGCGGCGTTGTCGGAGGCCGTTGCGTATTGCGGAAACCGTAACGCGTTCGGAAAGGCGCTCACGGGACACCAGGGCTTGCGGTGGGAACTGGCGGAGGTTTCGGTTCGGCTGGAGGCGGCGAACGCATTGGTCTTTCGGGCTGCGGAGCAGATACAGCAAGGCACCAATCCCGTGAGTCTGGCTGCGCAGGCGAAGAAGTTCGCGGTCGACACCGCGATCTGGGGAATAGATCAGTGCATTCGGATCGTCGGCGCCACGGGGGCGAGTGCGACTCACCGTTTGAACATGCATCTGGCCGAAGTGCGGATGGCAGCCTACGCCGACGGAACCAACGAGATGCTGCTCGACCGTATCGGGCGGGGGCTGTCGTCCGATTATCCAACTCCAACAACAGAGCGGGCATGATCATGCGGAACGTAGTTGTCAGAGACGCGGAAGCGGCAGTCGAAGGGGTCAAGGACGGTCAGACCGTCATGATGGGTGGCTTCGGGGGCGCGGGTCTTCCGAAAGACGTCATCAAGGCGGTGCTCGACAAGGGCGTTCGCGACCTCGTCGTGATCTCGAACAACGCGGGTTCTTCAGATGACGATCTGTCCGCCTGGTTCGGCGCGAAGATCGTCCGAAAGATCATCTGCTCCTATCCGCGGAGCGCCAAACAATTCGCGGAGCAGTATCGCGCCGGCACCGTCGAGCTAGAACTCGTCCCTCAAGGAACGCTGGTCGAACGCATCCGGGCCGGCGGCGCCGGTCTTGGCGGTTTCCTTTCACCGGTCGGAGTCGGCACTGTCTTCGCGGACGGCAAGGAGAAGATCATGGTGGGGGGACGCGAGTTCATCCTCGAGCTGCCTCTGCGCGCCGACTTCACCTTCGTCAAGGGGCACCTGGCCGACAGTCTCGGCAACGTCACCTACAACAAGACCGCCCGAAACCATTGTGCGGTGATGGCGACCGCGGGCGAGACGGTCGCCATCGAAGTGGACCGCGTGGTCGAGACCGGCCAACTGGATCCCGAGTCCATCGTCACGCCCTGCATCTTCGTAGACCGTGTTTTCGTAAGGAGCCAACCATGAATCCGCTCTCACGCGACGCGCTGGCACGTATGGTGGCACTGCACCTTCCGACCGAGGGGTTCGTGAATCTGGGCATCGGGGCTCCCACCAACGTGGCAAACTTTCTCCCGCCGGACACTGGCGTGATTCTCCACAGCGAGAACGGCGTGCTGAACGTCGGACCCAAGCCCCCGGAGGGCCATGAGGACTGGGACCTCATCAACGCCGGCAAGATGCCTATCACCCTCAGGAACGGCGGCTCCTATTTCGACTCCAGCCTTTCGTTCGCGATGATGCGCGGCGGCCATCTCGACGTTGCCGTACTCGGAGCCTTCCAGGTCTCCGAGGACGGTGATCTGGCGAACTGGACGACCGGCGAAAATGGATCTCCTCCCGGCATCGGCGGCGCCATCGACCTGGCGGTCGGCGCAAAGTCCATCTGGGTCATGATGGATCATACGACAAAGGAAGGGCATTCCCGGATCGTTGAGCGCTGCGGATATCCGCTGACGGCCCGCAAGGTCGTGACCCGCATTTTCACGAACCTCGCCATCGTCGATGTCGCCCCTGAAGGCTTGGCGGTGACGGCCATCCTCGAAGGTCTCTCGATCGAGACGCTGCAGACGCGTACCGAAGCGCCGCTTCGCGTTGCCGACGAACTCCGCACGATCAAGCAGGACGGGAGCGTCGTCGCATGACTTACCGCGTCGCCGAGCTCGTCGCCGACAGCCTGATCGCGCACGGCGTCGACCGCGCCTTCGGCGTCCCCGGAGAGAGCTTCCTGCCGTTGTTGGATGCGCTTCGCGACCGCAGCGAGATCGATCTCGTCACCTGCCGTCATGAAGGGAGCGCCTGCCTTGCGGCCGTCGCCGACGCCAAGCTCACAGGGCGAGCCGGCGTGGTGATGGCAAGTCGCGGGCCGGGGGCCTTCAACGCCGCGCTTGGTCTACACGTTGCCGCGCAGGAGGCCATTCCGCTCGTCATGCTGGTCGGTCAGGTGGATCGGCCCAACCTAGGCCGCGACGCGGTCCAGGAGATCGATTGCGGGCGCTCCTTCGACGGCGTTCTGAAGTGGTCGGCCAGGCTGAACACGGCGGACCTCGCTCCGGAGATGATGGCACGCGCCTTCTCGGCCGCGCATGCGGGAACTCCGGGACCTGTCGCGGTCGAGCTGCCGGAGGATCTTCTCTCCGATGCGGCGGACGGACTGTCCGCAAGGATCAACGGACCGGCGCGTCCGGAGCCCAGCGCTGCCGCGATCGAGAAGGCCGCCACCATCCTGTCCGCCTCGAAAAGGCCGATCCTGCTGGTAGGCGGCGAATGTCGAACGTCGTCGTTTCGAGACGACCTGGTCATGTTCTGCGAGAAGTGGAACGTACCCGTCGTGGTCGCAAACAAGATGCAGGACCAGTTTCCGAACGGGCATCGCCTGTGGGCGGGCCAACTCGGCTTCTTTACATCGCCGGCGCACGTCAAATTGCTCGAAAACGCCGACTTGATCGTCGCGGTCGGAACGCGGCTGGGCGATCTAACCTCACTCGGCTTCGCGTTTCCGCGACAGACGTCGGCGCGTCAGCCGCTGGTGCATGTCCATCCGGATCCCGACACGATCGGAACCCATTTCCAGACCGAAGTCGCCATCGTCTCCGGATCGCACCCGTTCATTTCCGCGATGCTCGTCGTGCCGTCGGCTCCGACGGACCGAGCGGCTTGGCTCGAAGCGGCAGCTGGGGCGCGGAGCGCGACGCACGGTTGGCCAAAGTCGGGCGTTCCAGCCGCGGACGTGTTCGGTCACGCGGTGGCTGCGATCGCGTCCCGTTTCAAGTCAGACGGAATTGTCACGACCGACTCGGGCAATTTCGCCGGATGGGTTCACCGAATCTTCAAATTCGAACCGACTGCGCGGTTGCTCGGCTCCGCGTGCGGCGCGATGGGCAGCGGCGTTCCGTCAGGTCTTGCCGCCAGTCTGCGCTTTCCAGGACGGCAGGTGATCGCGTTCTGCGGAGACGGCGGCTTCCTGATGACGGGAAACGAGCTTGCGACGGCGGTCGCCAGAGGCGTCGATCTCAAGATCGTCGTGTCGAACAATCGATCGTACGGCACGATCCGCACCCATCAGGAGAGAACCTTTCCAGGCCGGCCCCACGGTACCGACCTTTCGAATCCGGACTTTTCCGCCCTGGCGCGCGCCTACGGTGCCGCTGGATATCGCATCGATGACGCGAGCGACGCTCCGGAGATCGTTGCGCAGGCGTTGTCGACGAAAGGGCCGGTGGTGCTCGAGGTGCTGACCGATGTGGGTCAGACGCTCGACAAATCGCTTGCCGGGCGCCGCTAGGCGACGCGCAGGACTTAGGAGAATGATCATGAACGAGGGTGATACGATGGATGCCACCGTAGCCGAGACCGAACAAGCGACGACGTATTGGCAAGGTGTCGTGCGTTTCCTGCACAAGACCCCGCGGGCATTTCTGCCCATGCGCTCGTTTCCATCGTTAGAGCTGATCGCAGGTCGCGGCATCGAAGGCGACCGATACCTGATCGGCCATGAGACCGGGTTCTACTCGCACAAGCCGGAGGAGGGACGTCAGATCACGTTGTTCGAGATGGAAACGCTGGAGGCTCTCAAGCGCGACCACGGAATCGAGATGCTGCCCGACGAGCATCGACGAAACGTCACCGTCGAGGGCGTTCCGCTCAATCATCTCGTCGGACGGCGCTTTCGACTCGGCGAGACGGTCGTCGAAGCGACCCGGCTCTCGACCCCATGCCGCCACATCGAAGAAATCCTTGGCAAGGCGGTCTTCGATCCAATGATCAACCGCTCCGGACTGAACTGCAAGATCATCGCCGGCGGCACCCTGCGCGTCGGAGATGTCGTGAGGGCGATCTAGATGGCCAAGGCGATCAAGACGGTCTCGACCGTCGTGTTCCGTATCGAGGATCTTGGCAACGACACCAAGCGCTTTACGCTGGTCGACCAAGACGATTGGGAACTTCCGCCCTTCAGGCCGGGTGCGCACATCGACGTTCACCTGGATCCGGGTCTTGTCCGAACCTACTCGCTCTGCAACGAGCCGGACGACAACAGGCGATACGTCTTTGCAGTGAAGCGGGAACGCGAAGGTCGTGGTGGTTCGCAATTCCTGCACGACCGCGTCGAGGTCGGCCAGCCGATGTCCGTCTCTCTTCCCAGAGGCGGCATCGCACTCGACCCGAAAGGCATGAACGTGTTCGTGGCGGGCGGAATCGGTGTGACGCCTTTCATCTCGGCGATCCGCCATCTCGACCGCCGGGGCCGTTCGAACTACGTGCTTCATTGGGCCAGCAGAGGGCGCCCGGTGCTGCCCGACATGATAGCGTCGGCGATCGAGGCGGGTCGCGTCCGAGTTTACGATACCACCAGGCAGGCCAAGCCGACGATCAGGGAGATCGTCGGTGACTTCACGGGAGACGGCTTTGCGGCATGTTGCGGCCCCGATCCCATGCTGCTGGCCTTCGAGGAAGCGGTCGCGTCCTGGCCGGAGGGGCGCAAGCACATCGAGATGTTCATTCCGCCGAAGCTCGTCGCCAAGAGCGACGTGCCCCCTTACGAACTCTTTCTGTCCGCGAGCAAGAGGCATGCCACCGTCACCCCGGAGATCGGGTTGCTCGGAACGCTGGAAGCCATGGGCATAGACGTGCCGGTATCGTGCGGGGGCGGCATCTGCGGTGCCTGCCGGACACGCTGGACCGAAGGGCCCCCGATCCACCGCGACCGCGTACTTTTGCCGGAGGAGCGGCACAACGAAGTGATCGTCTGTGTGGGAGATTGTGCCGGCTCGAAGCTGGTGCTGGATCTGTAAACGGCTCGCGGCAACGGCCTCAGCTTTGATTTTGCGGAAGGTTTGGGGCAAAACGATGCATGTACCACCTCCAGACCGTCCGGCAGATATGACACTCAACCTCAAATTTCTGCGCGTCCAGAGCGGCATGACGCTTGAACAGCTCGCGTCCGATTCCGGCTTGACCCGCAGCTACCTTTCGAAGCTTGAGCGTGGGCTCTCTTCGCCATCGATCGGCTCGGCGATAAAGATCGCCGAAGCGCTCGGTACGACGCTGGATCGCTTCTACGGCCAGCCCGACGACCACGACCCGGTCACGATCGTCCGCGCGAAGAACGGAAAGCCGGGAGACGTCGACACTCACCTGTCACTTGTCGCCGGACTGGCTCCAGAACGCACAATGCGCGCGTTTATCGTCCGGCCGACTAAGACGGCGAAACGCGGTCGCATCATGAGTCACCACGAAGGTGAGGAAATCCTGTTTATCCTCACCGGACGGATCGAGATCGTCATTGGAAAGCGCAAGGAAACGCTCAATCCGGGTGACTGCGTCCAATTCGATTCCACGATACCGCATAAGCTGACACAGGTGTCGTCTGAACCGGCTTCGGCGCTCGTCGTGATAGCGACCAAGAGCGCATAGGGGTACCGAGATCGCGCACATGTGGCTGGTTATGGCCGCGCTAAGCGGCCGTTCGGAAGTCGCCGAAACTTTGTTGGGTGTCAAAGAAATGCACCCAAACTACGCTGCTTGGGTACGAATGTCCTGGGCCGTCTTTTGAAGCCGCACGACGTAACGTCTTTTCGCAGCGGCCTCATTTGAAGTGCCGGAAATCAAATTGATGCTGATCGCCGCGACGACGCTGCCGCTTTGGTCGCGAATTGGAACCGCTATGCCGCAGATCGCTGGGTCCAGTTCGCCGTCGACCCAGGCGTAACCGCGCTCCCTGGTCAACTCCAGCTCTTCAGCAAGCTGCTTAGGATCGACAATGGTACGTGGCGTAATTGGCTTGAGTGCCGTGTGCGCAAGATAGTTGTGCCGTTCCTCAGGTGGAAGGTTTGCCAGAAGGACCCGCCCCAATGAAACAAGGTGAGCGGGAAGCCGGCTTCCAATGCCGAGATTGGCGGAGAGAATTCGCCGTGCCGGCAGTCTCAGCGCGTAGACGATATCGGTTTCATCGAGCACGGCGAGTGCGCAGGACTCGCCGATTTCGTTGCGGAGGTCTTCCAGGGCCCGCTGTGCATAGCCCCAGAATGGCAGTGCGTTGAGATAGGACAATCCGAGGCCCAGCGCTCGGGGCCTTAATCGGAAGTAACGGCCATCCGCCTCGCAGTATTTCAGCTTGACCAGTGTCGCGAGCATGCGCCGCGCGGTTGCGCGATTAAGTCCTGCGTGGTCGGCCGCTTCCGATAGCGTGTGCCGACCCGGCGAACGGCCGAGCGCTTCAACAAGTGCGAAACCCCGCTCGATCGCGCGTACGTATCCGTCGCTTTCCTTTGGCATGTTTATTCCCTTGCGGAGTCGCGATGCTCCGCGCATAGTTCATAAATCGACCATTTCGTTCGCCAGGCGAACAGTATCGGAGGAGCCTCAGTGACGCAAGCGCCAGCATTCGAAACCGACTTCTGGAAAGACGCTAACCTGCGGAAGGTGTGGGACGAGATCGTGCCCGGTGAGCCGCGCAAGACGATCCCCTACAAGCTGACCCTGGAAGCGATCCAGTTGTACTGCCGCTCGGTCGGCGAAGATCACCCGCTCTACTTCGACGAGGACTACGCGAAGACCACGCCGTTTCGCGGACTGATCGCGCCTCCGTCGATCCACATCCTTTTGATGTTTTCCTGCACCCCTGCGGACGATTGGATGCGGACACCGGGCACCGTCAATGCCGGCCAGTCGTGGAGTTACAACAAGCCTGCAAGGCCTGGCGACACCATCACCTTGCACGCCCGTGCGCTGGACAAATTCATCAAGCGTGAACGTCTCTTCGTGGTCCACGACAATGTGTTCTTCAATCAGCATGGCGATGTCATCTGTTCCGGCCGCGGCCAGACCATCAGACCCGCGTGACTGCGGAAGAGAAAAGGAAATAAGCACCATGACCACCAGCTTCGAGAACCTGGCTATCGGCGACACCATCAGCGGTCCGAAATTCGCGGTCTCGCGGGAGTCGATCCGCCTGTTTTGCGATGGATCGCTCGACTACAACCCGCTGCATCTTGACGACAACTACATGAAGAACAGTTTTGGCAAGACCAATTTCGGCGGCATCATCATGCACGGCATGAACAATTTCGGGCTGATTACCCGCATGTTGACCGATTGGGCCTATCCCGCCGGCGCCATTCACCGCCGATTGGAAACGCGCTGGCTGAAGCCGGTAAAGCCGGGTGACACGATTGAGCCAGTAGGTGTGATCAAGGCCAAGCAGACCACGCAGAACTCGCGTTGGGTGCTGATCGATGTGCTGGTCCGAAATCAAAAGGACGAGCACGTTGCGACCGGCGAGGCCATGGTCGAATTCCCGACGTCCGGGTCCATTGCTGCCTGACAGAGTGAGGTTCGATGAGGATCGCGATCGTAGGGGCGGGCGTCGGCGGCTTGACCGCGGCGCTCAGCCTGCATGCGGCAGGTTATAGCGACGTTGTTCTGCTCGAGGCGGCACGTGAAATTCGCGATGTTGGCGTTGGGATCAATCTTCCGCCGCATGCGGTCCGCGAGTTGAGCGAATTGGACCTCGAAGGGGAGCTCGCGCGCTCGGGCCTGCTCACGAGGGAATTGGCTTACTACGATGCCTCAGGGCAGCTGATTTGGGCCGAGCCCCGCGGTCTCGAAGCCGGATATCGGTGGCCGCAATACTCCATTCATCGAGGTCAACTACAGCGCATCCTTGTAGAGGCCGTAGGCAAACGCCTGGGCCAGTCGGCCATCAAGACCGGACAGCGCGTGACCAGCGTCATTCAGGAAAGCGCCGGAAAGGTCCATATCAAAGCCGTTGACCAGTTCTCGGGTCGATCCGTCTCCCATACGGCCGACATCGTCGTGGCGGCCGACGGCATCCGTTCGGCGGTCAGAGACGGCCTGAATGGCGGCGTGACGCCACTGGCATCCAATGGCTGGGTCATGTATCGCGGCACCACACGCGCCGGGCCATTTCTCGGCGGCGCGACAATGATCATTCTGGGCGATGAGACGCAGCGGATCGTGGTCTATCCGATCGCCCCGGGCCTCCTCAATTGGCTGCTCGTGCGTCCGAGAGGTCCAGCCGCCGCCGCCGAGCTCGGAAACTGGAATGTCGGCGTTGCGCCCGATGTCGTGGCTTCATTTGTCGAACAGTACCGCTTCGACTGGCTGGACATTCATCGCCTGATCGGATCGGGGTCGGAAGCATATGAATATCCAATGGCGGATATCGACCCGCTGCCACGCTGGGTCTTTGGCCGTTGTGCGCTGCTGGGCGACTCCGCCCACGCAATGTATCCCTTTGGGTCGAATGGCGCCTCGCAAGCCATTCTCGATGCGCGCGTGCTCGCCTACAACATGGCCACCTCAGGCGGTATTGAAGAGGCGCTGCATGGATATGAGGCGTATCGGCGCCCGGTCACCACCGGCGTGCAACTGGCCAACCGCCGCCAGGCCGGGGACGTCATGGAGAAAGTGAGTGCGATGGCCCGGCGCGGCGCTCACGGCGATGCGGCGACCGCACTTCAGGACGCCGAGCGCAGCTACCGGCAACTTGCAGGTTTCGATGTCGATGAGTTGAACAACCGCAAGTCCTGGAATGCGCAGCGGGCTCAGCCATGACCGAGCCGAAAGAACTTGATTCGAACACGAGAGGTACACGCATGAATTCACTTTGGGCTTCGGTGCGTCACGGGATGCTCGCTGCCGCACTGGTTGCAGCGAATGGCCAAATCGCCATAGCGCAGGACGCCTATCCTGTTCGATCCATCAAACTGCTGGTTGGATTTGCGGCGGGTGGCGCCACCGATGTCACGTTCCGGAAACTCGGTGAGCTTGCGTCCAAGCAACTTGGCCAACCGATCATCATCGAGAACAAGCCCGGCGCAGGCGCCACCCTGGCGCCGTCCACGATGGCAAAAGCCGAAAAACCTGACGGGTACACAATCGCGGCCGCCACGGCGGGATTGCTGCGCTATCCCTACATGCAGAAGGTCGATTGGGATCCTATCCAGGACTTCACCTGGATCGCAGGTCTCGGTGGCTACAGCTTTGCGCTCGCGGTCAACGCGGATTCGCCGCTGAAAAACGTCACCGACCTCATCGCCTATGCCAAGGACAATCCGGGCAAGGTAACGGTCGCTACCGCGGGCGCAGGCACCACCATGCATCTGCTGGCGGAGGCTCTGGCCGGGATGGCCGGCATCGAGATCACGCATGTCGGTTACAGGGGAAGCAGCGAAGCCGGCACCGCCGTGCTCGGCGGCCACACCATGGCCACGGTGGATGCGGTCGGCACGATCCTGCCCTATTCGGAGTCAGGCAAGATGCGCGTGCTGCTTTCCTTCGACGCGCTACCGATGGACTGGCTCCCGGGCGTGCCGACGGCGAAAAGTCTGGGTTACGATCTCGTCTATCCCGCACCTTACGGACTGGTCGGACCGAAGGGCATGCCGGCGCCAATTGTCGACAAGCTGTACCAGGCGTTCAAATCCGCGGCCGAAAGCGACGAGTATCGCAAGTTGCTTGAGACGTTGAAGCAGACAAAATGGCAGCGCTCGCCGCACGAATACGAGCAATGGGCGAGGGAATTCTACGTATCAGAGCGGTCGCTCGTCGATCGCGCCAAGCTTTTGCGACAGCCATGACGCGTTGCAACACGCAGGTCGACAGCTGTTCGGAGGAAACTATATGAATAGGGCTGTAAAGATGAGAATGGTCCGGCTTGCGATCGGCGCGGCGCTCGTCTCTCTCATAATCGCTGTTGTCCCGGCGACGGCGCAGCAGTTTCCGCCGAGCGCTATCAAGATTGTCGTTCCATTCCCAGCGGGCGGCACGACAGATATTCTCGCGCGCTTCATCGCCCAATATCTCAGTGAGAAGCTCGGTGTTTCGACCATCGTGGAAAACCGCGCCGGCGCTTCGGGCACCATTGGATCCGAAATGGTGGCGAAATCCGACGCCGATGGCAGCGTGCTGCTCCTCACAGCAACGCATCACGTCATCAATCCGAGCCTGTTCCGTAAGCTGCCATATGATACCGAAAGCGCATTCTCGCCCGTTGCCGTGGTCGCGAGCGCACCGAACGCGCTTGTCGTTGCTAAGGATTTTCCGGCTAAGAACGTCGCCGAGCTCATCGCTATGGCCAAGAAAGATCCGGGCAAGCTGTCGTTCGGCTCGTCCGGGATAGGGGGCGCCAATCACCTGTCAGGCGAGTTGTTCAAGCAAATGGCGGGCGTCGAAATCGTTCACATTCCCTACAAGGGAGCAGCGCCCGCGATGAACGATCTGCTCGGCGGCCACATTCCGATCATGTTCGATACGCTGCCGACGGTGCTTCCGGCCGCCTCGGCCGGAAACATTCGCGTCCTTGCCGTCACCAGCATAACGCGAGCGGCGTCGCTTCCCAACGTCCCGACACTGGATGAATCCGGTGTCAACGGCTTTCAGGCGACGGCGTGGTTTGGGCTCTATATGCCGGCGGCCAATGGCAATCCCGCGTATACAAGAATGGTCGAAGTGATGAAGGAAATTCTGGCCACATCGGCAATTGCTGAGAAATTCGCAACGCAAGGCGTCGCGCCCGGCAAGCTGGCTGGGCGTGATTTCACCCGCTTTGTGGAAGCCGAAATCAAAAAATGGTCCGCTGTGGTGAAGGCCGCCAATGTACCTTCGGAGTAACCGCAAGCGAGCCGTCCCAGAGCAAACACTGACCTACGGCCTGCGGAACGATTATGACCGACAAAGAAGCCTTTAGTGGAATTCGCGTCCTGGATTTCAGTCAGGGTATCGCAGGGCCTCATAGCGCGATGTTGCTGGCGCAGCATGGCGCCGACGTTATCAAAGCGGAGCCGATTACAGGAGATTGGGGTCGTACCCTCGGCCGTTCGTATGGCCAAAACACCGCGCACTCGATCGCGTTCAACCGGGGAAAGCGGTCGATTGCGCTGGATCTGACAAAACCGCGCGGACTTGAGGTCGCGCACCTCCTGATGAAGCAAAGCGACGTCGTCATCGAGGCATTTCGGCCCGGCGTGATGGCAAAATACAGGCTTGGTTACGAGGACGCCAAGGCCGCCAACCCTGAGATCATCTACTTGTCGATCAATGGGTTCGGCAGCCAGGGACCCGATCACATGCTGCCGGTCACCGACGCCGTGATCCAGGCCTTCTCGGGCTTGATGACCGTCGCCAGATCGAGCGACGGTGTCCCCAACCGTCTCACCATGATTCCGGTTGACGTCGTTACCGGTCTCTACGCGTTTCAGGCGGTTACCACTGCACTTCTGCGAAAGTTTCGATTCGGCACAGGTGGGTACGTCGAGGCCAGCCTGATGCAGTCGGCTGCGGCATTCCAGGCGGCGAAGATCATGGAATATCATCTCGAGGGCGGCGAGCCTCAACCGCTATATTCTCCGGTCGCTACGCTGCGTACCAGCGATGGCTATCTGAATGTCACGGCGATGCGTGAGCAACACTTTGGAGCCTTATGTGACGTCATAGGGCGGCCCGAGCTAGCGACCGATCCGGCCTATCAGGGTCGCGAGTTGCGAATTCGGAATGAAGCACCGTTGCTCGCCATTCTTCGTGCGGAGTTTGCGAAGCGGCCGACCACCTACTGGGCGAACAAGTTGACGGCAGCTGGGGTCATGAACGCGCCAGTACAAACCTATGCTGACTTCCTTGATCACCGGCAAACCAAGGCCGTGAAAGCTGTCGATTATTTCGAGCATCCAGGCGTCAGCACCATCGCCATCGCGCAAATACCGGGTACACCGCCCATCGCGAGCCAGGATATTAGCCGCACCAGGGCGCCCCTGATCGGCGAACATACCTCGGAGATACTTGCCGATCTGGGCTTCAGTAAAGATGATGTCGACGCGATGCTGGCCGATGAATCGGTAGCATTGCCGCCGCAATAGACCATTGTCGAGGACACGTTTCGATAGATTTCCAACATGATTCTTTCGGCGAGCGCGGAGGAGGCATCACGCCCCCCAGGCCATATCTCGAACGACTGCCTTTGGCGCTCTTGCGCGGAGCCTTAGGCACTTAACGAGTCCCATTGGCCAGTTCGGATGCACGGATTTGCCGTTGAAACGGTGCTTTAGCCCACAATGAAGGCAGCTTGTGGCAATAAGTGGCAGTGCAGGGCAACATTCATCGCTCTTGCGCTCGGCGCACATCGTTCTGCAGAAATGTGCACTGTCCACCCCGGAAAGGACCGCTCTACACTTCTGCCGACACAGAGGAGTGGGGTGGTCATGAAACTTAATTCCGGTTTGTTGCTGTCGTTAAGCGGCGCATTGGCCCTCGCAGCGTCGTTCCCGTTCGCGGGGCTTGCCAAGGATACCGTGAAGCTCGCGTTCATCGGCCCGCTGTCGGGCGGCAATTCCGCACCGGGCCTCGGCGGCCGCAATTCGGCGCAACTGGCGGTGCAGCTGCGGAACGCTGATCCGGCAGCGAAATACACCTATGAACTCGTTACGTTTGACGATGAGTGCAAGCCGAATGTTGGCATTCAGGTCGCAACCAGGGCAGCTGCCGACAACTCCATCATCGCCGGCATCACGCATTACTGTTCCGCCGTCGGCATTGCCACCGTCGATACCTATTCGCGATTCGGCCTTCCTGTGGTGGTGTGGGGTGCGATCCTGCCCGAAATCACCTATGGCAACGATTACCGCGAAATCCATCGTGTCAACGGCACCATGATTAATGAGGGTAGGCTGGCCGCGGATTTCCTCACCAAGCAGGGCTACAAGAAGTTTGTCGTCGTTCATGACACCACCGACTACGGCAAGGGCCAGAACAAGTATTTCACTGAATACCTCAAGCCGACCGGCGGCGAGATCGTTGCGACGTTTCCGGTCAGCCCCGACCAGCAGGACTTTACGGCTGAGCTGACCAGGATCAAGGATCTCAAGCCCGACCTCATTCTGATCGGTGGATTGACGCCGCTCGGCGTCCGCTTGCGCGCACAGATGGACCGTGTCGGCGTCGCCGCACAGCTTGCCGGTGTGTCCGGCATCATGACGGCCGGCTTCCTCGAGGGCGCGGGTGCTGCCGGCGAGGGCACGATCTCGTTCCACAACGGCGCCCCGATCAGCAAATATCCGCAAGGCCAGGCGTTTCTCGAGGCCTACGCCAAGGCCGGCTTCCGCGAGGACCCCGACGCCTACGGCCCGTTCGCCTATTCCGCCACCAATCTGGTGATGGATGCGATCGAAAAGACCGGTCCCGATCGCAAGAAGATGAAAGAGGTGCTCAACGTCACCAAGGGTTACAAGGCGCTGGTCGGCGAGATCAACTTCGACGATCACCGCCAGAACATCGTCAACGCCAATGTCTACGTGGCCCAGGACGGCAAGTGGGTCTATTGGCCAGATAGTGACTATGCCGCCGGCAAGAAGAAGCTCGCCAAGAACTAGCCGAGAACTAGCGGCGAGCTTCGGCTCGGGCCCCCGCCGCATCGACAAATCTTCCTTACAATCAGGACTCCACGATGGACGTCGGCATTCTTGCCCAGCAGCTCTTCAACGGCCTGATGCTGGGCGTGATCTACGCGATGATCGCGGTCGGCTTCTCGCTGTTCTTCGGCGTGCTCGACGTCATCAAGTTCTCGCACGGCGACGTCGTGACCGTCGGCGCATTCTCCAGCCTCGGCGCGGCCGGGCTTGCGGGAGGTTTGGTTGCGCTGCCACCGGTGCTGGCGCTGGCTTCGGGAATAGCTGCGGCCGTGACCATCGGCGCGTTGGCCGGGGCGATCATCGGCCGCGTTCTGGTGCTGCCGCTGCGCCATGCACCCGGTGTCAATGTCCTGCTCGCCACCTTGATGGCGGGCACCGTGCTGCGCGAAGCCATCCGGCTCGGCGTGCCCAACGGCGGCAATCCAAAGCCGTTTCCGGCGCTGCTGCCGGGCGGCGTCATTAAAGCCGGTTCGTTCAGTGTCGGCATCGACAGCGTGATGATCCTCGCCGCCGGCCTGCTGCTGGTGCTAGGGACGCATCTTCTGATCACCCGCACGCGATTTGGTCTGGCCATTCGCGCGGTCGCGCAGGACGGCGAGGTGGCAAGGCTGTCGGGGATCGATTTCCAGACGGTGGTTCTGGGAACGTTTGCGCTGGGCTCCGCGCTTGCGGCGTTCGCGGGCTGCATGCTCGGGCTCTATTACCGGGAGATCAACTTCAACATGGGCGTCTTGCTCGGTATCATCGGCTTCGCTTCGGCCGTCGTCGGCGGACTCGGCAGCATGCTCGGGCCAATCATTGGCGGCTTCCTGTTTGCCGGCGTACAGACCCTGGTCGTGGTCGCGCTGCCGGTTTCGAGTGCGTACAAGGACGTCATCGCATTCGCGGCAATCATCGTCCTGATCGCGATCTTCCCGACCGGTTTGATCGCCGAGCGCCGCAGCGAGCGGGTGTGATGAGCAGCATTCCTTCCCCGATTCCCGTATTATCGCCGCTTCGGATGCAGCGTCATCCGCGCGCCGTGGTCGTGCTCACGGTAGCGTTGTTGTTTGCAGGCGGCGGCCTGATGATGCATGCGGAATCACAGATTCAGGTGCTCGGCCTGCTCGCGGCCTTTCTGGCGATGTTCGCGATCGCCGATCGCACGCCACTCGGTCAGGACGTCGTGGCGATCTGCGGCGACTACAGCGGATTCGCCAACGGCGTCGCTTTCGTCTGCGCGCTGGGCCTGATCGCCGTCTTTCGCGGCGAACATTACACACTTCTGATGCTGGCGACCGTGGCGCTGTTTTCCACGGCTTGCATTGCACTGAACCTTCAACTGGCGTTCGCAGGCATTGCCAACTTCGCCGGGGCGGCGTTCTTCGTGCTCGGGTCGTACACGGCCGCCGTATTGACGGCGTATGCCGGAATTCCGCATCTGATGATCCTTGTTGTCAGCGGCATCGTGACCGGCGCGATCGGGGTCGTTTTGTTGCTGCCGGTACTGCGGACGCGCGGGCACTATGCGGCACTTGTGACCATCGCATTCGGCCTGCTGCTGCGCAGCCTGCTGGAGGTGAACGACACGCTGGGCGGCCCGCAAGGCATGAAGATCAAGGGGTTTTCGATCTTCGGCCTCGACTTCAACCGGGTGTCGTCGGTCGGCCCGTGGGACGTGTCGTTCTATCTGCCCTATGCCGTGCTTTCGATCTGCATTTTCGCGGTAGCATTCACACTGATCCGCCGTCTCGAGCGGTCGTGGATCGGGATCGCGCTGGACACCGTACGCTGCGACGAGACCGCGGCTTCGGTATTCGGCCTGTCGATCGCCCACTGGAAGGTCGTTGCCTTCCTGATCGGCAACGCGGTGATCGGCGTTGCCGGGGCGGTCTATGGCATGATGAACGGGTTCGTGACGCCAAACGGCTCCGGGCTCGGCGACTCCCTGCTGATGCTGTCGATCATCGTGCTCGGCGGGCTCGGCAATTTCTGGGGTACCGTGGTCGCCGCCATGGTAATCCTCGTCATTCCCGAAAAGCTGCAGGCAATTCAGGAATTCCGGCTGCTGATCTTCGGGTTGCTGGTGCTTGCCATCCTGCTGTTCCGTCCATCAGGTATTTTGCCGCGTCCGATCCGCGACTTGTCACGCTTCATCGGGCGGCCGGGAACGGACGCATGAACGCTCCCTTGCTGGCCTGCGGCGGCCTCACGATGCGCTTCGACGGTCTTGTCGCGCTTGATAGCCTCGATATCGAGGTCGGCAAGGGCGAAACGGTCGGGCTGGTCGGTCCCAACGGATCGGGCAAGACCACGTTCTTCAACGTGGTAACCGGACTCTACAAGCCATCGGCCGGATCGGTGCGCCTAGACGCGCGCGATCTGTTCGCCAAGCCACCGCAGATCATCGGTAAGGCAGGCGTCGCACGAACCTTCCAGCGCTCGCGGCTGATGCTGGACCAGAGCGTGTTCGACAATATCGTGGTCGGCGCCCTGTGCAGGCTGGATCTCAGGCTGTTTACAAACCTGTTTCGTCGCCGGCGCTGGCGCGACGAACTGAGCGGGATGGTCGATCACGCCCGCGCGCTGGCGCATCGTTTCAATCCCGTGATTGCCGACCGGCTGTTTCAGCCGGCCGGCTCATTCACGATGATCGATCGCCGTCGGATCGAGATTTGCCGTGCGCTGATCGGAACGCCTCGGCTTCTGTTGCTGGATGAACCGTCGGCGGGCATGACGCATGACGAAACGCGCCAGCTGATGGATGATCTGCTGGCGTTTCGTCAAGAGATGCCCGATCTGGCGGTGATCCTGGTCGAGCACGAAATGGACGTGATCCGCCGCGTCTCGGACCGCTGCGTCGTGCTGAATTTCGGCCGCAAGATCTTCGAAGGCAGCTTCGATGCGCTGATCGCCAATCCCGATGTCCAGACCGCGTATCTCGGAGTGAGCCAATGATCGCCGGCGCCGCCGCAACGCGTAAGCTCTCGGCAATCGGCATCACCGCCGGTTACGACCGCGCCGATGTGCTGAAGGGTGTCACGGTCGAGGTCAAGCCGGGCACGGTGACCTGCATCCTCGGCGCCAATGGTGCCGGCAAGAGCACGCTGATCCGCACCATTCTCGGCCTCAACCGTGTCCGCAAGGGCGAGGTGTATTTCGGCAGCGATGCGCTCGCGAACATGCCGACCCACAAGATCGCCGCGCTCGGCATAGCCACGGTCCCCGAGGGTAACCGTGTCCTGCCGCGCATGACGGTGCTCGACAATCTGAAGGTCGGAGGTCTCTTGATGCGCGACGCCAGGCGCGTGGCCGCGCGCATGGAAGAACTGTTCGAGACATTTCCGCGGCTGCGGGAGAGGCGAGGTCAGTTGGCCGGCACGCTCTCCGGCGGCGAGCGCTCGATGCTGTCGATTGCGCGCGGGCTGATGACCGATCCCGAACTGGTGGTATTCGACGAGCCGTCGCTTGGATTGTCGCCGCTGTTCGTTGCCGAGGTATTCGGAATTGTGCGGCGGCTGAAGACGGCCGGATTGTCGATCCTGCTGGTCGAACAAAATGTGCGCCAGACGCTCGACGTCGCCGACTACGGCTATGTGCTGGTGCAGGGCCAGGTCGTGGCGGAGGGCGATGCGGAATCGCTGAAGCAGAATGCCGAACTCCACAAAGCGTATTTCGGCGTTCACTAACAAAGAAAAACAGGGGAGAGAACAATGGGTCTTCAGGTTTTCGATCGCGTCAATCCGCTGCGCAAGCCCAAGGGCTTTGAACCCGTGGTGCAACGATGGTCTGCCGGCTTCGCCAACAAGTGCGAGACGCTGTGCGTGGCGTTCCACGGCATTCAGGGGCGTGATGCCGCGAGCGTCTACACGTCGCCGTTCTTCCCCTGGATCGAGACGGCGATCGGCCTTGCCTGCGGACCGACGGTGCATGACCATGCCTGGTTTATCGACCAGAACGGTCTCTATACCCACATCGTCGCGACTTACTGGGTTGATCAGGGGCGCCGCGATGACTGGCTCGCCAATCCGCATTTGACGGCCTGGTGGACCGACGCCGCGCGGCTTGCCGAGCCGAATGGCTATTTCCGTGAAAGCCTCACCGTACCGGTGGAGCGGCAGGAGACGCTGTATTGGAAAGACTATCCGGCCGCGCTCAGCCGATCGCCTGAAGTGGCGGTCTATCCGACGCCCTATTGCGGCTATTACGGCGCCATGCGGGACCGGATCCCGCTGGCCGCGGTGGATGCGCTGGCGCCTGTGATGAAGGATTTACCGGCGGCGGTCGTCCGCGACACCCGGTCGGCACGCTGGCGCATCATCACGCCGCTGAATTTCACCGTCATCCGCTCCGCCGCGTTCTGGGGCCGCTGCGACCCGGCGCAGACCGAGGATTACATGCGCGATCTGCGTGCTCCACTGGAACGCGGCATGGCTTACTTGAAGGAAAGCCCCGAGGCCACCGGCTGCTGTTCGCTCCGCTTTCAGCAGACCTGCGATGCCGGAGGCAGGCCGGAACTCGAGACCCACGCGCTCGGCTACTTCCTTTCCCTGGAGCACATGGAGAACTGGGCCGAGCGCCATGCGTCGCACGAGGCGATCTTCACCGCCGCGATCGCTCGCTATCGCAAGTTTGGCAAGGCCAATCAGCTCCGCACCTGGCACGAGGTGTTCGTGCTGCCGGAGCAAGACCAGATCTTCGAATACATCAATTGCGCACCGGGTACCGGGTTGTCAGGCTATTTCGTCGGCGAACGGCTGTGAGCGGGCAGCGCCAGATGCCTGCAGGATGTCGTGCGGATTTGCGCATGGCGGGCCGGAAGCCGGCGCGCCGATGCAATCATAAGAGTTCACCGCTCCTGGGCTGGGCCCGAAGGACTTCCCTCGGCCACCGGAGCAACTTCCCTTTTGGAAATCCGCCTGAGGAAACCCGGCCGGGCGCGCCGGTGGTAGCTCCGCACGGTCGAGGGCTACACCGTCATACAGGGCTCTGATGGCAGTTCCCAGTCGCCAGACCTCGGATCGTAGACCGAGGACGCCCAGTACTCGACAGCAAATCGGGACCGAGCGCGATCCGCCAAACATGAAACGGGACACGAACGCCTGCAAGCTTCGAACGGCGACCCACGATTCATCAGCTACCTGGTGTACCCCAAGCCTGGCCAGAGTCCGCCGCGTGGTCAGCCGGCAACGTGAACTGAAAGACGGCTCCGCAGGGCTGGTTGGTGCTCGCCCACAAGCGTCCGTTGTGAGCAACCATGATTGAACGGCAGATTGCTAGGCCCATACCTAAACCGTCGGGTTTGGTAGTGTAATATGGATCGAAAACATGCTCGAGCGTGTGTCGATCGAGACCTGGCCCGGAATCAGCGACTCGGACGAGCACGCAGTTTGCTTCGGTCAGGGCGGTGGTGATGAGCAAGTCTCGTGCCCCGTCCGCCATAGCGGTCATAGCCTGGATTGCGTTGACAACGAGGTTGAGACAAACCTGCTGTAATTGGACACGATCGCCCTCGATGAGCGACAACCCTTCAGCAAGTTGCGTCTTCACCGAAACCCCGGCTTTCAGCGCTTCGCCATGGGTCAGAACGATCACCTCGCGGATCACCTCGTTGAGATCCAAGTGCCTCTTGCGCGGCGGCGCCTTTTGGAAGAGTTCACGAATCCGGCCTATCACTTCAACGCTGCGATGGGCGTCTTCGGCGATTCGCTCTATCGATATCCGCGCTTCCTTGATATCAGGTGCCTTCCGGCCAAGCCACCTCAGCGCCGCGCTGGCGTTGATAGCAATAGCGCCGATAGGCTGGGCGACCTCATGAGTGATCGAGGAGGTAAGTTGGCCCATTGTGGCGACCCGGTTCGCGTGCGCCAACTCGAGCTGCATTTCCTGATAGCGCCGCTCACGCTCGCGCGCTTCGGCTTCGGCCTGCTTGCGTTCTGTCAGGTCGAGAACGAAGGAGATGCTTTCGTCCAGTGATCCCTCCGAACAGATTAGAACAGGAACCCGGCTCCCGTTCTTTCTGAAGTATTCCTTCTCACGAGGCGCGACCTGTCCGCTCGACCGGAGCTGTTCGAGCCGCCGCGCGTCCTCAATGTGGTATTCCTCCGGAGTCATGTCCTTCCAGCCGACCGTTCCGGAAACCAGCTCCTGCCTGGAGTAGCCGGTCATACTCAAGAAAGCGTCGTTGGCGTAACTGATGTTGCCACTAGCATTCCAGAACAGTATTCCGATGATATTGGAATCGAGGAGCCGGCGGATGCGAGCCTCGCGCTCTTGCAGACCACGGTAGAGAAGGGCGTTCTCAAGAGAAATCGCAGCCTGGGCTGCCAAGAGCTCCAGCACCGCAACACAATCGGGGATGAAAGCGTGCGTTGCTAGCGTATTCTCAAGGTAGAGGAACCCGGCCAGCTTGGCCTGCTTGATCAGTGGCAGGCAGAGGATCGACCTGGGATGTCGGCGATGGACGTACTCTTGGTCGTAGAACGGATCCGGCCGCGTCGCGTCATCAACGATGAGAGTTTTTTGCGTGCGAATAACGTACTGCAGCAATGCCTCCGGACAATCGGCTCCGGAGAGGGGAGCCTGGCGCATCACAACCGCGATTTCTTCGCCCTTCGACTGGCCTTCCGCCTCGATCCAGAAGTCATTGTGTCGCGACAAAATCAGCAAGCCGCGATCTGCGCCTGCGTTTTGTAGCGCGATCCCCATCAGTGTTTCGATGAGCCTCGGCAGCTCAATCTCGCTCGAGACAGCCTGCGAAGCCTTCACCACAGTGGTGACATCCATTTGCTGGGCGCTCAGGTTACCGGCAGCGCTACCGTCTTCTGCTACGTGCAAGCGGGTACAGTCGTTCGAACACTGGACATCAGTCACACGTGCTACGCCGTGAACGAAAATAGCACATGCGCCAAAGGTGACCCAGATCAAAATCCGGCTCTAACCGGAGATCCAGCTATGCCAAGCGCCTGAAAGGCTTGGTTGGCGCACCAAGGCTCGAACCTGGGACTTACGCAACTATTGCAGTAAGGGCGAGAAAGTCGTATCATACTAAGATATTGATATTGTTCGCATAACATAGATTATGGAATATTTTCCTAGATGGCCGGACCGCTTACGCGCATTGTATTTTCGATCAGCGTCCGAACGTTACCATTGAGAGCCGCCTGGGAAGACCGATGATTTTGTACGCTTGACCACAACCCGATCAAAACTAACTTGGAACAATGACCACCCGTATAATCGGGATTATTTGGTGATCCATGCTGGAAGATGAATTTAACAAACAGCGAGCCAATTTGCTCCGCGAGCTCGCAAGCCGTGCCGATCCATTTATCAAGAGGCGGCTACTTGATCTCGCGGCCCGGTACGAAACGAAGCTTGCCAAAACCAGGCCCCTGCCGCCAGTATCGATCAACCTACAAGCTGACGCCGACCATTAGAATGGCGCATAGCTGGCTAAGCTAGGCAGCCTTTCGCAATAAGTTCATAGAGGACAGTGCGTGCTTGCCGTTCGGCATAGCCGGTGATGTCAGCAATGTTGGCGGGGACTTGCCCCGTCCCTTCGGCGGCCTGCTGCACATTGCGGGAGATTCCTGCGTCGCCGCGCCCTGTTCTTCCACCGCGGCGGCAATGGTCTATAAGATCTCCGACAATCTTTCGATGGTGCCGCTTATCTCCTTGATCGCGGCCACCGAATCCTCGGTCGCGATCTGGATACCCGCAGCCTGGAGCTCAGTGACCAAAAAGCAGATAGCTGGAGTCGATGCCACGCCGATCCCGCGTATCGTCGGTCCAGCCAACCGCCCGACGGTAACTGCCCATCGCAGCCGTTCGCTGAAGTGCGATGACGTCGACGGGCTGGCTCTCATCTGCGAAAGGCGAGACGTAGAGCGCATCCTCGGGACAATAGAGCTCGCAGAGGAAACATGTCTGGCAATCGCTCTGGCGGGCAATGACCGGAATTCCTTCCGTCTTGTCAAAGACGTTGGTCGGGCACACATTGACACAGATGTCGCATGATGTGCAGCGCTCGGCATCAATGACCTCGATCATTCCGCAGCCTCCGCGTAGACGGCCTCAGCGTACGGCCGGATCGAGGTCCAGACGTCGTCGAGCCCGCCCGTCGTCAGATAATGACGCTGCCGGTCGTCTTGCCCGGGGTAGTCGTCGCGGCGATGCATGCCGCGACTTTCCTGACGGGCCAGTGCGCTACGATACATCCACCGTGCGGTTGCCAGCATGGCCGCGCCTTCGCGGGCTCGCAACACATCGGAGCTGTTCGCAGCATCCGCCTCCGAAATGTCGAGCCATGCCGCGTCGAGGCGCGCGAGCGCTCCATGCAGTCGGGACGCCTCGCGGAAGTAGTTCAGTTCATACGGAACGACCTCGTCCTGCACTGTCTTGGCCAGAGCTGCCGGTTCAAATGCGCGCCGCGACCGGTTTCGAAACGCGATAGTTCCTGCAGATGACAGCCGCCGCCCGGCGATCGTGCCGAACTGTCTGGCGTAGTCAGCGGCGCCCTGCCCCGCCCAGGTCCCCGACGACATCGCCCAGGCAGCGTTGTGGCTGCCGCCACCGGTGAAACCGCCGCAGATCAACTCACGTGTGGCTGCGTCGCCGGCAGCATAAAGTCCCGGTACGCTGGTGGCGCAAGTATCGTCGACGATGCGAAGGCCGCCAGTACCGCGAACTGTACCTTCCAGCCGCAGCGTGACTGGAAAGCGATCCTTGAACGGGTCGATGCCGGTGCGATCGAATGGCAGGAAGAAGTTCGGCTGCGACACACGCATGTGACGCTGCACGTCATTGTCGGCCTTGTCGAGCCGGGCATAGACCGGTCCCTGAAGCAGCGCACGGGCGATGGCCGAACGTCCGCCCTTCGACGCTGCGCCTGGAACCACGCTGCCGTCTGCATAGGTGAAGGTCGCCCAACCATAGAACAACGTCTTCGTTACCGAACCGAAGGCGGGAGAGATCGCGTAAGGGTTGGAAAACTCCATACTGGTGAATTCGGCGCCAAGCTCCGCAGCCATCAGATAGCCGTCGCCGGTCAGAACATTCGATCCCAGGGTCTTGCTCAGGAACGCGCAGCCGCCGGTTGCGATCACGACCGCCTTGGCGCGCACGGTCCAACGATCATGCTTCTGACGGCGCACGCCGCTGGCACCTGCAACGGCGCCGTCGTCGTCCACGAGCAATTCGAGCGCAGGGCTGTGATCGAGAATGGTAACGCCGGCCTGCTTGGTTCGCTTGCGCATCAGGCGCATGTATTCCGGCCCCTGAAGGGAGTTTCGCTGCGCCTTGCCATGATCATCCGTCGGATAGGGATAACCCCAACCGGCCAACCGGTTGCTTTGTTCGTAGGTCCGGTCGAGCACCCGCGCCATCCAGCGGCGATCCTGAAGATAACCGCCCAGCCTCTCGCGGTCGGCCATCGCGGCCTCGCGCAGCGCTGGATCCGGATCGACATACCAGACGCCGGTGCCGGCCGCAGCAGTCGCACCCGACGTGCCGCAAAAGCCCTTGTCGGCCAGCACGACGCGAACCCCGCGCTCCGCCGCACTTACCGCAGCCCAGGTGCCCGCCGGTCCGCCGCCGAGCACCAGCACGTCAGCATCGAATTCCACGGATCCGGCTGGTGCGGACACCCGCCCGGCGCGGTGGGGTTGTATCGTCATCGTTCACTCCTCCAGGAGAAATCAATTGAAATCGCGCATGGCGTCGGGGCGATATCGTCGCGTGAGCACGTGCTGCCTCACGCCGTTACCGGCGCCTTCCACCGCATGAAGCGCTGTTCCAGTGCCTGAAGGATGGCGTTGAAGGCCAACCCGATGACGGTAATCCCCAAAATGCCGAAATACATTTGCGGGATCAGAAAGCTGTACTGGCTGTTGATGATGAGATAGCCGAGACCCGCTTTGGCGCCGACCATTTCCGAAGCGACCAGCACCAGCATCGCCGAAGCGCTGGCCAGACGAATACCGACAAAGATGGTGGGAAGCGAAGCCGGCAGGATCACCTTACGAAACAGCTGCTGCGGGGTTGCGCCCATGGTCCGCGCCGACTTGATCAGCAGCGGATCGACCTGCTTGACCGCGGCAATGGTGTTGAGCAGAAGCGGCCAGGCGCAGCTATAGACCACCATGGTGATCTTGGAGAGCTCGCCAATCCCGAGCAGCAGGATGAACACCGGCAGCAGCGCAAGCGGTGCGGTGTTGCGGCAGATCTCGATGAACTGGTTCAGGAGATTGCCGAGCCTTGCATACCAGCCGATCACGAGACCAAGTGGTACAATCAGCACGACCGAGATCAGAAATCCGCTCAGAGCGCGCAGCAGGCTGGCGGAAACGTCGTCGTAAAGCTCGCCGGATTGTGCAAGCTGCCAACCGGCGGCGATGACCTCCGAAAACGGCGGCAGGAACACAGCGTCGATGAGGCCCAGCCTCGGAGCCGCCTCCCATATCGACAACAGCGCCACCAGTAACAACGATCGGTGCCCGAAGGCACCCAGCCAGCCCAGTAGTCGGCGAGCGGCACCTAGTACCGGCGATGGTCGTCGTTCCGCGCGGACCAGCGAGACCGGCCGCCCCTGCGCAAGTTCAAGGAGCGTCAGCATCTCAAGGCTAGACATGGGCAACCTCCTCCAAAGCGCGACCGGCGCGGGCAGCGCCGGTACCACCAGCCAGTTGCTGGGCTTTCAACACTTCCTCGCGCAGCAGAGACCAGACCTCATGCCGCACGGGACCGAATTCAGGCAGCGACCGCACGTCCTCGGTTTCGCTGCGAAGCGCCTGGGGAATTTCGACGACCTGTTTGATGCGGCCAGGACGCGACGTCATGACAGCCACCCGCTGGCCGAGCACGACCGCCTCGTCGATCCCGTGCGTGATGAAAAGAATTGTCTTGCCGGTCGTCCGCCAGATCCGCAGCAATTCGCCCTGCAGTGTCTCCCGGGTCTGGGCATCGAGTGCCGCGAACGGCTCGTCCATCAACAGCACTTCCGGATCGTAAGCGAGACTGCGCGCGATCGCGACGCGCTGCTTCATGCCGCCGGAGAGTTCGTGCGGATAGCGCTCGGCGAAAGCCGAAAGACCAACCAGTTCGAGATAGTGCATCGCCCGTTCGCGCCGCTCTCTTGCTTTGAACCCTGCGATATCGAGTCCGAATTCGACGTTTTGCGCGGCGGTACGCCAGGGAAACAGCGCGTATTGCTGAAACACGATGCCGCGGTCCCGCGCCGGCCCTTCGATCGGCCGGCCGTCGAGCAGGATGCGGCCGCTGGTCGGCGCCGTCAGGCCGCCCAGCAGATCGAGCAGCGTCGATTTCCCGCAGCCGCTCGGGCCGACAAGGGCCAGGAATTCGCCGGGTCGCACGTCGAGCGTGATATCCTCCAGCGCAGGGAAGCGGTCCGACGGCCCGCTTCCCTCGCCGCGAACAACAAACTCCTTGCGGACCTGCTGGAAGCTGATCTTGACCGAGCTCATCGTGCGTCCGCCGTCTTTCCGACCCGGAAGTAGTTGAACGCGTTGGTGTAGACATCGGAAGCCTTGACCTGCCCGGGCTTGAACAGGCCGTCCTTCTCCAGCCAGTCGATCCAGACCTGGATTTCGCGGTCCGAGATCACGCCGCCTTTGGTCGCAACGCCGGTGCTCTTCCAGTATTTGATCGAGGAGGCATCCTCGTTGCGCTTGCGCTCCGCAACGATTCTGTCGAACCGGGCCTTCACCTCTTCTGGCGGCGTGGTCTGGGCCCATTGGATGGCCCGCGAAATCCCCTCCACCAGTCTGCGCGAGGCCTCGGGATTGTCCTTGATGAATTTGTCCCGCAGCACATAGGCGCCGCCGGTGAACTCGCCGAACAGATCGGTATCGTTGAAGAGCGAGCGGATGCCGCCCCGTTCCAGCGCCTTGTCACGCAACACGCCGCTTAGCGCGCTCACCTCGACCTGGCCCTGGCGTAACGTTTGTTCGCCGCTGACCGGCGGGATCGCCACCAGCGTCACCTGCTTGGCCTCGCTGGCGCTGAGGCCGTTCCGGGCCAGATATTCGCGGAGCACGAATTCCAGATGTGCGCCCAGCGTGTTGACCGCGACTTTCTTCCCGATCAGGTCGCGTGCCGTCTTGATCGGGCTGTCATCCTTCACGAAGTAGCCATAATAGGTGTTGGCATCAGAGCCGTAATAACCGACCACCGCCTTGATCGGCGCTTTCGCTGCGATCAGCTTGAGGATCGCCCCGTAGAACGCGCCGCCGATATCGATGTCGCCGGTGACCACGGTCTGAATATCCTGCGGACCGCTTATGGTGTTGCCGACCCATTTGAGCCTCAGCGGCGCGAGATAACCGAGGTCTTCAGCGAGCTCGGTGAACGTCACCTGGCCGGCCCATCCCTGGTAGCGAATCTCGGTTTTTTCCAGCGGCGGCTCGGCGAAGGCAGGCGCCGTCAGGCCCAGCGCCACGGCGCCGGCGAGCAGAAGGCGCACAGACCTGCGCACGGCGAGGCGCCGGGCACGAAGGATTTGCTTGATCGCGTTCATGTTGTGATTTCCCTGTGTGGACTTAAATCAGGCGGCTTTGGCGGTCTGGGGCTTGGATGACTTGACGCGCGTCACGCTGTGGCGACCGTCGACGCTGACCGGAACGTCGCCATCGATGGTGGCGCGGCGGACGATCCGGTGCTGATCGCCATAATCATTGACCGCGTAGTGCTGCGTGGCGCGATTGTCCCAAATCGCGACGTCGCCGGCCTTCCAGCTCCAGCGCACTGTGTTTTCAGGCGCGGTAATATGCGACTGGAACAGGTCGAACAGCTTTTGGCCGTCATACTTCGGCAGGCCGACGAAGCGCTGCACGAAATTGCCCAGCACGAGTGTGCGTTCGCCGGTCTCGGGATGGACGCGAACCACCGGATGCTCGGTCTCATAGACCGTTCCGGTGAACACCTCCTCGAAGTGTTTCCTGTCAGCCTCGGTCGCGTGCTTCTTCACGGCATAGTCATAGGCGTTGCTGTGCACGGCCCACAGTTCGTCGGCGAGCTTGCGCAGCGGTGCCGGCAAATCGAGATAGGCCGCCGCGGTGTTCGACCAGACGGTATCGCCGCCATAGGGCGGGATCACCACGCCGCGCAGCACTGACATTTTCGGATAGGCATCCACGAAGGTGACATCGGTATGCCATTGGTCGGCGCGGCCGCCGCCCCGGCCCGAATCCAGTTCCAGGATCGACGACGTGCCCTTGATCGCGCCGACGGTCGGATGCGGAACCAGCTTGCCCAGCCGAACGGCAAAACGCTCCTGTTCGGCATCGTCGAGATGCCCTTGATCGCGGAAGAAGATGACCTTGTGCTCGAGCAGCACCTGGTTGATGGCACGGATGGTTTGGTCCGAAAGATCGCCCGACAGCTCGATATTCCTGATCTCGGCGCCTACCCTCGCCGCGCGTTTGACGATGTCCGCGCGCGGAATGTCGTTATCGATGGTTGTCGTGTTGCTCATGATCGTGTTCTCATCATCGCGACGCCTGAGGCAAAGCTCCGCCGCACACCGGTCGCGTGAGCGACGGCGGAGATTAAGTGAAATTATTTCAGGCTGTGGGCCTACTGGGCCGCAACGTGCTCCGATGGGCAGCAACAGCCGCGATATCGATCATCGGGATCAAACTGGAGCATGTTGGACGACCTCGTGTTGACACCCTGAATGGTAAAACCGAACGGCCGCCAGTCAATGAAACGAAACCAGCTTTGTTTTTGCCGACAGGCAACGAACGCTTCGCCGCCGGTGCTCACACTGGAAGATTTGCAATGATGACCGCTCGCGCGGCTGCAAGCGAAGCGAAATTCGTTGCGGCGCAACGCACTTCTCGCATCGCGGCGCGATAAAATCGCTGCAAGCGTCATCGTTTCGGGTCGTGGCAATAGCCCTCGTCTTCGATTGGCGTTCTGCTCGCACGCTTCATGCTTGCATCCAACTTAACAACGCAAATTCATTTCATCGACATCAAAGCGACGGCAGACATACAGTCTCGACCACTGCAACATCCAGTACCCGCGGGTCTTACCTATGAGCGAACGACGGCAACTTTCCCTCAATTTCTTCATCTACCCGGATGGTCATCACGAGGCTGCCTGGCGCCACAAGGATTCGGCCGCCGATCGCATTCTCGATGTCACCTACTATCAGGAGCTGGCGCAGCGCGCCGAAGCGCACAAGTTCGACGCTGTCTTCTTCGCCGACGGGCCGGCGCTGTCGGACAATGTCCGCTACGCCCAGCGGTTCCGGCTGGAACCCATCACCCTGCTCACCGCGATCGCTTCCGCCACCAAGCGGATCGGCCTGATCGCCACGGCATCGACCACCTACACCGAGCCCTACAATCTGGCGCGGCTGTTCGCCTCGCTGGATCACATCAGCGGCGGCCGGGCCGGCTGGAACATCGTGACCACGAGCACGCCGCGGGCGGCGCAGAATTTCGGTCTGCCCGAGCATCCTCCGCATCACGAACGCTACGAGCGGGCGCGGGAATATCTCGATGTCATCACGCGGCTTTGGGACAGTTGGGAAGACGACGCGCTGATCAACGACCCCGTCTCGGGTGTTTTCGCCGACACTGGCAAGATCCACGCGATCAATCACATTGGAAGGCATTTTCGCGTGCGCGGGCCGCTCAACATCTCACGGACGCCGCAGGGGCGGCCGGTCTATGTGCAGGCCGGCTCGTCCGAGGACGGACGCGCCTTTGCGGCGCGCTTTGCCGAGGCGATCTTCACCGCGCATCAGACGTTCCCCAGCGCCCAGGAGTTTTACGCAGATATCAAGCGTCAGGCGAAAGCCTTCGACCGCCATCCGGACCAGATCAAGATCCTGCCCGGCATCAGCCCTTTCATCGCCAGCACGCAGATCGAGGCGGACCGGTTGCAGGACGAATTCAACGAACTGATCCAACCCGAGTATTCGCTGACCCAATTGCGCCAGATGATCGGTCTCGAGCTTTCAGGGTTCGACCTCGACGGCCCCTTCCCCCGTCATCTGATCGACACCGGCGGCGCGCACGGCGTCGCCAGCCGCTTCAAGCTGGTGATCGACATCGTTGATCGCGAGAACCCGACTATACGCCAGCTCGTGCAGCGCCTGGCCGGGGCACGCGGCCATTGGGTGATCGCCGGTCCGCCGGAAAAGATTGCCGACAACATCCAGACCTGGTTCGAGAATGGCGCCGCCGACGGCTTCAACGTCATGCCGCCCTGGCTACCCGGCGGGTTCGACGTCTTCGCCGAGCAGGTGGTGCCGATCCTGCGCAAGCGCGGCCTGTTCCGTCACGACTACACCGGCACGACGCTGCGTGATCATTACGGTTTGAGCCGCCCGGCGAGCATCTACTCGAACGCCATTCAAGCGATCGCATAGGTCAGCTGACATTTGCCAACCGTCGGCCCTTCACAGGACCTAGCGCATGGAAGGAGGTCAGTACCCGCAGGGACGTCGATTTGATCTACGATCGACCATTGCTCCTAGCGGTCGTTGGCCGCGGAGGGCCCTGTTGCGACACAGGCCCATGCGCCCGCGAGGCTACTCTCCTCGAATTGCCAGCAAGTGTCGTTGAGCGCGCCGCAATCGTTTGATCGGTGGTATAAATTTTCTGAATCGTTGGCCCTGATCGATTCAATAATTTAATTGGACGGCCGTTTCGGCGACTGCGACTCTAAACGCATGTCCGAACTCACGGTGCAATACCTCGTGCTCGAACGCCGCGACCCGGCCCGTAACATGGCACGGTACTATGTGCTCACGATCGAGCCGACACTCTTTGGCGATACTGCATTGGTGCGCGAATGGGGGCGACTCGGCCAGCGCGGCCGGCGGCGCCTCGATCTGTTCGCTGGGCCGGTGCAGGCCGTCGAGGCGCTCGAATCCTGGCTCGCGCGCAAAGCCCGTCGCGGATACGTCCGGCGAAATTAAACAGATTCAAGAACCGCCCCTGATGCGATCGATTTTCGAGAGCTGGTTTCGCACGGTAACCTTGCCGCCAGGCCACCGGCCTTCGCGACCCCGGTGTCTTGCAAAATCTGTTAGCTCCCTGTTTTCTGCGAGAGCCAATGGCTGCATTCGAGTACGACAGATTCTCCAATTGCGCCAGGACCTTAGTGACACTTTTAATCCGCGGAGTTTTCCCTCTTTCGCCGTTTCGGCAGGCATCAAAATTCGGCCTGAACACGAGAAGTTCAACGATATGCGGGACGACCTAGACAAGGAACGCAAGTTCACGGGCCGGCAGTAGGCCAAGCGTGAAACCCAGATCCTCGCCGTGCTGGAGTCGATCGTTGGCATGGTGGGTTGCCATGCCAGAGCTCCCGAACCTAGATATGCGGCTGCTTGAGAGCGCCGCACCTGGGCGGATAGCAGGATAATTGGCGGCGTTGGCGAACTCTGGTCGGCAGGCGTTTCATAAGACACCTGATGCAATTCGGCCCCCGAGGCTCATTGTTTGGCTCGCATCATCTCTGCAAGGACCTGCGGTCGATTTTTCAGATGAGTGGCATCACCACACATCTCGGCGACCGCGCCTCGGTGCGCCGCCCTTCATCCAGCCCTTCCCCGGCTCCGAGCGCGCGCTAACACTTCCCCGAAGTGCAAGAGCTGCAGACACAGCTGACAAAAGCCGGCTTCGACACCGGCGGCACGGACGGCCGCGTCGGCGACGACGCGATGAAGGCGGTGAAGGGCTATCAGACCAAGAGGGGCTGTTGCTGGCGTACGGCTACGGCGGGGGTGCTGGCGGGTAGCTGCCCTACCTCCGCACCACACCGCCCGCATTCATGCCACCATCGATGACGAGTTCGGTCCCAGTCACGTAACGCGACGCATCGGACGCCAGAAACAATACGCCCTGCGCAACTTCTGCGGCCTCGCCCGCGCGCCCCAGCGGCGTTGCTATTTTCGCGAGTTCCCCGGGATCGATCGGCGCGTTCTGGCCGCCACCCGCGGCTTCGTTCGGGATCTTGCCCCAGATCGGCGTGTCGATGAAGCCGGGATGCACCGAGTTGACGCGGATGCCGTCGCCGAACGTTGCGCATTCCATCGCGATTGCCTTGGCGAACAGCCGCACACCACCCTTGGTCGCGCAATAGCCGGAATGCCCGGCCCCGCCACGCAGGCCCGCCAGCGACGACATCATGATCACGGAACCACCGCCGGTCTTGCGCATCGCCGGCAGGCAATGTTTCACTGACAAGAACACGCCGTCGAGATTGATCGCGATCTGCCGCCGCCAGTCTGCCAGCGACATCTCGGTGATCGACGGCACCGATATGCCGATACCGGCGTTCGAGACCAGCACGTCGAGCCGGCCATAGCACTTCATCACCTCAGCCACGACTTCGATCCAGCGCGCCTCGCTAGTGACGTCATGATGCAGGAAGCTCGCCTCCCCGCCAGCCTTCTTGATTCGCGCGGCGACTTCAGGGCCATTCAAATCGTCGACATCGGTCACCATGACAGATGCGCCCTCGCGCGCCAGCAATTCGGAAACCGCCTCGCCGATGCCGGATGCGCCGCCGGTCACCAAAGCGACCTTGCCTAGAACTTGCCCGGTCATTTCTTCTCCCTGCTTGTTTGTTGAAGCACCTGATTACGGCCGGTCCTGATCCGCGGTCGTTCCCCGCTAGCCCTTCCTGATACGGCCGCCAAGCTCGGGCGCCTGCCGAAGGTCAGCCAGGTCTGTCCGGAAGGGCCGTGCTCGATGACGACACTCCACAGGATCAACACATCTCTTCACCCGCCGGTGGTCATGATCTGTCCGGGTTACTATGACCAGTCGTCTTCCACCCAATACTCTCGAGTGCTGGCGCGTCCCGTCTTTGCTAGCACAGGGTTGTGAAGACCACCTTCTCGAAAGCCGCAAGCGCGCTTCGGTCCTTGTCGACCTTGCCTCTCATCACTGTCCCTTCCCAGGCATTCAGTAGAAAGGAGGCGATGCTTCTCGAATCGATATCCTTGCGCATGGAGCCATCGGCTTGGGCTTCCTTGACACAGGATTCGATCGCGCGGGTCCAGGCCGCCAGGATCATCGCAAGATGTTCTCGGATTAGACTGCTCTGGTCCGCCATTTCAGTGGCCATGTTGCCGATCATGCAGCCGGAGAGATACTTCCGCTTGCGCAAAATCTCGTCCAGGGAGCGGAAATATGCCTTCAGTCGCGGGACCGGAGGAATTTCCGGATCGCGGAGAATGCTCAGCGAGCGAAGAACTCCCTGCCAGTACCGATCGAGCGATTCGACACCAAGCGCCTCTTTGCTTTCGAAGTGATTGTAAAACGAGCCCTTGGGCACGCCGGCTGCATCAACAATACTCTGAACGCCAGTCGCGTTGAAACCCTGCCTATGGAGGGTCTCGACGGCGGCTTCGATCAGTTGCTCTTTTACGCTCGGTCGGGGCATTTGTGTTCAATATGACCGATCATCTTACAGTCGTCAAGCTATCCAGAATTGTCCCGGTCGCGGGCTAGCAAGCCATAAAAGGCCGCGGCAGAGCGCGACGCTTACATAAGCCTGCAGGGCTTTGATGTCGCCTTCGAGCAGTTGAATGCGACCGGTCGTCTTGACATAGGTCAAGCGATTTGGTTGAAGATGCAGCGTCGCTCCTTCATCCAAGATGAGGTTTAAAGATGCCGTCCAATCGCCGCATTGTAATCACCAAGCGCCCCAAGGGCGTCCCGACCCTGGCTGATTTCACGCTCGTCAAAGTGGACACACCAAAACTGTCCGATGGCGAAGTTCTTGTCCGAAACCATCTGCTCTCGCTCGATCCCTACATGCGCAGCTTAATGGATGGTGGAGACTCCTATATTCCGGGTCTTCAGCTTGGCGATGTCATGACCGGTCACACCGTCGGCCAGGTCGTTATATCGAAGCATCCCGACTTCAAGGAAGGAGACTATGTCTGGGGCCCTGGCCAATGGCAGGATTTCGCGGTTCTGAAATCGCCGCCTATGCGCAAGATCGACCAGAACCTCGCGCCGCTTTCGGCTTGGCTCAGCCCGATGGGCCTGCCTGGTTGGACCGCTCACATTGGGTTCCTCGACCTTTGCGCGCCAAAGAGCGGAGAGACGATTGTGGTTTCGTCGGCCTCCGGTGCTGTTGGAGGATTTGTCGGCCAGCTCGCAAGAGAGATGGGCCTCAAAGTGGTTGGGATAGCTGGCGGTCCCGAGAAATGCGCCTACGCCGTTTCTGAGCTCGGCTATCACGCATGCATTGACTACAAGGCTGCAGATTTCGCGAGTCGGCTCACCGCCGCTTGCCCCGATGGCATCGATATCAATTTTGAGAACGTCGGAGGCGTCATCCTGGAAACTATTTGGCCTCTGCTCAACAACAACGCGCGCGTGCTCATCTGCGGACTAATAGCACAATTGAACCATACATCGCCCTACCCGGGTCCAGACCTGATGAAACTCCTCAAAGCGAGGGCCACCATGCGAGGCTTCGTCATTTTGGATCACCTAGCGAAAGTCCCGGACGCGATCAGGCAGATGGCCGAAAAGGTTGCGGCCGGGACGATCAACTACCGTACGCATGTGACCGACGGCCTGGAAAACGCGCCGGAAGCGTTCATCGGCATGTTGCAGGGCCGCAACTTTGGCAAAGCCATCGTCAAGATTGCCTCCTGATGTAGGCCGGTGACGCAAACTCGTTCCTCCGGCCTCCGCCGGGGGTGGTGGTTGCGGATCGGAAATGTCGGTGCGCGACCAGGAGAAGACAGGCAAAGCTCGCGTCCGACATTCGGCCCTCCGCGGCAGCTGTACAAACCGTCCAATTATCTACCTGCGGGACGTTGAGAGGCTCTGCTAAGAAGAGCTACTGGACCCACGTCTGATCAAGCCGTCTATGGGCAACCGCAATACCAGTCTCCAGTAACCGGCCGGAGACGCAGTCGCAACTCGTACAATTCTGGCGCTACTAATGCCGACATTTTCTCCCTGACTGGGGCCGCTTGTGGCAACGCAAGCGGTCTCTTCTTTGCGGCAGCACCCGATCATCCGAACCAGCTCTTCGGTGGTGTGCGCATTCAGCTTGCCCCGCCATTCGTCGGACCAACGAAGGTGCCGAGGTCACCTTGGAACGAAGACCGGTCTTGCGTCCCGCAATCTTGCGGAACATATGCGAGCCGCATGTGAGCGGCAGATTGGGCCGCCATTTGGTTAAGCTTCGGCGCCACGCCGAAATGCTGGCCGACCAACCGCTCGATCACCCCTGACCTGATGGGGACGGCAATGCTGCAAGCGCAGCAGTGAGTTGTTCGGTCACGACGTCGATCGGCTGCAAACCGTCGACGATGTTGAGTAACCCCTGCGACCGGTAGTATTCGGTAACCGGTGCGGTTTGCTCGCGATAGACGTCCAATCGGGTCCTGAAGACCTCGGGATTATCGTCGCGGCGCACAGGCTCACCCTTGTTTACTGCTTCCTCGGCGCGACCTCTGATACGGTTGAGTCGTGCATCTTCATCGACTTCGAGCTGAAGCACCGTATCGAGCTTGATGCCCCTGGTGGCGAGTTTCCTGATCGAGTGCTTCGGCCTGCGCGACCGTGCGCGGAAAGCCGTCGAGGATGAAGCCGTTTGCCGCGTCGGAATGGTCGATACAGTTGGCGATGACAGACACCACGACATCGTCGGGCACCAATTCGCCGCGATCCATGATGCGTCTGACGCGCAATCCGCAAGCCGTACCTTCCGCGACCGCCTCGCGCAGCATCTCGCCGGTCGACAATTGCGGGATCGAAAAGCGTTTGACGATCCGCGTTGCCTGCGTGCCTTTCCCCGCGCCCGGCGGTCCCAGCAGAACCAGTCTCATCTCAATTCCTCATACGCCAGTTTTCTTTGCGATCGCATTAGTACTCAAAGAAGCGCTGGATCTGCTCGATCGTGATTTGCCGCGGACGGTGGCACACGAGTTTCTAGCCCGCCGAGATCCCAAAAGATGCCCGTCATAATACGAAGGGCTTCCGCCGCTAGCGGCAATAAGATGTGCTCATCAGGTGCATGCTGGCAGCAGCCAGGATAGGAATGCGGCACCCAGATCGTTGGGAGGCCGAGAATATCTGTGAATACGTCATTGGGTAACGAGCCACCGAAATTGGGGAGAAGCGCGGGAGACTTTCCTGTGGTCCGTCGCATTGATTCAGCTGTCCAGGAAACCCAAGGATTGTCGATATCTGTCCGGGATGCATTGAAGTATTGGGATTGGCTCACCTTTATCTCGCCATAGCCGCGCTCGTTAAGATGCTTCTCGATTGCGGGTACAACCTCTTCAATTTTGGTGCCGACCACGAAACGAAGCTGTAGTACCGCTTGAGCTTGGCCCGGAATAGAATTGGCGGGGTTCGTCACGTTGCCAGCAGCGAAGGCAAGGATTTCTAGAGCATTCGACGCATAGAGCCTTTCAGCCGGCGATTTTCCCTTCTCGCCCCAGTCCTTTGACAAAGACGGCTCGTCGGGACCTGGCGAAACCATAACGGCGGCAAGAGCCGCTTGGACCTGACTGGTCATGGGCGGCGATTGGAGTTCCTCAAGTAAGATACGACCACTACCATCGACCAACGTTGCAATAGCGGAGGCAAGAATCGTTGCTGGATTAGCTAGAAGTCCACCCCAATTTCCGGAGTGATGTGACCGATCCCGCAAATTAAGATCTAGATGTATACGGCGCGCGCCTCGACAACCGAGAAATATGGTCGGGCGCTCTGCTGATAACCGAGGACCATCCGATGCAAGAAACAAGTCTGCCTTGAGTGTTTCACGATGGCGTTCGCAGACATGCGAAAGGTCAGGCGACCCTATCTCCTCGCCCATTTCAACAATAAATTTGACGTTGAAGCCAAGCTTTCCGGCTCGCAACTCATGAATTATTCCTAGAGCTGCGATATTGATTGCATGTTGACCTTTGTTGTCAGCAGTACCGCGCCCGTAGATACGACCTCCCCTGGTTGTGCAGCGCCATGGATCGATTCCATTGCTCCATTCACCTATCATGCCGCTAACCACATCGCCGTGCCCGTACATCAGAACGGTGGGTTTCTCCTCGCTTTCAACGCGAGTCGCGAGCAACGTTGGGCCGTTACCGGTGGGGGATTGTACAATCTGCGTTTCAAATCCAAGAGCCGCAAATGCAGGAATAATTTCGATTTCGAGATAAGATAGCAATTCTCCGCTATAGGCTGAGCTTTGGCTCTTCGTTTTGTAGCGTACCATTCGATCAAGGGTCGCTAAAAACTGGCCGGATTCGAACAGAGCATCAGCCCTCTTGATCGCGACGTCCCTAGAAATATTAGCTTCGGTCAAATCCATCTCTTTCGTCGTAACTAGGGCTACGCTTCACTTGTAATAAGCGCTGGGAGCATGTTTACCGACCGCGGCTGGAGCGCCGGCGGTGTGCTCACGGCAAACATACGAGCTTGGAGAGTACAGGTCGTTGAAGCGCTCTCTCCGCCGGCTCTGCTCTACCTTTCCCATCGCATTGCGCGGGAACACCTGTCGGCGCCAGACTCTTCCTAAGCGCTCCATCACAAGGTTGAGAAGTTCGTTTACAGGCGCTGCCTGACCGAACTCCTCCCGCTTTGGCTAAGCTCCATCGAATCGCTGTTTGCGGTCGTTTGAAGGAGGCTTTGGGCAACTTAAGCCGACTTAGACCGGCCATCCTCGCCCCGCATGATGGACTGGGCGAACGAGACCAGTACAGCGGCAGCTTCAGACACTTTCTCCGGAAGCAATGCATGGCCAGCACCATGAATGATTTCCAGTATCGCTAGATGGCCTACGCGATCCCGCAAGAACTGCTCTTCGGGGACGGGTGCAATCTTGTCAAACTCCGGGGCGACATAAAGTACCGGGAGCTTTTTACCTACTTCGGTCCAACTGCTGTCAGCCGTGGCAAACGTCGCCGCGAGCTGGAATTGAGAGACCTCTGTGTACCAGCCGGGTAGCCATACGGAAGCATCATGCCCTGGAGCGAAGAAGTCGCGTTCCAAATAGAATAGGCGTTCGGCTTCCGGCTTGGAATTATCGGATACGACATTAACCGAGATCAGCAGTTCGGGCGAAATTGTACTGCCGATAATGGCTGCGAGAAGTCCGACAGATTTTGTCATCGATGGCCAATGATGGGCGAGTACCCGCGCGACCCAGTTGCCGAACGCATGGCCGACAACAACCAATGCTTCGGGCTTCTCCGGTGCACAATCAGCTTCGATAGCAGCGACGACATCGGCGGCAAGATCGATCAATGTGATCCCTTCGGTCGGCCCTGTACTCGCGCCTATGCCGCGTGGCTGAGGTCGTAGAACGCGAAATCCGGCCGCAGCAATCATTGGCGCAATCTCATCGAAATCGGTTGCGCCTCTCGCTAACGAGGGGAGCAAGACAATACGAGGCCCCTTGCCTTCAACTAACAGTTCGATCTGACCTTCTGGCGTTGGAATCAGTCTGCGCTCAAGTTTCGACATTTTGATCCTTTCGTTTGTGGAAGCCGTGATAGTCTTTTGAGATCGTCGGTTCAGTTCGGTGTAAGAAACGGCAGTGCGGACGGTTGTCGTTGCTGCGCAGCAACTGTTCCGTCGATCGTTCGAGATTCACTCATCGCGCTATTTGGATCACAAGCGTCCATACTTTGCTTCTTACTGAGGCTTCGAGCTATCGAAAAATCTGGTAGCGGCCAAGGATGGTCGTGACTGTATCGATTGGTGCCAGCTAGAGAGAGCCGGGTACTTTTCTCGCCAACCAAGCGCCGGAAACCGAAAGTCAGCGTATTCAGCGGCGATAGCCAGCGTAATTGATGGCAAGCCGAACGGCCTTTGTGAAAGCGCCTCGACTGTCGCCTCCAGTCTTGCCCAAATCATACCGGTCTTCAGGTTGAAGGCATTAATGAGAGCAATCTGCGGTGCATCCTTGGTAGACTCGATGCGCCATTGCACCAACAGGTCAAGAAGTCCGTTGCACAGAGCGTGCTGCCGAAGCTCTTCAATTCGTCGCTCCGGCGAGGATGGAATAAGCTTGGCCCCGCCAGCCATCTGATCGAGGTACTCGATGATTACGAGGCTGTCGTAAAGCACGGTCTCGTCATCTAGAACGAGTGTTGGGAGCTGCCCAAGCGGATTGTAGGCCAATAATGCCCGGTCGGGCTTGTTCGGCGCAACGCGAGTCGGAAGCGTTTCCAACTTGTCGCTTAACCCAAGTTCGTGCGCGCTTACGGTGACTTTTCTTACGAATGGAGATGTCGATGACCAATATAGTCTCATGAAGAAAACCCCGATCGGCTATTATCCGGAACGTTGATCGATGCTCGCCTGTGACCATGTTCTCTCTGGTGAAGAGCTCGCCGCTATCACCCGAGGTGCGGGTTACCGGTCGACCATCAAAGCTACTTTCGCCCGAGCGCGATGGTCTCGATAGAATTGGCAGGCCGGGGGGATATGAAAGCCTCGCCGCCGTACTCCATGACGTCGCAATCATCCAAATTCAGGTGCGCATTTGTCCTATCGCGCCTGGTTCGGAGCTCGATACGGTCGAAGCCGGTCAGCAGAAGCCGGTCAATTAGATGGAGGTATCTGGATGCGTTTCCTAGCAAAGTGCGTAATCGCCGCGGTCATCGGTGGTTCGGTTGGGGCGGTCGGTAATGGAGCGGAAGCCAAGGAAAAGGTTAAGATTGCCTGGGTAGGACCGTTGACGGGCGCCCTGTCGGCTTATGGCTTAGGTGGCCGGAACTCCGCGGAACTCGCAGTTCGAGCGATGAACGCGAGTTCAGCGGCCAAGTATGAGTACGAGCTTGTGGCGCTCGACGATGAATGTAAACCGAACGTCGGGGTCCAGGTTGTAACCAAGGCAGCGGTCGACAAGTCGATTATTGCGGCAATTCCGTTCTACTGCTCTTCAACCGCCATGGCCGCAATCGACATTTTCAACCGATATAAGCTGCCGATGGTTGTATGGGCCGCTGTGCTTCCAGACATTACGTACGGCAACAACTATCCCGAGATTCATCGCGTAACTGGTGCTCTAATAGGTCAGAACAAGGTCGGCGCGAAGTTCATGAAAGACGCGGGTTATAAGACCTTCGTCGCCTTTGCCGACTCGACCGACTTCGGAAAGTCAACGACGAAATACTTCAGCCTCTATACAGGCGAGCAAGGCAACCAAATCCTTGCAACATTCAGTGTTCCTCCGGATCAACAGGATCTTTCAGCTGAGCTTACAAAAGTAAAAGAGCTCAATCCTGAGGTGGTTTTCTTCGGCGGGTTGGTCCCTCTCGGCGCCAGACTGAGAACGCAAATGGAGAAACTGGGCATCAAGGCGCAATTCGAAGGCAATTCTGCGATCATGGGTGATGCCTATATCAAGGCGGTCGGACCAGAATTATCAGAAGGCACTATCGCGTTCTACGACAGCCCTCCTCTATCGCAAACGGCCGGTGGTAAGTTCTTTACAGAAAAATACGAAGCAGCAGGCTTTAAGGAGGCACCCGAAGCCTACGGCCATTTCTCTTACGCTGCGACGACGCTTGTTTTGGAGACGATCGAGAAGGTCGGGCCCACAAGAGCAGCCGTGACCACGGAGCTCCGAAAGACAAAAGATCGTCCGTCCATCGTGGGGCCAATCACCTTCGATGATCATGGCCAAAACGTAACCCTTCAGACCACCAAATACATCGTCCAGGATGGGAAGTGGGTCGTTTGGGAAGATAGTGAATATGCGAGCGGGAGACGAAAGTTGAAGAAACCGCCGCAGTAATGTCGATGCCCGCAATATGCGCCTCGTTAATCTCCATCGCCGGAACATGGCAGTAGGATAGTATGGCCACTTGGATCCAACACATACTAAACGGCCTCATGCAAGGCACCGTCTACGGTCTTGTAGCAATGGGATTCACGATCTTCTTTGGTGTGATGAACGTAATCAAGTTCTCACATGGAGACGTCTTTACGTTCGGTGCATTTGCGGGCCTCGTTACTGTTTGGTTCGCTGACGCAATGGGCTTGCCCATTGTGTTTCAGCTCGTACTCGGTTTCACAGCTGCAATCCTGTTCGCCAGTACATTGGGGGCCCTTATCTCCCGGGTGCTCATTCTTCCACTGCGCGATGCGCCGCCTGTCAACATGCTTCTTATGACCATGATGGTGGGAACAGCAATCCGTGAAAGCATTCGGCTGTTCTTTCCTAATGGGTCAAATCCGCAACGATTCCCTTCGTTGTTGCCGGCGGGCGGATATGAGTTTCTGGGAGCTCATGTGAGATGGGACGGAATGCTCCTTATAGCTGGAGGGGTCGGATCAATCGCGCTCGTCTATCTAATCATCAATAGGACGCGGTTCGGTTTGGCGATGCGTGCCGTAGCCGAGGACTCCGAGACCGCCAGTATGATGGGGATTAATTTTGAACGTATTGCGCCTCTTACCTTCGCGCTCGGATCCATGACTGCGGGGTTCGCTGGCGTCATGTACGGGCTCTATTACAGCGAGGTAAGCTACAGCATGGGCTTGCTGCTGTCTGTTATCGGTTTTTCAGCTGCAATTGTAGGCGGCCTAGGAAACATTTGGGGGGCGATACTCGGAGGGTTTCTTTTTGCCGCCTTGCAGACGCTAGTTGTCGCGGCGACACCGTCTCTCAGTGAGTACAAGAACGTAATAGGATTCGCGGTAATGATCATGCTCATTACCTGGCGGCCAACCGGCTTATTGGCCGAGCGTACCAGCGAGCGAGTATAACCAATGTATAAATTTGGTACGGTGCCGAGGCGAATTGCAGCGCTGCTGACTACAATAGTTGCGGCTACTGGCGCTTTGTCGGCAGTCATTGAGATCAACAACGAGGCGCTTTTCATTCTTGCGCTGCTCGTCGCAACCGCTGGGACCTGGCTCGCGCATCGCACCGGATTGCTCGTCGCGGCTGAACTTGCTGCTAAGGAAAAGCCAAACTTGCTTCGTGCAAGTCTCGTGGTGTCGGCGGCCTTTTTGATCGTCTCCTTGCGTGAGGATACCTTCGGGTTACTGATGCTCGCGACCGTCCTGATCTACGTCCTCGCTTGTTTCGGTCTTACGATCCAAATGGGATTCGCTGGATTGACGAATTTTGGTGCTGCAGCATTTATGGGGGCCGGTGGATACACGGTAGCTATGCTTGCTCGCCTCGGCGATGTTCCGGGCCTGATATCCTTGATGTCTGCAGGTGCGGTGTCTGTCGTGATTGGTTTTGTGCTGTTGGCTCCCGTCCTTCGAACTCGAGGGCACTATGCGGCGTTAACGACGCTCGCGTTCAGCGTTATGTTTACGGTCTTTGTGGACGCAAGTGATGTGCTCGGGGGACCACAGGGAATTAAGCTTCCAGGGCTGATTCTCTTCGGTTGGGATTTTAGTCGGGATATCCAATTGGGCGGGTATACCTTCGGGTCGTACGTAAACTATGTGATCTTGACAGGAGGCTTCGTCGGATTATCAGGACTGCTAATCGGATTGATGAATCGATCATGGATTGGCGTGTGGCTGGACGTTGTGCGGCTGGACGAGACAGCGGCATCGATTTTTGGTTTGCGTGTCTGGTATTGGAAGCTACTCGCCTTCACCCTGGGCAATTTTCTTCTTGGGCTTGCAGGTGCGATCTATGCGCAAATGACCGCTTTTATCGCGCCAGCAAATTTTCAGCTGGGCGATAGCCTAGCGATTGTGTCAATTCTCATATTGGGAGGCGTTGGAAACATATGGGGCATCCTTCCCGCGACGCTGTTGGTCGTGCTCCTACCTGAGAAACTCCAAATTGTTCAGGAGTACCGCTTCCTCATATTCGCGTTGGTAGTGATATTCGTTCTTATCGTTCGCCCTTCCGGGATATTGCCTCGACGAATGCGACGCTTGCAGGAAGGTGTCACAGCATGAACGATACGATACTTGCGACGTCTGGCCTTACCGTTCGATTTGGCGGCTTGTGTGCCCTCAACGAACTCGATGTATCCATTTCAAGAGGGGATGTGATTGGTCTCATTGGACCTAACGGGTCGGGAAAGACCACGTTTTTTAACACAATCAGTGGACTGGTTCGCTCAAGCTCTGGATCAATTACTTTCGAAGGTTCTGACACCACGAAAGTGAAGGTTGATCAACTCGCCTCACGGGGCCTGGCTCGGACATTTCAGCGCTCGCGGCTTTGCCTTCCACTCTCCGTCTTCGATAATGTCGCTGTTGGAGCTCAGGAACGCATCAGTAGCACGTTGTGGCACAATATTGTGCGAAGATCTGCTTTTCACACTGAGCTTCGACAACTGGCGGAAGAAGTCGAGGATTTGCTGTCCAACTTCGATCCTGGCCTGGCGAAGAAGATGTTTGAGCAAGCTGAAACACTCGGGATGATTGATCGCAGACGAGTTGAGATTTGTCGAGCTCTTGTTGGACGGCCTTCTCTGCTTCTGTTGGACGAACCATCAGCGGGAATGACTCATGACGAAACGAACCAGCTGATGGATGAGATCCTGGCTATAAGACCAAAATTCGGAAGCCCTACTATTATTATCGTTGAGCATGAGATGGGTCTCATCGAGCGTGTAACCGACCACTGCATCGTCTTGAACTACGGTCAAAAGATTTGCGAAGGAAAGTTCAGGGAAGTAGCGGCCGATCCCGCAGTCCGACGCGCATATTTGGGGCAGTCATGAACCCGATCCTTACCGTTCGCGGAGTGCACACTGCCTATGACACCGTCGACGTCCTGACGGGCGTCGATTTAGATGTTCTGCCGGGACAGATAAGCTGCATTCTCGGTGTGAATGGAGCGGGCAAGTCGACTTTGATCAGATCAATTCTTCGGCTCACACCGCCACGAATCGGTACAATCACTTTCAATGGAAACAATCTCCACAAATTGAAAACCCACGAGGTTGTTCGGCTCGGTATTGGATGCATACCGGAAGGTCGCCGTATCTTCGGTCGAATGACCGTTGAAGAAAATTTGCGTGTCGGTGCTTATACTGAGCGATCCAATGCCAAAATTCGCTCGAGTCTGGAGCGAGTGTTTCACATATTTCCGCGGCTGAAGGAGCGCGAGAAGCAGGTTGCGGGAACACTCTCGGGCGGCGAGCAGGCAATGGTGTCGATCGGGCGCGGATTGATGACGGACCCTGACATGCTCATCATCGACGAGCCGTCGCTGGGTCTTTCACCTCTCTTTGTGCAAGAAAACTTCAATGTCATTCGCGAGATCGCAAAAGCAGGAGTCACGGTGCTCTTGGTTGAGCAGAACGTAAATCAAACCCTCGCTATTGCTGACTATGGATACGTTCTACTCCAAGGCCAGGTTATTGTGAAAGGGTCGGCGGACTACCTTAGGTCAAATCCTGAGGTTCAGCGTGCTTACTTCGGCGGCTTAAACTAGAAGGTTGACAGCCACCACTGTTATACGTCGTGAAAATAGATCCGTTAGGCGACGATTGATCCGAGAGCTTTATTCGAGTGGGTGAGCCAACAACAGAGTGAGCCAGATTCGCGTACACTGACTCTCTCGAACGCGATAAGTCCGAGTCCTGACCGCTCTTTGCGACCCTTTCGTAGAGAGCTGCCCATCGCGGCGATATAACGTCATCCACGCTTACTTTTGATTGTCGTGCCTTTGTTGGCGTCGTTGCAAATTGAGTTCGAAAACATCGATTGAAGTGAGAGCTATCGGAGAATCCGGTAACCGTCGCAACTTCGGTGATCGACTTCGCGGTATTCAAAAGAAGCCAATAGCCATAACCGAGTCGAAGATGACGGCAGTATTGCTGGACCGATTGCTTCATTTCCTGCTGAAACAGGCGTTCGAGCTGCCGCTTGGAAGTTCCCAGAGATAATGCGAGAGCTTTAACTTTTAAGGGCCGTCCAGGATTTCTTTCTATGATCTTCAGTGCCCGGAGTACTCTCGTATCGAGTTCGGGTTCTCTCATTCCAGAATTCTGATCGGGTGGAGAGGCAGAAAGCTCTTGCGGTGCAGGCAGGTCGACGCCGATAGCGGAATAATGACGCTCCAAGAGCCATGACCCGAGCTCGAGCGCCGCCAGCCCTCCCGCGCAGCTAACTCTTCTGCCACTCACCACTAAGTTAACGCCTGAGATTTGCTGTACCTCCGCAAAACGCGTATCTCGGTCTGTGCCGCGATACCAATCTGTTGCGCAAGGCAGCCGATCGAAAAATCCGGCCTCGATCAACACAAATAGTCCCGAACCTGCTCCTACAAGAGTTGCGTTATTCATATCGGCACTGGTTAGTGCTTCCAGAATTGACCTGCGGTTCTCGATGGGAGCTGCTGTCCTCCCGCCTATCACAAAAACGTAGTTACAAGTGCGGGCGGCGTGCAGGGGTGCCGTCGATGGCACTTCGACACCACAAGTCGTTTGAGCTGGCTTCTGTCCTAAAACCAGATACTCAAAGTCGATCCCGACTGCGGCCGCGGGGTCGGTACAATGTTTCAAAATATAGACCAGGGCTGAGTACGAAAACATCGTGAACCCTGGAAGGAGGATGAAGCCAACTTTCACACGCCGCCGCACCAGCTTGGTGGGTCCGGCCTTCACACCCGAAACCGGCGTCATGGTGGAATCTCCTGCCATAAAAGTCGCTAATAGTAGCAGAAATGGTATCTTCGCGTATACTCTTCGGATGCCCGCTCACTGCTTGTCGAATGGAAGATTCTCGTAAAGCAAAACAAATGCCAAAAGGCCGGTGATTAAGGTTTCTGGCCGGCCTACCAGCGCTTGAAGACAAGACGCGGTCCTGGTGGCGATCCGGCAGCGGTACTAAGACCGCGAGTGCACAGCTTGAAATCGTAGTCGTAAGCTGCCGATGGAATTCGCTCTACGCAAAAGCGGGCATCGTTGTTGAACGCCCGGGACCGCCTAAGGATACGGTAACATTGGCCTCTCAGGCCGGTCAACGAAGCTATTTCACACCGTATGCACGGTATATGGCTTGCAAAAACAGCAGCAACATGAGAAGGTTACACCGTTCATAGACTGCCCGGGAGAGATCGCTTTTGCGACGTCGAAGGAGCAACCCCCAATAAACTCTCAGACACAAGGGACCGTGCAGTTGAACAATCTGGAGAGAGGCGTCTTACGCCCACCGAAGGGGACAACCGGTTTAACCCGGCAAAACTCTCAGGTACCCGCGACAGATGGGGTGAAGCGATCGATAGTCGATCGTCATCGTCGACGGGAAAGCCATGAATATCGGGATAATCGGATCTGGAGTAACGGGTGTCACTACCGCTGACGCCCTTCTTTGCCGAGGTCATAACGTTACAATAATTGAGCGGCAGCCATATGCCGCAATGGAAACCTCATTTGCAAACGGCGGCCAACTTTCTGCAAGCAACGCAGAGGTTTGGAATAGTTGGGGAACGATAGCGAAGGGCTTGAAATGGATGTTCAAGCAGGACGCGCCGCTTCTGATGAACTTGCGCCCATCCTGGCACAAGTACTCGTGGCTCGCAGAGTTTATGGCTGCGATCCCGCAATATCGGTCAAATACAGCCCACACTGTTAAGCTTGCCCTCGAAGCGCGAAAGCATTTGTTCGCCATTGCAGAGCGAGAATCGCTTGATTTTAATTTAGACAAGCGCGGCATTCTGCATTTCTACCACGACGCCGATAGCTTCAAGACCGCCGAACGCGCTAACAAGATCCTCAATGAAAGCGGTTTAGAACGCTACGCCGTCACCAATGAAGAGATCAAGCAGATTGAGCCGAGCTTGCACGGCAAGTTCTTCGGGGGGTTTTACACACCGTCCGATGCGACAGGTGACATACACAAATTCACGTTTGGTCTTGCGCAGACCTGCCATCGGCGCGGAGCACTTTTCGTCAATCAAGCCTCCGTCTCAAGCATAAATGCGTCGAAGGGTAGTGTGCAGGTTAGCTACACTCGAAGCAGTGATCGACACTCTCAAGAAAGTCATCAGCTTGAGTTTGACAGAGTCGTAATTTGTGCGGGGACTGGAAGCCGCCAATTAGCGGCGTTGAATCGGGACCACGTAAACGTCTATCCCGTCAAAGGCTACTCAATTACGGTGCACCTAGACGACGAAATCAGTCAGCAAGCCGGGCCGAAGGTTAGCCTGCTGGATGATGCCGCAAAGATCGTGACGAGCCGCCTAGGAGTTGACCGGTTTCGTGTTGCCGGCACAGCAGAGTTCAATGGTTTTAACCTCGACATTCGCGCCGACCGGATCCAACCGCTGATCGATTGGTCACGGCGCCTCTTTCCGACGATGAGTACTCGGCGCGTAGTCCCTTGGGCCGGGCTACGACCAATGATGCCGGATATGATGCCCACTGTCAGGGAAAGCCGCGCACCAGGCATTTTTTACAATACCGGCCATGGCCATCTCGGTTGGACTCTATCGGCCGTGACTGCGCAGATGGTCGCGGACGCAATCGATACCTCGAATATCACTTAACGGATGCCTATAGCCTGAGCAGATCTTCTTCGCGATCTTGCACGCTCTAGAAGCGGCCGCTTGCGAGGATTATTTGCTCGGGGCCGTAGGAGCATCGACCCAGAGCAACCGCAGCGCGCCTGACCTTTACAACGACTCTACAGCAAATCGTCGCGAAGCCTTCGCATCGGCTAAAGCGATCTTACAGTGTACACAGAACGGAGAACGCATGACCATGAAGTCGCTAGTTGTCACCGACAAGGCCGCTGCCGCGGCCGGCCCCTATTCCCAGGCCACTCGAACCGAAGAGTTCGTGTTTGTGTCAGGCCAGTTGCCGATCGATCCAATATCAGGATCAATTCTAGACGGAATCGAAAAGCAGACACGGCAATCGCTTGCAAACTTAGGCGCGGTTTTGGAAGCGGGTGGCGCCTCGTTCGCCAGCGTTGTGAAGACAACTGTGTTTCTCAAGAACATGGACGATTTTACTGTGATGAACGGCATTTACGCCGAATTCTTCAACAGCGCCCCTCCGGCGCGATCGACCATCGAAGTTGCCCGACTGCCGAAGGATGCATTGGTCGAGGTAGAGGCGATCGCACTCCGGCTGAAATAGTAAAGACGCGAACTCCCGTCCGAAATATCGATCTCGGCCCAAATCGTGGGTCCGGGCAATTGCCGATTTCGGCCAGTGGGTGTGGTGATCAGGCTGCATCTTGGTGATCTGCCTGCTCACCTTCACAATAGGAATAGCCAGGCGCATTTGCGCTACGCCTTCGAACGCGCATTATAGTCAAGTCCTCCGAGGAGAAGCCGAGCTCAACGTCCTCACCTCGGGGGATGCAATCGGATAAGAGGCCGCCGGATCGCGATCATCTCGCATCAATCGGCTTCACAACCGCGGTCACCGAACGTTCGTCCCGAATCTTTATGTTCAAGAAGCTGCCGAAAATGAAGATCAGTAATGGCGCAATAAAGAGGCCGCAAGCAGTCAGCAACATTGCAATTCTGAAATCCCCGGTAAGGTCCTTCAGGACACCGATCAGTTGGGCCCCGAAATAGCCGTTCGAGGTCCCTATGCAATTTATTACCGCCGTAGCTGCCGCTGCGGTGACGCCGGACAAGGCCGCCGTCGGCCAGGTCAGGATGATCGGAAACGTCGTGAAGGCGCCGATCGACGTCAGGCAGAAGCCTATCATGACCAGAACAATATTCGACGACTGCCAGGCGACAAGCAGAAGTCCGGACGTTCCGATCAGGCCCGTCAGAACAAGGTGCCATTGCCTTTCATTTTTGTAATCGGAATGCCAGGTCCAGAAGATCATCCAGAGGGTCCCGCAGATTGGCGGAAGCGCTGTCAGGTATCCGATTTGAACTGTCGTGAAGCCGAATTCCCGGATGATCTGGGGCATCCAGAGCGCGACGCCGTAAAGCCCAAACCCGAAGAAGAAGTAAGCGCCTGAAAGCACCAGAATGCGCCAGTCCAGCACCGCGCGCCAGATTGAAATATGTTCTCCGGCCGCAAGTGTATTGCGTTCGCGGTCGAGCGTATCCGTCAGCCACTTCCGCTCTTCCGGGGCAAGCCAGTTGGCTTGTGACGGCGAATCCTGAAGATACCGAAGGCAGACAAGTCCGAGTATCGTCGCAGGCAGCCCTTCAATGACGAACAGCCATTGCCACCCGGCGAGTCCCAGCAAGCCATCAAGTTGAAGAATGTATCCTGCGATGGGGCCGCTCAAGATAAGGGCTGACGCGCCACATGCTCCGAACCATCCGTACATCCTTGCTCGATACTGGCTCGGGACCCACTGACTGAAATAGTAAATCACACCCGGATAGAAGCCTCCTTCCGCGGCTCCGAGCAGGAAGCGCGCGACATAGAGACTGCGCTCGCCCGATACCAGCGCCATTCCCGCAGCGAGCAGGCCCCATGTAATTAAAATGCGGGCGATCCAGATGCGCCCGCCGACCTTCGCCAAGGCCAGATTGCTCGGCACCTCGCAAATGACGTAGCCAAAAAAAAAGATACCGGCTGCAGCACCATAAACCGTGGCTGAAATACCCAGCGCCTTGTTCATAGTTAAAGCGGCAAAACCGATGTTCGTGCGGTCAAGCCAGTTGATCATGTAGCACAGTCCCATGAACGGGATCAGACGCCACATAATCCGTCTGATCGTACGACGCTCAATTTCCGATTGCATGACGTTCTGCCCCTTTAATTTAGTGCATGTCTATAGCGGCACTGACTTTCAGTACCCGCTGGTCTCCTTCAACTGTCCCCGTGATGTTTCGCGCAAAGTTCGGATAACCGAGCGCTTGGAACGCATCAGATGCGCACCAGCGACACCCCCCGGTTTGCTCCAGCCATCAGCCCGATCATCGCGGTGGGGGCATTCTCCAACCCATCGACGATGTAATAGATCGGCTTCAGTCGACCTTCGGCCGTCCAACGCCACAACGCGGCCTCTGCTTCGCCGCGGCGATTCAGATAATTCATCAGCAGAACGCCGCGCATCCGAAGATCGCGCGCGATAAGCGTGATGGGGATTCCTTTCGGCCCATGCTCTGGCATCGGTGAATCATATTGAGCGGTGTTGCCGCAGCACACGATACGCCCGCCGATTTTCATGACAGGAAGCATCGCCTCCAGGATCGGGCCCCCCGTGTTGTCAAAAAACAGGTCCGGTCCATCGGGACACAGTTGCTTCAAAGCCTCTTCGATCGGGCCTGCCTTGTAGTCGACGACGCCATCGAGCCCGATTGCATCGCGGAGCCATGCACACTTCTCCTCGCCGCCGGCAATCCCGATGACCCGACAACCCGCTATTTTGCCCAATTGGGCAACGATAGAACCCACGCCCCCCGCAGCTGCGGAAATCACCAGTGTTTCGCCTGCGCGCGGCTGGCCAACATCAAAAAGGCCGAAATAGGCGGTGAGCGCGCTTGATCCGAGCACGCCGAGTAGATGGTTCATCGGAACGCTTTTATCGCGCCGCGTGAGCACGGATGCGTGCGCGACGACGTATTCCTGCCATCCAAGCATCGTCTCCACGACATCGCCTGGCTTGTAGTCCGGATCTTTCGATTCAAGAACTTCACCAATGGCGCGCCCCGGCATAACCTGTCCTGTGGTAAGCATGGGGACATACGTGTCGCGCTGCATCCACGCCCGATTGCCAGGCATCAGCGAAAGATAATGATGCCTGATAAGGATTTCGTTGTCCTGCAGGGGAGCAACCTTCGCGGTCCGAAACTCGAAATGCTCCGCGCCCAATTTATCGACGGGCCGCTGGACGTACCACCACTGTCGATTGTACCGGCTATGGGCTTCGCCTCCGGAAGCATGTGACTGGTCCGGCCGGGATAAAGCTCTCAACACATGGTTCATCACTTATACTCCGCGCGCCGCGCAAAACTTTTTCCGGATGAGAAATTCGCCTGTCCGAAAGCGGTCTTCATCCGGAATTCGAGAATTCCCGCCAGCGCGGCCTGTATGCGATCCGGGATGCAGCGACGAACTTCAGGCGGTCTTCCCTTGCGCACGCTTACAAGCACCAACGGCATATTTGATCTCTATCTCGGATGATAAGGCTTGTGTGGCGCTTTCACGAGACGTGAAGCAGCGCCTTAGACGTCGATGACTGAGGAAATCACCAAATCGCAAATTCGCTGCGATCGCTTGCGTGACTGGTACAATTGAGGAAAGCCGGCAACTAAATGAACAAAAGTCAAATCGCGATCTGGATCGACGAGGAAGAGTTGTCCCCCGAATCCCGATCCAGCAAATGCCCGCGGCGAACAGAGCGTCCCCATATGGGTAATGAAAATTCCCTCGCCTCGTATGTAGAACGACAAGCCTATGTTGGCAGGGAACAGATCAGTGTGATCCCGGGCGACAACATCAGTATATAAACCGTGCCGCTTGTTGCCTGTCTGTATGGTTGTTGTCGCAATTTTGACAACGGCGGGCGATAGCACTTGCCGGCCATCTGATCTGCCATTGCATCGAAGCATCTCCGCAAATCTGTAGATATCGTATCCTGTGGAAAATGCGCCGCCCGCGAGAAATTCGATGTCTTGGCAGATGCGGCTTACCTGCTCCACGTCGCGCGCAGGCAACGCTCCTGGTCCCTCGTCTCTGATCGCGATCGGCACAAGCCGCCCAACAAGATCTGGCCGGTCTCGAAGCGAGAGAGCCGTTTCCGTCATTCCTGCCGGTTCGAAAATCTCGGCTTCCATAATTTTCCGGGCCGAACGTCCTCCGCCATCGAGACGGCGACACACTTCGCCTAATACGGCGTGGGCCGCTCCTGCGTGATAATTTGCAACACCTTCAGGCGCCGGTTCGAAGGGAAGTTTACAGATGCGCTGTACGTAGGCTTCGTTACCGTCCTTCCAATCCTCGAGAGGATGCTGCATCGGAAGGCCCGCCTGATGGCTAAGCGCATCGCGGATTGTGACCCGCTCCTTTCCTCCCGATGCAAATTCCGGTATGACCTCGGCAATTCGCGTGGTGAGTGCAAGCCGGCCTGTATCGACGAAGCGCAGCACCATCGCTGCCGTCAGTTGCTTCGTCACGGACATGATCGGCATAATATCGCTGATCAGAGCCTTGCGATTGTTGGCCCTGTCCGAGTAGCCAATGGCTTCGTGCATGACGATCTTGCCGTGCCGGGCAATCAGCAAAACCGACCCGTCTGAGTGTCCACGGGCAATGTCCTCTTCAATCGAACGACGCAACAGGTCCAATTTGGATTCATCGAGACCCACATCTTGAGGAGATGCATCGATGCGCCCGAGAATTCCGCCGGCGACAGTTTTGCCATTTGCGGATGCGCCCTGATCGAATTCAGGGGTCTTTGCATGGCCGTGGCTCATGGTTGCTCTCCGATTTCGCTGACAGCTCTGACCCGCAATTTTCAACAGGCCATTACGCCACTCTTCCGATCTTTATTTCCTGAGTCAAGGAATTTTAGGCAACCTTGCCGCAGACTGCACATGCGGACAGCTAGCGGCAATTTCGCAGGCATTGTGGCGCAGCGAGGCGCACCGACAAGTAATTATCCCGAGATGCGGAATTTTTTGGGAGGCATCAGCCGGCGGTGGCCGGCGCTTGTGCAATCACAACCGGGCTGAGGATGGGACGGTCGCAGCAATGCCACGTACTCAGGCGCCTGAAAGCAACTTATCTCTCATAACAGCGGTAGCCGGCTGATCGATGTCACCCTGCTCATTGAGAATCACGCCATAATCCCGCAATGCCGACTCCTGAGACACATAACCATCGCGCACGTCGGCCAGGACCGACTCCACATCCCGGAAATAGCCCGCGCCATATCCGCCGCCCCCGCCGCTCACAACCCGCAAGACATCGCCTTGGTTGAGCTCGACGTCGCTCTTGCGAAGCAGACGCCGAGTACCATCGGCGGATCGCAATTCGACAAACGGCGTTGCACCGTTCTGTCCGTCCGCCACTCCCCATGGGGCGCATTCAGTGCGCTCTACCGTGATATTGCAGCGAAGCCGCTTCGTGGACGGGAACGCATAGATCTTTTCCACTCCCAAACCACCGCGATGACGGCCCGCTCCGCCACTGTCCTGCACCAGACGCTTAGCCTCGATGCGATACGGGTAAAGTGCTTCCTGAATTTCAACTGGAACATCGCGCACATCGCCGTGGGTGATTGAGCGAAGGGCATTGGGGCCATCGGCTTTTGAAAATGCACCCCACCCGCCAGACATCGCGTCGAGGCTCAGAAATGGTTCGCCGAAGCGGTTAGTACCCGTAATCTGGTGAATACCGAAAGTGCCGTGATGACCGGCGGGAATCCGATCCGGTAGAGCGGCCGCGAGGGCGCGAAAAATTGTATCGACAATCGTGGGACCGTTGAATCCCCCCTGCCCCATCGCAGCGCCAGGCCGCGCACTCATAAACGTTCCCACTGGGGCTATGACATGAACATGGTCGAAATCGGCCTCGTTGACGGGAGTGCCGGGCGCCAGAAGAACTTTGGCGGCAACACGCGCGAAGGTAACTGCACCGCCATCGAATGAAAGGTTGATCGGACCCAGAACCTGTTCGTTAAGGCCGGATAGATCGATGGTCAGGCCGCGTTCGTCGAGTGTCACTACGGCTTCAACTGCAAGCCGAACGCCAAGGTTGATGCCGTCATCATCGAGAAACGACGAAGCCTTGAACACGCCTTTCGGCAGTTCGGCGATCGCGCGAGCGGAGGCTACAGATGCGTCGTCCTGCATTTCGCTTATGGCCGCCTTTACGGCATGAACTCCGTGGTCGGCGATAACTTCGTGCACCATGTCGCGGCCCATGAAACAGCCGCCCAATTGTGCCTGGAGATCGCCTGCGAGAAGATCGGGAAATCGAGAGTTGGCGAGGACAATTCGATATATATCGTCGACCCTTTGACCGCGTGACATGAGTTTCACGGTCGAAAGCTGGAGACCCTCCTGCCATATATCGGTAGCGTCGGGAGACAAACAGGAACCGACGACACGACCGCCCACATCAATCCAATGTACCAGAACAGCGAAGAAGCCGATCAGATCTCCATCGCATCGAACCGGTGTCAACGCGACGACGTCGTTCAAGTGCTTGCCGATGACATACCCGTTCACCAGGACGACATCCCCTTCATGGAGATTCGCGCCCCCGAAGACCTTGAGCGCTTCACGCACACCCAGCCCCAGCGCATTAGCGACAAATCCCGGGAGGCTGTAACGTGATTGCGTCACAAGGTGTCCCTTTGGATCCACAAAGCCAATTGCGAAGTCTTTGTATTCCTGAACGAGGAGACTAAACGCCGTTCGCTCGACATTTTTCTCGATGAGGTTCGGGATCGCCACAAGGCGCTGCCGAACCACCTGTAACTCAATGGGATCGTGAGACACGACCGCGGCTTCCTCCGGGACAGCGAATTGCACGCTCATGAGTTCACCTCCGACCTTTTGCTAACCGACAGCAATTCTGAGTTCCGCAAGGGTTCCTACAGTTAGCCGATCACCGGAGCCGATGATCGTTGTGGAGCTATACTCCTCGACGATCGCTGGTCCCGATACGGAAAAGCCAACCGGCAGGTCTGCTCGGCGGAACACCGGGGTGTCAAGGCGCTGACGCGTCCTCCGGCAATAGACGTTCCGCTGCGCATGAGGCTTAACATTGGAATTGTCGGCCATACGGCCGACATCTTCCAAGGTTGGGCGCGGCGTCGGCACAAAACCGATTGAACGCAGAACGACGAATTCCGGCTTGAGTGAAGCGTTGATATGCCCGTAACGCTGGCGATAAGTGGCTTCGAAGGCGCTCGTAATTGCCGCCACGGTTAAATCTTCCGGGAGCCGGATCCGCACGCTATGCGCTTGAGACGGATAACGCATATCGGCTTCGAATTCGATCGCGATACTCGAAACGCCATACTCCTTCGTCATTTCGCCGGTGAGTTGATCCTTGAGTGATTTCAGACTTTCCCGGAGAGCCTCAAGCGAGGTTTCGGAAAGCTTCTGAAGATGGGTTTTCTCCAGATCGCGCCGTGCGTCGGCCATCAGCATTCCGAAGGAAGAGAAAGCGCCTGGATTGGGCGGAACCACGACCTCCGGTATGCCCAGGGAGCGCGCTAATTCCGCTCCGAACATCGGGCCGCCGCCGCCGAAGGCGATGAGCTTGAAAGCTCGAACATCACGGCCGCGTTCAATCGAAATTTCCTTGATCGCACCGGTCATGGCCGTCAAGGCAAGGTCCAGAATACCTTGCGCAGCGCGATCAATTCTATCAGGGCCGGAAAATCCAAGCGGGATCGCGAGTTTTTGTTCAATGACGCGGGCCGCGGCTTTCGCATCTAGCACCAGCCGGCCATTCATGAAGGTATTGGATCCAATGCGATCGAGAATGACATTCGCATCTGTAACAGTGGGTTCGGTTCCACCACGCGAAAAGGAAATTGGCCCCGGCGTCGACCCCGCACTCCGCGGCCCGACGTGGAGACGCTTGTTATCGTCCAACCAGGCGATCGAGCCTCCTCCTGCGCCAACCTCCACAATATCCAAAACAGGTGTGCGGATCGGAACGCCGCGCTCATAGCCGCCAACGAAATAGGTCGACTGAGATTCAAACCTGCCGTTTTCGACCAGGGCGCATTTTGCAGTTGTACCGCCCATGTCGAATGCAATGGCCTTTTCAATATCAAGAGCCCGCGCATATTCCGCGGCGGCGATACAGCCGCCGACCGGGCCGGATTCAACCATCGCAATCGGAAGAACGGTCGCCTGCGCAACGGAAAGGACGCCACCGCTTGAGCCCATCATGTAAAGACGTCCCGGAAAGGAGGCTGTCTTCAGCCTTTGCTCAAATCGGTGGATGTAAGACGCCATGTCGGCTCCGACAAAAGCATTCGCGACGACCGTCGATGTTCGTTCGTATTCAGACCACTCGCGCGACAGTTCCGAACCCGCGGAGACAAAGACATCGGGCAGCATCTCTCGGAAGAATCGACAGGCCTCCTCCTCATGAACCGGGTTTCGATAGGAATTAAGAAAGGAAATCGCTACCGCTTGAATTCCGTTGCTACGGAAAATAGGGATAAGGGATGCGAGGCCTGCGGTGTCCAGGGGCTTTAGGACGGCTCCATCGCCGCCGATCCGCTCTTCGATTTCGAAACGCAAATGCCGCGGAACAAAGGTCGGATTCCTTCGATAATACAGATCGAAGGGCACCGAGCGGTTGCCGCGAGCGATCTCGACGACATCGCGAAATCCAGCGGTGGTCACCAACGCAGTTTTTGCTCCGCGGCGCTCCAAAAGCGCGTTAATTACATGGGTTGTGCCATGCTTTAGAAGCTTTGCATCGCTGACATCCGCGTCCGTGTCTTCCAGGCCGCGGATAACGCCATCGAGAAGATCGCCGTAATCGGTGAGCGTTTTTCCGAATTTCGTCGATCCGGTCACCATGTCGTGGACGGCAAGGTCGGTAAAGGTGCCTCCCGTATCGGCCGCGATGAGGTATCTCATTTTTGGTCTTCCCAGCCGAACGCTTCCTGCCCCACGCAGATGCAGCAAGATCGCACCAGTCCGGAGCGTCGTCAATAAGAATTCCTTCTGTAAGGAATAAAAGGGGCAGTTGGAAGATTGTCGCGAACGTCGTAATCCCTACAGCTGACCAATCGTAGGAGGATTGCTTGAGATCGGTGACCAAAAAGCCTGTCGTTCCGCCGCGGTCCGCGGTGCCTCGGCGAAAGGGCAGACCGGTTGGGCAGGACAATATTGGTGCTGATCGAGTGCTTACGGCCGCGCGGCAGCTTCTAAGGGACAAGCGCCCGGATCAACTAACCCAGACGAATATCGCCAAAGCTGCCGGCGTCGATCCCAAGCTCGTCCGTTATTACTTTGGGACCCTGGACAACCTTCTGGTCCAGCTCGCCCACCGGTTCATTTTGGATATCAGCGATCGCCTCACGGCTATTAGCGATATTCCTGGCACCACGGCCGAGAAAATCGAGCTCCGCATCAAGACTCTCTTGTCGTTTTACGTCGAAACGCCAAATTTCTGGCCGCTGCTGCTGGATAAAATTTATTTGGCAAGCGATGCAAAAGCCAAAACCGTCAGGCGTGATTTCAACAAAACATCCTATCAACGGCTCGAAAACATCGTTTTGAAGGGCATTGAGCTTGATGAAGTCCGTGGCGATATAGACGCTCGGTTCCTGTACATGGTCCTGTTAGGTGTCTGCGAAATATTTGCGACGGCGAAGCCTATCAGGGACGTGTTGTTTTCAGAGTACGAGCAAGATGGCTTGGCCGAACGCTATGCCGATTTTCTTTCCAAGATCATCGTGAACGGCTTGAAGCCGCTGGGTTGAGCGCTGAACCGACCCCGTCCATAGCCGACACGCTGTCAAAGTGCAGCAGGCCACGACATCGCGACCCCTGCCGCATGATCTACGGCTACGCACGGGTACCCTCGCCTCTGTTTCTCTGCCCATTTCAGGATCAAAGCGAGATTAGCCTTGCCGCGAGTCGGATGCGCTTCAATGCGAACCGTCCCTGCACGTCCTATTCGGCCCCATTCACGGATCAGCGACCATTCGCCGAATAGGGTCGGCTGTACGTCCAGCTTATAGAACCGCGCCATGTTCTTGTCGTCATCGATCCGGACCAGGTTGATTGCAGCCATCTATTTGGCTCGCCCCACCAAAGACGAACAGATGGATCCTTGCATCGTTGGCTCCACGGGAATTCAGCTTTGGTGTGTGACGCCTCTGCGCGTTTAACAACACGAAAGGTATGAGGCGTCGCGATCACTGCCCTCCCCCATAAAGCCGTGGAAACCAACGATCGACCACGCTTGCCGGAAATCCCAGCCGCACCGGGCTGCGAGTGGTCTCGGAAATGAGATAGCCTTGATTGATGAGGTCGTTGAGCACGGTGCGTGCCTGCCGGGTCGCATAGCCGGTAAAATCGGCCGCGTCGCCGCGGGCGAACTCGCCATCGAGGACCGCCATACGCAAGATGGGCCATGAGCCCTTTCGCAGCCGCTTTGCCGCCGTCTCTTCCTTTGCCCAGATCTCCATGCGTCGCAGCAACTCGGAGGGCTCCAGAAGGCCTTCCATGAAGTCGATTTGGTCGATGCAGGTCGAGAGGAAATAGCGGCAGAATTCCGTAAGGCCTGCCAGAGTGAGATTGCCACGGCCGTCGAGGTCGCCGCGTCGCGGCTCGTCCGCGGCCTGCAGCATGGTCTTGTAGTTATCGACACTACGCGCAAGGCCACGCGAAACCGACCAGAGCTCTGATCCCACATCCAGTTCGCGCAGCAGCGCGTGCGAGAACAGTCGCGCAACCCGGCCGTTGCCGTCCATAAAGGGGTGGATCCACGCCAGGCGATGGTGGGATGCGGCGACGCCGATGATTTTACGCAGCCTCGAAAGGTTGGGCGACGTATAGCCTTCGGCGAACCGCTTGATGAACGCCGGCAGGTCGACCGGGTCAGGCGCGACATGTCGGCCAACGCGGACATGCTCGGATCTCAGCACGCCCGGAGCCATGGTGATCTTGCGGCCGGACTCTGGATTTTCGACCACCAGCATTTCTGCCGGCAGGCGTTCGCAGAAGTTGCGATGCGTCCAGGTGATGAACGCTTCGGACATGACTGGGCTGGGCCCGTCCCCGCGGTCGATCATCCGTTGCACTTCGATGTGTGCGCGCGCCTCGAGCTGGAGGTTGCGCCGCTCCGGCTCTGGTGCGAGCTCGTTGTTCATGGCGCGGTCGATATCGACTGGCAGCGTGTTGTGCCCCTCAATGAGGTTGGAGTAGTAACAGTTCATTGAACGCACTAGGTCACCGACGGACGCGCGCAGCACTGGATGCAAGCGGGTGGCAAGGCCGCTGGCCTTCGCCACCAGGTCAGTCGCCAGGTCCTCGAGTTCCTTATTATCGTCGGGAAGAAGCGGCTCCATCGCTGCAATCGTGGTCATTTTGCCGCTTCCATTGCCGGTTATTTATTTAGCAAAGATAGGGCATTAGGCCCTATCGCGTCACCCTACTTTGCCGCTTTTTTTGCCGCGCCCATGCATCCCTGCAAATGACTTGATCCCGTTTTGTTCTCATTTAGAATACATTCCTAGCTCAACAGCTTCTGCAGCCAGGGCTTTGTCGACACCTCGAGCATGCGGTTTCGGTGGAAAACCGGTGGCCAAGTCCATGTTCGGCTAGCCGTATGTGGACATCCAGCGCCGCGACATCGCAATCGCCCGCAGATGATGTTGAATCCGGCCGTACCAATGAGGGGAAGTTCATGAGTCTCAGAGCAACCGGCGCCGGCGCTTCGCACGAGCCCACCCTGCATTGCCCGAACTGCAACCACGAAATCAAGCTCACGGAATCGCTGGCCGCTCCCCTCCTCGCGGAAACACGACAGCGCTTTAATGAGCAACTGGCAGCCAAGGACGCAGAGGTCGCCAGGAAGACCGAGGCCCTGCGCAAGGAGCAGGACGCGGTCGCACGGGCGCGTGAGCAGATTGAAGACCAGGTGGCGCAGCGGCTGTCGGCCGAGCGCAGCCAACTGGTGGCAGCCGAGGCCAAAAAGGCCCGTGAAGCGGTTGCGGGGGATCTACAGGCCAAGGCGGCGGAGACCGCCGAGCTGCGCAAGAACCTTGAAGCCAGCGACGCGAAGCTGGCTGAGGCGCAGCAGGCTCAAGCCGAGGTAATGCGCAAGGAGCGCGCGCTGGCTGACGAAAAGCGCGAAATGGACCTCACTATTGAAAAGCGCGTGCAGGCTTCGGTTGACGACATCCGGGCGAAGGCCAAGCAAGAATCAGATGAAGCTGCGCGCCTGAAGGTCGCCGAGAAGGACCAGACCATCGAATCAATGACGCGCACGATCGAGGAATTGAGGCGCAAAGCGGAGCAAGGCTCGCAACAAACCCAGGGGGAGGTTTTCGAGGTTGAGCTTGAGGAGCTTTTGCGCGGCAAGTTTCCGATGGATGTCATTGAGCCGGTCGCCAAGGGCGAGTTGGGGGCCGATGTTATTCAGCAAGTCAACGGCTCTGTCGGGCAACCCGCCGGCATGATCCTCTGGGAGTCCAAGCGGACCAAGGCCTGGAGCGATGGTTGGCTGGCCAAGCTCCGTGAGGACCAGCGGCGCTGTGGCGCCGACATTGCCCTCATCATCTCACACGCCCTTCCCAAGCAGATCGAGCATTTTGACCTGGTCGCCGGCGTTTGGGTGGCGCACCCGCGTTGCGCACTGGCCGTGGCGGTTGCGCTACGTCAGTCCCTCATCGAGATATCGAGTTCGCGGCTGGTCCAACAGGGACAGCAAACCAAAATGGAGCAGGTCTACGAGTACCTCACGGGCACGAGATTTCGCCAGAGGGTCGACGCCGTCGTCGAGAAGTTCAACGACATGCGTGAGGATCTAGACAAGGAGCGCAAATTCATGGCTCGCCAATGGGCCAAGCGTGAAACTCAAATCGTTGCGGTCATTGAATCCACTGTTGGCATGGTGGGCGACCTGCAGGCGATCGCCGGCAAGGCGATGCCGGAAATAGCCAGCCTCGACACGCCGATGCTTGAAGGGCCTGGAGAAGCCGCGGCCTAATACACCAGAACCAGATGGGACAAGGAGGAAGCCACGAGCCGTGCGCGCGGAACGGGTTCGACTTGCAAGTTAAGTCAATCTTGGCATAAATCGAAGAGGGATAGCGAAGGCCCTGATCCGAAGCGTCACTTGCCTTGCCATTAGCCCGGCACAGCGACAGTTAAGGCTACCGCTTTTCCCCACACCAACCGAACCTACGATATACTTTCCGTTTCGCTGCATAGGCCTCAGTTCAGAGTTGAAGATTCACGCATACGGTGGTGGCCAACCCTTTATCTAGTTGTCGTTCGAGTCGGCGAAGTCCTCATGGGCTTTCTAACCGGCCAGTGACAGACTGGCGTAAAAACCTTTCTTGATCAAATAGTTACAACCCACCTATGCTACCCGAACGCGGGCATTCTCCTTCCTATTCAGTTTCGCCCTCACACGATTTTACGCGACGCCTTTCACCCTGCGCCGTATCTTCGTGGTTGCCCTCGGGTCCGAGAGGACGCATGGCGACCGGATCGCTATCGTCCGCTCGAAAGACGTTTGAACAGAAAGAACTACCATGGATCGCCTCACCCAAATGGAGTTGTTTGTTCAGACCGTAGAGCTATCCAGCATCACGCGTGCTGCAGAAAAGCTTGGTCTGTCGGACTCGGTCGCTAGTCGTAGCCTTAGTGCCCTAGAGCAGAGGCTGGGGGCACGACTGCTGGAACGGACAACGCGTCGACTCTGGCCGACGGAAGCCGGTCGTGCATACCATCAACGTTGCGTGCAGTTGCTCGTGGAACTCGCGGACGCCGATGCAACTGTCGGTCAGTACAGCGTTCGGCCGTCCGGCGTGCTGTCGCTGACAAGTTCGCCCTCATTCGCGATGATGCACATTGCGCCGATGCTTCCTGAATTCTGGCGGTTGTATCCTGGCCTGTCGATTCAGATCCTCGCGGCCAATCACTACGCGGACGCAATCGAATCGGGAGTAGATATTGCAGTGCGAACGCGCCCCTTCGAACCTGACTCGGGAATTACCGTACGAAAGCTGACGCAAGCTCGTTACGTTCCCGCCGCATCGCCGAAGTATCTGGCCGAGCGCGGCGCGCCATCGACTCCCAAGGAGCTGGAGTGTCATCCCACGCTGATCTACGGCTTCTCACGGGAGATTCAGCCGCTTGTCTTCTCGCGGGGCGACACAACAGAGACGGTGCGGCTCAAGCCGGCACTATTGTCCAGCGAGGGCCGAGTGCTTTGCGCCGCCGCCCTTGCCGGCGGCGGTATTTTGCTCCAACCGATGTATACGATCTATGATGACCTTAAAGCAGGGCGTCTCGTACCCGTGCTGCAGGATTGGCATCTGCCTGCTCTGGCCATCAACCTGGCCTATCACTCACGCAAACATCAGCCGGCCAAGATTCGCGTCTTCATCGACTTCCTGCTTGCGCACTTCGCCCAGCAGGATTACGAGCGAAAGTGGAATGAGTGGCCACCAGCGGCAACGACGGCTGGCAACTCTGCAAGTACCGCCTCATCAGGACGCAAGCACGCACCCATTGGCGCCGGCTCGTCGGACCAGCGTGGCACGGGGTGAGAACCTACTCCGGCCGGATGGCGCAGGCTCATTCAGGCGCGTCCACTGGCTTCAAGCCAATCGTCGAGGCCATTCTACGGGCGATCTCCGCTTCGTCGCGGCGGAACCGATTGATTTCATCGACAGTGGTCGGATTTGTCGTGAAATAGGCCGTCGCCATCTTCTCCTGTACCTTCTTGTCGCGCAGAGCGGACGTGAAGGCTGAATTCAAGCGCTCGATCACGGGGGTAGGTGTCGCCGCAGGCGCATACAGGCCGAAGTAAGACTGGATGCTCTTGGGGTTCGCGTTCAATTCGGCAAGCGTCGGAATGTTGGAAAGCTGCGGCGCACGCGTGCCGTAGTCGATTGCAATAGGCTTGATCGCACCCGCCGCGACGAATTCAAGTGCGTTGGACAGTGCAAGCCATGCGATTTGCACCTCGTTGCTGATGAGAGCGGTGGCTACCTGGGCAGAGCCACGATACGGCACATGCGTCATGTCGGCCTGCAACTCTCGGCGGAACCACTCGGCATAGAGATGGCCGACCGATCCTGCGCCGAATGATCCGAAATTGAGCTTGCCCGGATTGGCTTTTGCATAGGCAATGACCTCCGCGAAGCTGTTTAACGGTAGCGTGCCGTTGATGAACAATCCCGACGGCGCCGATGCTACCTTCGTGATACCGATGAGGTCCTTGGCCGGATCGTAGGGAAGCCGGCTGAAAAGCAGCGGCGCAAAGGAAAGGCTGTCGGAGTTGGTCACGCACAACGTGTAGCCGTCCGCCGGCGCCTTGGCGCATGCATTCATGCCGGTGATCGTGCCGCCGCCGGGTCTGTTTTCGACAATGATCGGTTGTCCCAGGCTTTCCCGGACCGTGTCGGCGAATGCGCGGATCACCAGGTCGGTCGCGCCGCCCGCCGAATACGGAACGATGATTTTCAGAGGTTGATTGGGAAATGTCTGGCTATGAGCCGGAAGAATCGGCTGTGCGGCGGAAAGAACCAGCAGCAACCGCATGAGGCGAACAAACCCTGACATTTTTTGTCTCCTCAGAAAGCGCTGAAGGACGCGAGCCCTGCCCTGCGCGTTGGGTGAACGAGAGAGTAGTCACCGGCTCCGGGTGAGAAATACCTGGCTCGCAAATCATTCGTGCTGGACCGGCACGAATGCCGGTTCCCCGGTGCCGCACGCTCCCCGCCGGCTTCGGCGCTGTGACCTGCCTTTCAGTTGTCCATCTCCTTGAGGACCTCCGCGGCGACGCGGAACGAATCGATCGCCGCTGGCACGCCGCAGTAGATCGCGGCCTGCAGGAAGACTTCCTTGATCTCGTCCTTGGTCAGACCGTTGTTGATGGCGCCGCGCACGTGCAGCTTCAGCTCATGCGGACGGTTCAGCGCGCTGATCATGGCCAGGTTCAGGAACGAGCGGGTGCGGCGATCCAACCCTGGACGATTCCAGACGTCGCCCCAGCAGTACTGAGTCACCAGTTCCTGCATGTCGATGTTGAAGTCCGTGGCGTTCTTGATCGACGCATCGACGTATTCCGGGCCGAGGACGGCGCGGCGCGTGGCCAGGCCTTGATCGAACAATGCCTGGTTCTTGGGGGCATATGGACGGGTCACAGATAGCTCCTTGTTGGGTTGTTGGGCGGCGCAGGAAACGGGCGGGTCAGGACGTGCGGATTATGTGGCTGGCAGCGCCCTCGGAGTATCCAGCGCGCGCCTGACGTCAGCCGGCACCCTCGGATATCCCCACCGGCGACCGGTGCGCAGCCCGGCTTTGCGATAGGCTTGGACAAGCATCTCGGTGTGCAGGACGGTGACGGCGATAGCATCCAGCACGCCGACCGAGTCTACCTCCTGGATGCCGAGGTGGACTGCGAGCTCGTTGAGCACGCCCTCGCCGGGAATGATGACATCGGCACCGGCGTCGATTGCCGTCCGGCAAGCTCGTTCGAATGATGCACGCACCACGTCTGGCTTCTTGAAAGCGTTTTGCAGGTCGAACTCGGTCAGTGTTGGCTCAAGGCCGACCACGGCGGCGACGCGGGAGTTGAGCTGGTGCCGAGCCACGCCCTCCTGCAGCATACTCACGCCTGCAAGGCCGATCGTGACGATACCGACCTGGGAGGCAACCGAACAGGCGGCGAACAAAGCGCTCTCCGTCATCGACGTCACAGGAATGTCGAGAGCAGCACGAGCTTCACGAAGAGCCGGCTCAGCGAACGATGCTATCATCACTGCGTCGAATCCTTCGCGCTCGGCCTGCTCGACCTGCCTGAGCACCAGGTCCGCGATCCGATGCCTCTCCGTGGGATACGCAAGCGCCTGCGCAGGAGACGAGGATCCGTAGGTCCCGGACGGCACCCCGTGCAGGACCACCTCAGTCCCCTGGCTCGCCACGTCGGCGAAGCGACGCGACAATGACGCTGCGTACTGCGGTAGCGCGTCGAGCTCGGTAACGGATTGATGCCAGATGCGCATGACGATCTCACTTTCGTATCGAGGATCAGGACCGGGAGGGAGAGGCACGGCCTTTCGCTGGCGCTGCCGCCTGATGAATGGCGAGCCACCGTTCGATCGTCTCGGAGACCTCCGACGGCACCTCCAGCGTTGAAAGGTGCCCGCAGGCAAGGATCTCCAACTCGGCCTCCGGAACGAGACGCGCGATCTCGTTGTTCACGCTCGGCGGCGTCACCCGATCGTCGTCTCCTGCGATCACGAGCGTCGGCAGGTTCATTCGAGGCAGTTCGGCCCGGCGATCCTGCCGTTCGAGTACGGCCTGCTGCTGTCGTACGAAGGTGTCAGCTCCTGCATCGCGAGTCATCTGGGCCACGGCCTCCGTCAGTTCGGGCTTTCCACCGCCGATAAAGCCGGCAAGCCTCTCGACGACCTGATCGAAACTCCCGCTGCGGACCTCGTCGATGAGCGCGCCGCCGCGCTCCCGCTGCTGCGGCGATGCCGAGCGGGCATTGGTGTTGAGCAAGATCACGCCCGCCAGCCGATCGTCTCCCCGCAGCGCGACCTCGAGCGCTACGTAGCCGCCCATGGAGGTGCCGGCGATGAAGAACCTGTCGGGTGCGTGCGAGAGGATTTCATCGGCCCAGGCCGCTATGGAATTGCCCTTGCAGGCCGCGACCTTCGGGTCGACCACGCTGGCGAGCCCGTCCATGACAGGCTGCCAGAGGCGCCCGTCTGCTGCGAGTCCAGGAACAAACACAACGGGGATTCGGCTCATGATCTACGACCTTTTTCTCACTCTGGGATGGACCGGCATGGAAGCGCGGGCTTCGATCCGTCGGGGCATGGCGTGACAGGACATATGTGGCGGGCTCCATGTCTAGGAAGCCAGCACCAGCGGCTCGGAGCGCATCCGCGCGGTGAGCATGAGCCGCTCCAACAGCACGTCCGGCTCCGTGGCCAGGCGGCGCAACCGGACCAGGTCTGCGTCGCGCTGCTGCGGATCCGTCGTATCGAAGATGAGCCGCTTGGTCTCCACAGCGGCGGGGGACACGATTTCGAGAAAGATTCGGCGTCGCTCCATGGCGTATCGATCGAGGACCGTGTCGTCGACATCGCCGCGGGCAACGGCCGCGAGCGCGTCGTAGAGCGCGAAGGCATCGAACAGGCCCGAGGTGAGGCCATAAGCGCCGCTGGGATTGGTCGCATGCGCCGCATCGCCGGCAAGCAGCACGCGGCCGACACGGAAACGCTCGGCTGCGCGCTGATGCATACGGTAGGCCGCAAAGGCATCAACCTCGATGTCCCGCGCTCCGGGCAGGATGACGTCGAAGTACGCTGGCATGCGCTCGGAAATGCTCTCCTCGGCCAACTCCAGCGACTCGCTGTAGGTACAACGCCACAGGTCGCCCTTGTCGAGCTTCACGATGATCGCGCCATAGGTCGAATCGATCAGGAACGTGGTACGCGCGTAGCCGTGCTTGGAAAAGTCGTACCGAACGTTGCTCGCGATGAACCGCTTCGGCCACGTGATTCCCTCGAACTCCAAACCCAATGCCTTGCGCACGGCGCTTGCCGCGCCGTCGGCGCCGACAACCCATCCCGCGCGCAGATCGACCGGGCCCTCAGGACCTTCGGCGTGCAGAGCCACTCCGCTGCCGTCCTGGGTCAGCTCGCGCACATTCGTGCTCCAGCGGACCTCCGCATGGGGATATTGCTGGAGCCGGCGCAGTGCGATCTCGGCGAGCCGATCCTGTCCAAGGTGGAGATTGAACGGAAACGGCGCTCGTCCCTCGAGGACGCCAAGGCTGTAGTTGATCTGCTCGCCGGTCGCGAAATTCAGGAAACTGTAGTCCTGCTTGGCGAATCCGATACCTAGCGCCTCCTCGAGCAAGCCCAGCCGCGAGAGCCCCTCGAGCGCTGACCAGTGATAGGTGATCGCGCGCGGCGACGCGACGATTTGCGACTCGCGCTCGATGACGGTCACCGGAACCCCGGCCTGCGCCAACCCGAGTGCTGCGATCAGCCCCACCGGCCCCGCTCCGACGACGGCAACGCTGTCCGCAACAGCCATGACTAATCCCTTCTCGTTCATTGGTCGCCGTTTGATCGGCGCAGCGCGGGACAAACTAGTGCCGGGCGTGAACTGCCCGATCACCTGCGCCGTCAAGCTCCTACGCAGGTGCGCGGGCATCAGTGGCAGCGGTTAACTGCAGGGTTAGTCACAGCCCGGCGGCGGAAAAATACTCCGTTTGCAAATCATTCTTGCCGCGATGGAAAGAATCCGCCGGATCGCATGCCGAACCAAAGCACGCCAACCATCCTCGCCACCGAAGACCCGGGCTCAGCTTTATTCGGGTCATTCGCCCAAAAACTCCAAGACGAGTTGATTGAACTTCTCCGCCTCCTCCCATTGCGGCCAGTGATGCGAATCCTCGAACACGACGAGACGCCCCTTCTTCAAGAAGGTGAGCGCCTTTTCCGCCACGCTGGGATACTGGCCTGGATTCGTCGGCGTCCAGACCAACAACGTTTCGCATGCGATGTTCTGCAGTGCTTCAGGACCTTCACGCTCTGTCAACGGCGACGGCTCAGCCACGGTCCGCATCATCCGCCTTACAAATCGATTGTTGAATTCCGACATCCCAGGCCGCTTGAAAATGGCGTGCCGTATATCGATGAGCTCTTCGGGAACGTTGTCCGCACCGCCCTTGAAAAGAACTCCGAGCCTTTGGCGGACCTGCTCCCTCGACCACCCTTTCGCGGTTTCGCTGGGCATCTGCAGGACTCTGCGCCACGCCGCCCCACCGACCTCATCGCATTCGAGCGGAACCCCGGTGTTAAGTATCAGCTTCTTCACCCGCCCGGGATTTTGTCCGGCGTAGAGCGCCCCCGCAACCGCGCTGAAAGAAAGTCCGCAGATATAGACCGGTTCGTCCGTCACCGCGGTATGAACGGCGTCGATGAATTTGACGAGCAAGTCGAAATTTGGCTCTGCTACATCAGGTACGCCTGCCTGGCCCGGTATGCTTGAATAGCCGTGTCCCACGAGGTCGACTGCCACAACATGGAACCGTTCCGACAGCGCTGCGATGTTCTTCGTATAGGCTTCCGCATGCCCGCCGCCGCCGTGCAACAACAGGAGCGTGGGCCCCTCGCCCGCTTCTAGACACCGAACGACGAAGTCACCCGCCTTCTTGTAGGATTGGCGAAGTTCGAGCCCCGCAAAATACGTCCATATTGTGCTGTTCGCGCTCACTGACATTCTCCAGTTCATCACTCTTCCTTGACTCGCCAATCGCCGTCGGTGCTTTGCTTGCTGTGGAAGGCAAGCGAACCGCTACTCCAGAAACTCTGGAGGAGGAGGCATGCCCCATACCGACAAACGATCTTTTCCTAATTTCCAGACCTTGGGCCGCTGCGGACTGTCACGGTGCCAAGGGCGAGGGTCGAAGTAGCCTGTCGATTCGTCGGACATTTGGTCCAGTTCAGTAAAAAATTCGACTAGGTAGCCGTCCGGCGCGCGATGGTAGACGTGCAGATTGTGACCCACCCCGGCGCGCGCTGGTCCAAAAAAAATATCGATATCGTGGGAGCCGAGAACTTCGCATGCGTCCAGCAAGCGTGTTCGATCGAGAAGTTCAAAGGCTATGTGATGGAGCCCGGTGCGCTTGCCGGCAATGAAATTCAGCGTGTGGTGGTCAGCGCAGCATCTAAGCCATACAAAAAAATCTTCGATCGAATCAGAAAACCGGAATCCCAAAACGGTCTTGTAGAAAGAGATCGTTGAATCAATGCTCTGCGTACAGGACGCCACATGGCCGAGCTTTAGAGGGTTTACGCCACCCTTGCCGGCCCGGGGGGGCTGGTTCGCTACGACGTTGAATAGATCAATGCTCAAGTCGTCGGGCCCGGCGAAGCTCTGCACCGCGCTTATTCCAGGATAAGATCCCGTCTCTCTTGTTGACGATATTCCAATACTATCAAGAACACGGGCAACGTCCGACAGCTCCGTATTGGAATCCACTTGACAACAAATGCGCCGCAACCGTGAACGCTGGCCTTGCTGAATGGTCAAGGCCAAAGCGCCCAACTGTGTCCCGAGGTGAACGGTGGATCCCTCCTGACCGAGTTCGACCAAGCCAATAACACGCTCGTAATATTCGGCTTGCCTCTGGACCTGCGGGGACTCCATAACGATATGACTAAGACGTCTTACAGGCAGCAACGGTTGACCTCCCTCTAACTTGACGACGTGGGACAAGTCCCACCAGCGACTTCAGCAGCGCCGGATACGTTCCACGAACGGCGATGCTCGAGCTAACGCCGCGCAGTACCATATGGGGCCCACTTGGCGATGTCAGAGGCTACGCGCGCCCGCATCTCCTCCGGTTTATTCGTGACGGGCGAGAAGCCGACTATGGACAGGCGTTCGCGTATCTCGGGTTCTTCCATGATTTTCCTGACAGCTTCATGCAACCCATCGACTAGAGGTCTTGGTGTTCCGGAGGGCGCGGCCAGAGCGATCCAGGTCGTGACATCATATCCGGGCACATTCTCGGATACGGCCGGGACCGTCTGTGTCAGCGGGTCACGACCCTTGGAGGTAACCGCCAAGGCGCGGAGATTGCCCGCATCGATGAGACCCTTCATGGCGCCTAAATTGCCGACGCCACTCGACACCACGTTGCTCTGTACATCAGGCAGCATCTGGGCCCCAGCGTATGGTACGTGTGTCATGGTTACACCAGCGTGCTTCACGAGCATCTCCATGGCAAGGTGAGTAGTCGTGCCGACGCCTGGTGTGGCGTAGGTGATTTCGCTTGGATTCTTGCGTGCGGCGTCCAGTAGTGCGCTGAGCGAATTGTAGTCTGACGTTGCAGAAGTGAAGATGAAGAACGGGTACTCGACAAGCATCGACACGAACTGAAAGTCGTTCAACACATTGTATGAGATCTTTGGGTCCGTGACGGCGATGACAGTCTGAGCCGCGGTCATCAAGAGCAATGTTGATCCATCGGCAGGTGCACCCGCCACCCCTTGGGCAGCTATCCGACCACCAGCCCCTTGGCGGGGTTCAACGACAAAGTTGCCCCCCAGCATTTCCGACAGGCGTGGCGCAATCAATCGGCCGACCAGATCTGGCCCAGAACCCGCCGGGTACTCGGTAACGAGTCGGACCGACTTGCCCACAAAGAGCGATCGCGTGTCACCCTTCGCCGGCAGCATAGCCGCAGTCGACAACGCCGCACCAATGCCGCCGATAATCGCCCGCCGGCTGAAATTCTGCGTCATTTATTCCTCCCTGGTAACGATGCGACAAGCGGTTGGCTCCGCCATCATCGCCGGATCGACGAACTGTCCACGATCCATCACAAACATTGAGCAGCGCAGATACTCTTCAGGTAATGCGATTGCTCAGTGTGCCGATGCGCTCGATCTCAACTTCGCACACGTCTCCGGACTTGAGCCACAGGGGGGGCTTGCGCGTGCCACCAATGCCAGCTGGTGTGCCGGTCGCTATAACGTCCCCAGGCTCGAGGGTCATCGTCGACGACAGATCGGCAACGCTGTCAGCGACATCGAAGATCATGTCGCTAGTTGTTCCGTCCTGCACCACCTCGCCATTAACGCGGGTAACGAGGCGAAGGCCCTTGGCGCCAGGCGGCAACTCGTCGGCAGTCACAACCACCGGACCGAGCGGGGCCGTACCGTCGAAATTCTTTCCTACCGTCCACTGCGGCGTGCGTAATTGAAAATCCCGATAGCTCAGGTCGTTGAGGATCGAATAGCCGAACACATAGTCGAGCGCCTCGCCACGGGCAACGTTCCGCGCACGCCTGCCGATCACAACCGCCAACTCACCTTCGAAATCGAGCTTGCTTGATAGCGGACTAAGCGGAATGTCCTGATTGTGCGCAGCCAACGACGTCGCGGCGCGCAGAAATACCACGGGATATTCCGGGATCGCCAGGCCCGCCTCCTTGGCGTGATCACGGTAGTTGAGCCCAAGGCAAAGAATTTTTCCTGGCTTTTCCACGGGGGGCCTAAAGGTCTGATCGATGGACCGGCGCGCCGCGGCCGACGCAGAGGCGACGCGGCGCCCCACTTCTTCGAGCCGGCCTCCCATTCCGGCGCTTAGAAAAGCCCCGAGGTCGGGCAAGCTTGAGCCAAAGGCGTCCGAAATATCGACGACTTCATTGCCAATGCAAACACCGAGTCGCGATCCCCCCTGCTTTTCAACTGTAGCGAACCTCATGCCCCTCCCCTATCTCGTAACAAATGTCAGAATGCACCGTCGACCATGCGATGTGAGCATCAGCCGCACGAGCAGCACGTCCTCGTCTGCGGCCAGTCGGCGCAACCGGACGAAATCGGCCTTGCGCTGCTCTGGATCAGTCGTACCCTTCGTTCTTTGATCGTCGCTTGTCTGGCGTATAACTAGACGGACCGGCAGTGATAGCGCGGCCTTAACTGCAGGGTTACTCATAACCCCGCGACGGAAAAATACACCCGTCGCAAATCATTCTTGCCACGACGGAAGGAATTCGCACTGCAGCATCCAAATCTGATCGCATAACGGCCCGTCGGACGCTCGTCCGTCGCGGATGCGGAAGCCGCACCAGTCATTGCGACCTAGCTGTCGCATCAACTGGATGTGCCAACCACAGATCCCGCACGGCTCGACCGGGAGGCGTATCGGCTAGTCGGCAAGACCTATGACGGGAGCGTGGCGAAGCCCGGCGACTGTCGCTATAGTTTGTGTGGCAGCCTCAATGTCAGCTTGGGTCGGAAGGCCTCCAGTTTGCGATCGTGTCCCCAAGGCCCTCGGGAAGCCGATAGGACTCTTCCGGTCCGGGAAAGGTACCGTTGCGAACGTCCGCAGCCCAGCGCGACAGCGCCTCCTGTAACAGTCCATAACCGTCTGTATAGGCGCGAACGAATCTCGGGCGATGGCCTTTAGTCAGGCCAAGCACGTCATGGAGTACGAGAACTTGGCCGGAACAGCGGGAGCCCCCGCCGATACCGATGGTCGGTATCGTCAGAAATTCAGTCGCCCGCGCGGCCAGCTCTGCCGGAATGCCTTCGAGGACCAGAGCGAAGCATCCGGCCTCCTGCAGACGGTGAGCATCATCGAGCAGCCGCAAGGCGTCATCGGCTTTCCGGCCCTGCACCTTGAATCCACCCATGACATTGATGCTTTGCGGAGTGAGCCCAAGATGACCCATCACAGGAATTTCGCAATCGACCAGTGCACGCACCATTTCGACGCGCTTGGCTCCGCCCTCAAGCTTTACGGCGTCCGCGCCACGCTGCAGAAAGCCTCCGGCGTTGCGCAGCGTCTCCTCTGGGCTGAGGTGATAGCTTAGAAACGGCATATCGGCCACAAGCAAGGCACGAGGCCTCGTGCGTGCGACGGCCTCCAGGTGGTGGTTCATCATCGCCATGCTGACCGGCAACGTGTTGTCAAAGCCAAGGCAGACGTTGCCGATGCTGTCTCCGACAAGGATCATATCCACGATGGGATCGGCAATGCGCGCCGTAACCGCATCGTAGGCGGTCGTCATCACGAGGCGCTTTCCCTCCTGCTTCCACCGTTGCAGCACGGGAAGCGTCACCCGCTCAATTACCGTTTCCGAAGTGTGGCTCATTCTCGATTCCGCTTGCCTGTTGGATGGCCTCGGGTCGTTCCTGCAGCCCGAAAACTTGCCGCCTTGACGTGGCCTGACTCGCTTAGGAGCTTAAAAAGCAATGCTCCAGGATTCCCAAATCACCAAACAGATCAGGCGACCTCGAATGTTGCCATCGCAGCATCGTTAGCGATCCCCTTCTAGCGACGCATGGCGACATAACGCACTGTGCCATTATGTCAATATACTCTTATCGGACCTAGTCGACCCTCGATGCCGCTCATATCAAGGACATGCTGGCGTTGCCGCGGTTTGTCGAGAATCCACGCAATCGTGTCGCGGGATTCCGGCTCCTCCATCTCCTGCCCGGCATCGGATCGGCAACCGCCCAGCGCCTGCTCGACCGCATAGCGGAATCTGCCGATCCGATCGCGGCGCTTTTGGGCATACCGACGCCGCCGCCCGCCGGTGATGACTGGAAGGGCTTTGTCGAGACCTTGGGCAATCTCCGATATTCGGAGCCGCCCGTCGACCTCGAGCGTGCAAGGCTCTGGTACGACCCGCATCTCGACCGCATCCATGGGGACGCTGAAACGCGGCGGGCAGACTTGATCCAGCTCGAGCAGATCGCCTCCGGATATAGGGCGTTGATGCAGGAAATCGCCTCGTTTACTCTCTGGTTCCGGGCGGGGCCTTGGACGAGGCGACCCTGGTTGGCCGCCTAGGCGTTTCTAGGACACCCGTTCGCGAGGCGCTGGTGCGGTTCGCCGCCGAGGGTGGTGCAGTTAGTTCCCAATCGCGGTGCACGGGTCGCACCGATGGAATGGAACGATATCCGCGAACATTTGGAGGCCTTACGGCTCGTCACTCGATGGGCTGCAGTCAGTCGTTCCGAGGAACAAATCGCTTCGATAGACATCGAGCGACAATCTTTCGAGACCGCAATGGAGCTGGACAACTAGGCGGCTATGCTCAACGCGAATTTCCGCTCATGCATTGATCGGAGCGGCCTGCAGGAATTCCCTGTTGCATTGCTTTATGTTCAACAATTGACGACGGATCTTCGCATCGCCCGATTGGCGATGACAAAAGACTGCTTTCCCAGTGAACCCGCCTATCGCGCTCACGTCGGCGAAATCGTCCGCGGGCGCCGAGAAATTGTCGAAGCGATTTGCACGCGTGATGCCGAACGCGCCGAGCAACTCGCGCGCTCACATGCCGACCTCGCTCGCAAACGCGTTTCCGAACGCCTAACCCAAACGATGACTCCGCAATGGACGTTCGTCTCGGTGAACAAGCGGTGGACAGCGATCATGTGTGAGGTTTGTGCGATATTCGGCGCGGTGGAGCGACTTCGGCCGGCTGCGAGACGAGAAGTTCCGTTCAACGATATCCAGCACTACGCAATGAACGCAGGCGCCGGATCGGATTGCTAAACATCGTACTGCGGACGCCTCATTCACCACCAAGCTTGGGAGCGTGGCCCACTCGGCTAAGGCCCTTCCTAACCCCTAACGGGACGCATCGCGATGATCTCGCCAAGCGACGCATAGTTCGGCCCACCTAAACGACAGATCGGCCGGAGACGCCTCGAGTCAATCCTACCGTTGCAGTAGATGTCATCTCGAATATGAAATGCCAACACTTCACCAACAAAGAACTCGGACCCCGTCGATCCAAAGTTGAGGACCTGAACGAGCTGGCATTCCATGCTGATCGGAGCATCCGAGAGCCGCGGGGTACGGATCTTGCTGCTTGCTACAGTTTTCAGACCGAGCAATTCAACTTCGCTCACGTTCGGCGGATGCCTCTCGGAGCTTAGATGCAGCGCTTCCAGGAGGCTCTCATCAGCAATATTGACCACAAACTCGCGGCTCTCGTTGATGTAGCGCGACGTATCCTTCTGTTCACCATCACGCTTATCGCAATTGAAGCCGACGGTCGGCGGCATGGAAGACACGAAGGTGAAAGTGCTGAACGGCGCCAGGTTGATCCTTCCGGCTTCAACGCCGCTGCAGACCCATGCGATCGGTCTCGGAACGATCGCACCTGATAGTAGTTTGTAGCTTTCGTCGCGCGAGAGCGATCTGGCGTCAATTTCCATTCATGCTCCGCGCGTCGACATGTCACGCTCCTGCGCCGATTTCGCCACTTCCCGGCGGATCAGATCGCCGTAAGCGTCGACGAATGACAGTATGGCCTGAGAAAGCGCCGCCTTGTGCCTGGGCTCGACAGCCAAGCTCATGAAAACGTCGCCTCGCGAGGCTACGAGCACATTGGCCAGAATACATTCCAGATGGAACAGCTGACCCAGCCGTCGACTGACAGGTTCGATGTCTTTCGGCCGGGTAATCGGCTTGCTCGAAAAATGTATCGTGAACATCGACCCCAGGCCCACGAACTGAATGGGAACGTTCAACGACGTCATGATTTCGTTGAGTTCCAGCCGGAAGGCTTCTTCATCGCGCAGAAAGCGGTCTGCTCGGTCGGCACTGAAGACTTTAGTCAGACCTGCAAGACCGGCGGCCATCGAACAGGCATTATTGTTGAAGGTCCCGGCGTGGCGGAGGGTGTTTGCGCCCAACGGATCGAAGCAACCCATAATATCCGCCCGCCCTCCAAAGACGCCCGTTGGCAGCCCGCCCCCCACATATTTGCCCAGAGTGGTCATATCCGGAGTGATGTTGAACAGTTTTTGCACTCCTCCGGAGCCACAACGAGAGGTCTTGATCTCGTCAAAGATCAGGACTGCGCCCGTGAGCTGCGTCAAGCGACGGAGCGTCCGCAAGAACTCCGCGCTACCAGGAATGTTTCCGCCAGCACCGAGAATCGGCTCCACGATCACCGCAGCCAACTCATGCGCGTGCTTGCGGATCATACTCTCTGCTGCTTCCGTATCGTTGTAATCCGCCAGGAGAAACTCGAAGGGGACGTTCATCGGGCTACCCCCGCCCGAAAACACCAATACGCCTCCGTGGTACGCTTCTCGAAAGACCATAATCTTGCGGCGACCCGTGAAAGAGATCGCCGTTGTGATCGCCAGAAGGTTTGCTTCGGTGCCGGAATTGCAGAAGCGAAGGCGTTCAAGAGAGGGGAAGCGGTCGCGTATGGCGGAGGCAAGGCATTCTTCCGCGAGAGTCGGCGCGGCCAAGACTATTCCGCCATCCAGGGCCGAGATGATCGCCTTCCTAATTTCTGGCTCGCTGTGGCCGTAGAGCCCAGCAGAGAACTCGCCAACGAAGTCGCAATAACGATGGCCGTCGATGTCCCATACATCGGCGCCCTCGCCCCGCTGTAGCGTAAGGGGAAATGGATCGAAATAGAGCACTGACCGGGTGTTGCCGCCAGCCAGCACCTTTCGCGCAGCCTGGTACGCGTCTGCGCTCTTCTGACGCTGTTGCACATAACGTTCGCGTGCAGCAGCGATCGCCCCGTCAATCGACAGGTTTTGCAAAGCATTCGCCAATTGTGCGGTCCCCTTCCACGCGTATTCAGCCGTTCTGAGCAGCGATTCTCGCCGTACTCATCGTGAGCAATTTCAGACCAACAGCAAAGTCGGTCATCTCCATGTGTTCATCGGGGTTGTGGCTACCATTGGCGTTCCGGACCAGGATGATGCCTGTGGGAATTCCCCGGCGGGCAAACATGGCCGCATCATGCCCGACCGACGGCATTCGCTCCACGTCGATACCGGCCTCCCGGCCGACCCATCGCAAGAGCTCGGCAATGTCTTTGTCCAGATCAACTGCGTTCGTTCCGACTCGCGAACCGAAGTCGAAGCGAACATGATGCTCCTGGGCAAGGGCATGCGCTTTGTCCATCGCCGCCGCATGAAACCGCTCCATTACGGCATCGCTGACACCGCCAACATTGAAAGAGAACGCCACCTCGCCGGGCACCTTGGTCATTGAATGCTCTGCGGAATTGGTCTGAAGGATGCCGCAGGTGAAAACCAGATCATCATGCCCCGCCTCGATCTCGCGGCGCCAAAGCTCGTCGCAATAGGCGATCAACTTGACGGTCGCCATCAGCGCGTCCGCGCGCAGGTGCCTTGGCACCCCGGCAGAGTGGGCATAGCGTCCCTCGCAAGTCGCAAACGGATAGCGGATGTTACCGCGAACCGCCGTCACCGCGGCGAGAGGCTTGTCGATGCTTTCGAGATGGGGCCCCTGCTCGATGTGAAGCTCCAAGTAAGCTTTCACCCGATCCAGGGGGATCGCCGCCCGACCGAGCTGGGAGATGTCTACGCCAAGGGCCTCAAGGTGTTGAACCAACGTTTTTCCGGTATCGAAGCGCTTGAGGCGCTCCGCCTCTTCGCGACCGATCGCCCCCATCAAAAGCTTGCTGCCGAGATAGGCCGTACCGAACCAAGGGCTCTCTTCTCCCCGGAAACCCAGCACGCGCAGGCCACCCGTACCGGCGCCACCGCCATGCTCCAGCGCGGCCAGAGCTCCGATTCCAGCGATTACTCCCGCGAGCCCGTCGTAGTTCCCACCTCGCGGAACCGAGTCAATGTGCGACCCGATGAGAATTTCGGGAGGCTTGTCGAACTGTCCCTTGCGGGTGACATTGACATTCCCGACGCGGTCATAGCGCGCATCGAGACCGCGCGCGCGCGCATACTCGATCAGTATATCGCCGGTCGCGGTCTCTACCGCACCATACGCATCACGCGATATCCCGACACCGTCATGGCTGCGCACCGCAATCGCCTTGAATAGGTCGGTCAACGAGGGCATCAACCCGTCGATGGCGTCACATAGCTTTTCGTTCATATCTCACCAGGCTTGATAATCGCGACCACAGCGGCCTCACACCAATCTGCGCTCGGCCTCGGGCGGCAGAAACCTGTCGGTGTATACGTCTTCCATCTTGGGAATCACGGCGAGGTTGAACGCCTTCGCCACCTGCGCGGCGGTACGCTCGAAGCGGGCACGGTCTACGGTGCTCAAGCCGTGCTCCCGCGTCCATGGCGTGAGCAACGCCCCGTCGATCATGAGGTCGTTGCGCAGCATTTCGACATCCAGCTTCAGGAGCTGGTCGCGCTTGATTAGGCTCTCGACGGCGGCCCGTCTGCTGGCGAGCATCGCTCGGGTGGCCTGCACCGTTCCGCGGACAAATCCAGAGACGGCGGCGGGATTCCTGGCCGCATAGTCTTTGCGGCAGACCAGGCTGAGAGAATAGAGTTCGAGGCCCGTGTCGTTGTACTTGATGTATGCAATGTCGTCGCGCGGGACCCCCGCGGAGACCATGTTGATGACGGACGTGACGAAAAAGCCGAGCGCCGCGTCTACTCGCTTCTGGATCACTAGGCTGTCACGCAGCTGTGGGGAAACATTGACAACCTTGATCTTATCTAGATCGACGCCGTTAAGCTGACAGACCACGCGGAAAAGAGGCCAGCTTGCGTCGGTCTCGGTGACCGCGAGCCGCTTGCCTTCGAGATCCTTGACGGTCTTGATGCCGGAGTCCTTTAAGAACGTTATCGCGCTCGGCGCAGCATCATACATCACGCAGACCGCCTGCATCTGCACCGATGGATTCTCGCTATTGAATTTCGGCAGCAGGTTCGGGTCCACGAACGCAATATCGAGCGCTCCCGATGCCAGCTTGTTCAGGTTGTCGGCGGAGCCATAGCCCCGCTCGATCGACAGGTCGATCTTCTCGCGGACGAAAACTCCCTGCTCTGCACCGTAAGTCCAGATGCTATGGTTGCCTTGCCACACCCAGTCCAACGCGAAACGGACGCGCTCATTCGCGCTCTGCGCATGCAGGAAACCGGGAAGGACCAGTGCACCAAGACTTCCGGCGACCAGCGCACGGCGATCCAATTTTCTCATAGGTCTGCTTCCAATTGCACCATGGCTCACGCGTGTGGCCGCGCCCCGCAAAGTCGCAGCAAGGTCGGCTTGCAGTGCCGAATTGGAAATGTAAGTATTGTGTCAGGACGCGGAAGTTCGAAACGGTCCGAACACTACGTTTGGTACGGTACGAACCGAGGCGACGGAACATCCGCCGGCGACAAGGTCATGCAGGATACCGAGAAAGCGTCCCGAGAAGCAACGACTGCGCCACACGGCGCACAGGCGCTTGCGCCGACCCCGCTTGAAATCAGGGATCAAGTCACCCGCATCCTGGATGCGCCCGAATTCGAAGGGGGACCGAGGATCAAAGCTTTCCTGCGGTACATTGTCGAACAGACATTGAGCGGAAGCGCACGGAACCTCAAGCAGTATTCGATTGCAACCGAAGCTCTCGGCCGAGACACGACATTCGATCCCGAGATCGACCCTCTCGTTCGCCTCGAAGCGGGGAAACTACGAAAGGCCCTCGAGATTTTCTATCTGCGAGCTGGAGGGTCTGCGCCGGTCCGCATCCACATCCCAAAAGGCACATATGTACCGGTGTTCGAGTGGGGCATACGGGCAGACACGCGAGCTTTACCAGCCTCTATTGGGACTTCCTCAGCTGCCGACGAAGTACCACGTGTTGCGATCCTCCCGTTTGCCTACCGAGCCGGTCAGCCCGATTGCGAATTATTCGCGGAGGGCTTATTCGAACAATTGGTCGTAGCTCTGTCGCGTTACGGCGACATTGCTGTATCCCTTCCCGATAATAGGGATCAGCAGCAGCCTAGCGCTGGCGATACGCATTATCAAACGGCATTTGTGCTCTCGGGAAGCGTCAGACAGTTCGACTCGGGACTGCGAGTGATAGCGCAGCTACGTGACGTAAAAGCAGATACTGTCGCTTGGTCGGAATCCTTCGACCTTGATAGCTCCGCCGCCGCGCTCGCGAGCCAGAATCGGCTCGCAAGCCACATCGCCTGCGCTCTCGCGGACTTCTATGGCGCAATCCCTCATATTCTCAGCCTGAATGCCGTATACGGGCCATCCGATCGGTGGAACTTACGGGACTCGATCCACCGCCATCGGTACTTGGCGCGTACGCTCACAGAGCGCGTTTATCGCCTCGCACGCCGGGATCTGGAGTACGGGATCGAACGTGCGCCCGACCAGCCAATGGTTTGGGCGGCTCTTGCGCATACCATCTTCTACGGAAACGTTCTTGGCTTCGACAACGATGACCATTGGAAGCCGCTGGTCCTCCGGTATGCCCAGCGAGCGCTCGAGCTGGATCACCGCTGCGCCTTCGGTCACGTATCAATGGCCCTCTATCAGCTCTATGAAGGGCATCTAGGCGACGTCCGGGAGACCTGTCATCGAATTCTCGAGCTCAATCCGCATGCCCCCAGCACCAAGCTCAGCGCCGGTTTTTTTCGCGCCCTCTCGGGGGACTGGGATCAAGGCACGGAGATGCTTAAGGGAGCGCTCGGGACCATGCTGCACCCGCCGGGCTGGGCGTATCGTGCAGTCTGCCTCAACCATTTCCGGCGTGGGGAATTCGAGGACGCGCTGCGCGAGATCAATAAATATCATGCGCCAGAACACCTCACGCCGTCATTGTTGAGAGCGACGATCCTGAGCCGCCTTGGTCGAGACAGTGAAGCTCGCGCTGCCGCGGCCGACGTGCTTCGCATCTCGCCCAACTTCGGTAGGATAGCAGATAGTTATCTTCGCTATTTGGCACCGCTCGAGGATGTGCGCTTTGAGATCTCCGGCGCTCTGGAAACGACGGGGCTGCTGAACTAGACCCTGCGCCGATCCGGCTTACGTCGTGAACTCATTTCCGCGGAACGCCCATCGGGTCATCCGATGTTCCATGATGGCGAAGATCGCGTACATTGCGATACCCATCGCGCCGACAACGAGAAGGCCGGCGAATACCAGCGGAACTTCGAAACGAGCGGACGCTGACAGCATTAGATACCCAATTCCCCGGTCTGATGCCACGGTTTCAGAAATGACGGAGCCGATGAACGCAAGCGTAATTGCAATCTTGAGCGAAGCGAAGAGATAAGGCGTCGATCGAGGAATGCCCACCTTGGTGAGAATCTCCCAGCGACTTGCACCAAGAGAACGCAGCACGTCCCGCATTTCCGGTTCGATCGTCGCGAGACCGGTCGCGACGTTGACCGCAATCGGAAAGAAGGCAGTGCTGAATGCGGTAATGATCGCCGGTATTGTGCCGATACCGAACCAGATTACGATCACCGGAACGAGAGCTACCTTAGGAATCGAATTGAATCCGATGAGCAACGGGTAGAGACTCGTATAGACGATTCTGGAGGCACCGACCGCGATCCCTATGAGCAGCCCAACTGCAACAGCAAGGCCGAATCCGACGACGGTACTGAATAATGTCTGCAGACCATGGTACTCAATCTGCTGCCGGAACTGATACATCGTCTTGAAGACCAGGCTTGGTCTCGGGAGCACAAATGACGGAACAGAGAACAGCCAGCAGGACAGCTCCCATACCAAAAACAGGACGATGGTCACGAGCCAAGGCGCGAGCGCCTGAACGTACCTAAGGCGCATCATAGTTCATGCTCGGCGCGGATTTTGTCCCGCAGGCGATGAACCAAGTCCATAAAGGCGGGAGAGAAGGTTGTTTCAAGCGTTCGAGGACGAGGAAGGTCGATATCCAGGGACATCACGAGCCGTCCGGGTCGCTTGCTCATAACGTGAACCACGTTGGACAGGTACACGGCCTCACGCAAGTCGTGTGTCACCAGAACGGATGTGAATTTCTTTTCCATCCAGAGGCTTTGCATGACCGACCAAAGCTCCTCACGCGTAAACGCGTCGAGCGCGCCAAACGGCTCGTCAAGCATCAGAAGCTCAGGTTCGTGAATCAGTGCCCGACACAAACTCGCCCGCTGCTGCATGCCACCCGACAGCTGCCAGGGATACTTTTGTCCGAACTTGTCGAGTCCTACCGATGACAGGATGCGCTCGGCAAGCCCCACATAATGTTTGCGGTTGCCGCGCAAGCGACGCTTGTGCGGCTCGACGATCTCAAACGGTAGCATCACGTTGTCGAGTGTCGTGCGCCACGGCATCAACGTCGAATTCTGAAACGCCATGCCAACGCCCTTAATCGGGCGCGTCACCTGGTTGTCATCGATGAAGACGGCCCCTCTCGTTGGCGGCACAAGTCCGGTCAAGAGCTTCATGAGTGAAGACTTGCCGCACCCACTCGGCCCGACAACAGCGATAAAGTCGCCTCGCCCAACCTTGAGATCGAGATGATCCACAGCCATGACGCTTTCCTCGCCTTGACCATAGGCGAGGGTTACGTCGCGGACGTCGGCGAATACCGTTTTGAGTGTCATCATGAGATCAATCGGTCTCGCTTTCCGCCGGCCGCGCGGAAAGTGGCTACCACTTTCCTGGCGCAAGCTGCTCGGCGATCTCGTCATAGTTTTCGGAGAGCGGCAGAATGACGGGATAGCTGATGCCGGCATCCATCCATTCCTGGGTACGGTCCTTGATGTGGCTCGCGTTCCCGGCAATTGCCATCGAATTGACGATGTCGTCGCTGACCAGCTTCGCCGCGTCCTCGACGCCACCAGGCCGCGCCGGCCAGCCGCCCATCGTCTTGTTGATGCGCTCCAGGAGCTCGGGATCCAATCCAGAAGCCTTGCCGATGTGGGGCTGCTGACCGAGATACTTGGCAATCAAATAGCGGGTATGCTCCAGGGCTTCCTTCGGGTCGTCCGCCATCGAGACGTTTATCAACTGCGGTCGATCGTAGTTCTCGAACGAGCGACCGGCCCGTGTCGCGCCCACCTTGAGGCTTTCGACCAATTTTCTCGTGTAGGGTACCGAAAGAAGTCCGTTCAGGATTGCACCGTCGGCGATTTCGCCGGAGAGCTCGGTCATCACCGGGCCCGTGGGGCCGATGTAGAGCTTGGCCGGCCGCGGCTCACGTGGAGCCCCGTGACCGAGATCTAGGCTGATATCGCGCAAGTGCACGAACTCGCCCTCGATCGTGACGGTTTCGAGATTGAGGAGGCGGCGAACTGCTTCAAGATACTCCCGCATCTGCGAGAGCGGCTTTCGCCGTTCGATGCCCTGCTTCCACGCCAGCGGATCCCAGTACGCTCCCAGACCGCAGATGACACGGCCAGGCGCCATCTCGTCCAAGGTCGCCAGCGTCATCGCCATCAGGGCAGGACCGCGCGTCCAAGTATTCACAATGCCTGTGCAAAGCTTGATTCGGTTCGTAACCGCAGCGAAGCCTCCGAGCACGGAGAACGCATCGCGAGCAAGCCGCGTTTCCGTGACCCAGGCGGAATCATAGCCCAGGTTTTCGACCTTCTGGACGAGCTCAATTTGCTTGGCAACGGACGGGCGGTCAAGAAAGCAGAATCCAACTCGATCCATCTTCATTGTTTCTCACCTTTTCCTATGTCTTCGGCGCGGATACCACGACATGGCCAACCAGTCGCCGCCGATCGCAGTCAGAGCGCGACCGTAGGCCGCCCCAGACGCAAATTCAGGTCGGTTACGGTTGGGAACAACGTTCATACGGTTGCTACCGTCGGCGAGATATCGCACCGATGGAAAAGAGAGGGTCGAGCTGAGGCTTCAGACAGACTTCGCCGCTCTGCCGTCCATGCGCGGTGGTGCGCCGGTTACGCCTGGGAACATAAAAAGCTCCATCAGCGCGGCCATCCCGGCCCCTCTCATCGATTGCGACCAAGCGAGCCCAATGTCTGATCGACAATCCGGTGCGCGGCAGTAGTCAGCGCAGGCAGCGCACAACCGTTTCCGACGTCTAGACGATGACGCTCCGCGAGGTAGAACTCGACAATGCTTGCCAGACATTGACCGCCATCTGCCCGATCGGAATTCGCCGCCATACTTCGACAGAGCTTTCCATCGCTTTCGCGAACGCCTGATCGATCAGGTCAACGCGGGCGGTCGCATTCCCGACCTCGCCGTCAAGGAATCCGGTCAGCCGCTGACAGCCTTGTTGCCACATCGAGCCAACTATTTGACTGCTGCCACCAAGTTTCTTAGGCTGCCCTAACCGACTCCAGGAACCTGCCGAGCTCAGACTTTAAGCGGTTGCTGTCGCCGGACAGCATTTGAGCAGCGGATAACACCTGGGAGGATGCAGAGCCAGTCTCGCTTGCACCACGCTGCACGTCCATGATGTTAGACGAAACCTGATGCGTGCCGTGCGCCGCTTGTTGCACATTGCGGGATATCTCTAGGGTGGCGGCCCCCTGCTCTTCAACGGCGGCGGCGATGGTCGACGAAATTTCTGAAAGTTTTTCGATTGTGCCGCTGATCTGCCCAATGGCAGTCACGGAATCCGCGGTGGCCGCCTGAATACCCGAAATTTGCTGACTGATTTCGCCTGTTGCTCTTGCTGTCTGTTCAGCGAGAGCCTTTACTTCCGATGCGACCACCGCAAAACCCCGGCCAGCGTCCCCCGCGCGGGCGGCCTCGATGGTCGCATTGAGCGCCAACAAATTGGTTTGCCCAGCAATAGTATTGATTAAGTCCACAACGTCGCCGATACGGCCCGCCGCTTTTGACAATTCGCTGACACGCTCGTTGGTGAAGCGGGCCTGATCCACGGCTTCTCCAGCGATTCGAGCTGACTCCTGAACTTGGCGGCTGATTTCGTTGACAGAGGTAGACAACTCTTCGGTCGCTGATGCCACCGACTGCACATTAGTCGAAGCTTCCTCCGAAGCGGCCGCCACTGTGGTCGCCAATTCCTGTGAGCGCTCCGCTGTGGCCGACAGGCTCGTCGCCGAAGACTCGAGTTCGATCGCGGCCGCAGACACTGTTTCGATGATCTTTCCGATCGCTTCCTGAAAATCATCGGCGACGCCGATAATCTCGGCTCTACGCTGTTGGCCGGCGGCTTGATCCTGCAGCGCCTTGGCTTCAGATTCTTCCCGCGCTTTGTTCTCCGCGTTCTCACGAACGATGGTTATTGCCTTTGCCATGTTGCCGATCTCGTCGACGCGGTTTGCTCCGGGTATGACGATGCTGAGATCGCCGGCTGCTATTCGAGAAATTGCTAAAGTCATGCGAACCATGGGGCGGATGACGCCGATCGCAATGCCTGTGATACCCAGCACGATCATCAGTACTACTGTACCGGACACGCTCCAAACGAGCATTGAGAATTTTGCGATGCGCTGTGCCGCTACCGCTTCAAGCTCAATATTGTCGGCGTTGGTTTGCTTTACGATCTCATCGACAATCGCGCGGTGTGCGTCGTAGACTGAGGTCAACTGGCTATACACAAAAAGAGCTTCATACTGGTCGCCCTTGACTAAAGCCGGCAGCATCTTGTCCTCGATAAGTGACCAGAACCGCTTGACCTCGGAGTAAGACTTCACAGTAAGTGCCGTCTTAAGCTTCGTTTCCAGCTCGGATTTTTGCCAGAATTCCTGACGCTCGTTGAATTTCTTGTGAAGCTGAACGAGGCGACCCTTGTAGTAGGCGACCTTCTCTGGCTGCTGCACTGCCAAGGTCGCCTCAAGAAATGCCTCAATAACATAAGCGGGCGGCGGGATGACATCGGCAACAAGATCCTTGCCTAACGCAATCTGCGAATAGAGTGGTCCCCCAACGCGTAGTTGATTATTCGCGTACATGCTTACTGCGAGACTCGCAGATAATCCCAAGGCGGTGACCACGCCGAAAAGCACGACAGTGGTGAAAATCGAAACGCGAATTTTCATAATTGCCCCACAACAATGTTGGCGATCGAAATGCCGCTTATGAAATATATTCGCACGAGGATGCTGATTGAGAGTTAACTTGGATACGAAACTCCATTCGGCGGTCGAGGAAGCAAAATCCAACTCGATCCATCTTCATTGAATAACACCTATTTCCATGTCTCGGTCTCGACCGCGACATGACCAACCAGTCGGCGCCGATCGCAGTCAGAGCGCGACCGTAGGCCGCCATAGATGCAAATTCAGGTCAGTTACGGTTGGGAGAGACGTTCGGACGGTTATTACCGTCAAGGCGATATCGCACCGATGGAAAAGCGAGGGTCGAGCTGGGCGTTCAGACAGACCCTGACCTCTCCGCAGCCCATGCGCAGGCAGCTGATGTAATGACCGCTGTGAGGGCAAGCCAATATGCTTAGACGGCCCAAGCAGGGAGACCCCCGGAGTGCGACGTCGCAAATAACGCCCCTTGGCTCTCTAGTCACGTCAGGCGCACCGCACCCCGGCCAGGAAGTCGGTCACCTCAGACTTCAGGCGCTCGGCTTCGTTAGAGAGCCCCCGTGCGGCCGTCAGGACATTTTCCGAGATTTCGCCCGTCTGTGACGCGGCTTTTGTCGCCTCGGAAACATTGCCTGACACCTCGCGCGAGCCCGTTGCCGCGAACTGAATATTGCCGGCAATTTCACGCGTGGCAGATCCCTGCTCCTCGACGGCCGCGGCAATCGTCGCAGCGATCTCGTTCATACGGGTGACGGTTCCGCCGATGCCCTGGATCGTACTGACAGCGCTACCCGTCATCGTCTCGATCTCGGCGACCATCGACTGGATCTCGTCGGTTGCTTTCGCTGTCTGCGTTGCCAGCGACTTTACCTCTGAGGCGACAACCGCGAATCCTCGCCCAGCATCACCAGCCCTGGCCGCCTCGATCGTCGCGTTCAGCGCGAGCAGGTTGGTTTGCGCGGCAATGCCGGTGATCAATTCAACGATGTCGCTGACCCGCTTGGTCGAATTTGCAAGGCTGGTCATGGTCGAATTCGCACGCTCGGCTTCGGCGACAGCACCGGCGGCGATTTGAGAGGAATACGTCACCTGGCGCGAGATCTCCTGAATCGACGAGGAGAGCTCCTCTGTTGCCGCGGCGACCATCCCGACATTTGAGCTGGTCTGTTCAGCGGCGACCGCCGCAGCCGTTGTTGCGCCGTTAGCCACTCTTGCCGCGGTGGCCATCGAGCTGGCTGAGCTCTCCATACCCGTCGCTGTCATGGCGATTTCGTCAACAACGGCCTTCACGGATGCCTCAAACCCATCAGCGAGCTTGCGCATGGCAAGCTGCTTGTCCCGCGCAGCTGTTGATTTAAGCTCGTCCTGCTCGCCGGCGAGCCGCGCAGCTTCCGCGGACCGCTCCTTCAGGACCGCCACAGCGTGTGCAAGCGTGCCGACCTCGTCGCGGCGCTCCGTCCCTGGCACGTCAACGGTGAGATCCCCCTCAGCAAGCCTGTTCGTTGCGTCTGTAAGCTTCAAGATTGGTTGGCTAATCCGGCGGCCGAGCCAGAAAGCGATCGAAAGCGAGATCAGCGCCATGGCGATAACGACACAGCCATTTCGCACAGCACCCGACCAGGTAGCGACTTCAACCGCATCGAGGTACACCCCCGAATTAACGCCCCATTGCCATCCGCTGCTCATCTTCGCATAGACGGCCTTTCTGACCGGCGGGGTGTTCTGCGTTTTTGGCCACACATAATATATAAAGGCTCCGCCGTGCTTGGCCGCGGGAATGAGCATTTCGTAGATTTTCGTGCCGTTGGCATCTTTCAAGTCCAACAACACCTTACCTTCCAGGTTTCTGAAGAGCCCGTTGACGATGCAAACGCCGTCCATCGTGTAAGCTGCGACGTAACCATCCTCGTCGTAGCGAATGGCGCGGAGGACATCCTTTGCAGCGGCTTGAGCATCCTGCTCGCTCATCTCGCCCTTGGCGGACTTGCTTTCGAACATCTCAATGACCTTGACCGCAGCCTCAACGACCGAGCGGGCCCGCGCTTGGTGCTCCTCGCGGGTAATATCAGCGATCGACATGATCGAGAGCGCGCCTGCCACGAGAAGAGCGACCACGGTGAGGATGGGAAGAAGAAGGATGCGGCTGTTGATGCTTTGAAACGCTCTCGACATGGAAATTCCTCTCGGCGACTCTGTGAACTGGATGAACTGGTCGACCATCAAGGCGCAGTCCGCGACGGTGGTCGGATGCCCGGACCCCGCTCGAGAATGACAGTGAGCGAGATCTTGATTACCTACGGCAGCGCAAATCCGGCTTTGGACAGCCGGAGAACGACAGCACCCACCAACGCTCCGTCCTGCGAGGATGAACGCCCGGAAGCTCTCAGCGCCATAAAGATTATTTAAGCGACGCGAGCCTATCAGGCTCCCTCGTCCGCCATACGTCCCTTACACATGTCGCCCCTCCTCTTCCAAATCAAAAACAGGGGGCCTACGGGTCCTCCCATCCCCATGGGAGAATCGCCAATACAGGTGAGAAGGGGGTAAATCTGCTTCACCGTAAAAACTACGACTAACATTTGTGCAATCCTGACTGTGCACACATTGCGTTCAGCTCGTACTCATCCCTCCCGCTCCGACCGGACCCTTGTCGCCGCCGCTCACATCTTCGGACCACACAATACCGAATGACTCGAGGCTGCCCCTAGCGACAGACTGCCTCGCCAAGAAGCAGCTTCCGGGTCTCCTCGGAGCATAGCTTCCGCTCCTTGAGCAAGGAGAGCGTGCCGATATCCAAACATGGCCAGCCTCGTCGGGCGGGCGATGATGCTGTTGAGGAAGGCAATTGACATGGCCTGAAACGAAGCGTTGATCCGCCTCGGCGGCATCGCGAACTCGCGGAGTTGCCAAAAGCGGGAGCCTGAGGCGAGCTAGTCCTTCCAGGCGTCGCGTGCGTCGATAGCTGGTGGCGCGGCGCTTCGTCGGAGCTCCCGGTCGATGCGCATCGTCACTCGCCTGATTGCGAGAAGAGTGACCCTACACTGGAAGCGCCCAGTCTTGATTTTAGAGCCGATCTCGAAAGAATAGTGCCACGCTCCCAGCTCACTGCCCACTACGAGCGAATACCGCACGCCCCTATGCGTTCCGACATGAACGACGGCCTGCCTTGAACCGCGAGACATATGCCTCCTCCGCGCCGTCTTTGAGGCGATTTGGCCGCTGATACTGATCACCGAATTGAGGAAGTGCAAGCGAGGGAGGTTGCTGATGCGGCTATCATCGCGCTCTCTAGATCGGGCCAAGTCACTTCTTCAGGGCAGACCGTAGATCTCGCGCCATGCGCTTTACCGAGCCGGTATTCCGGCCTAACGCAGCAACGCTTTCCCCCGCCCCGCACCACCAACCGATCATCGCCAAAAGCTTCCTGAGCTCGGCGTCGGACCATTCCCTCGGCCTTGATGATTTCAGCTCGAAATCCTTCAGCATGCCGATCGGCCCGTTCATCCAGGCATTTTCCGGTGGAGCTGCTCAAACGTCCACCAGCCGGAAAGACCGCCCAGGCAAGTAGCGCGGGTTTGTGGCTAGGCTTTGTAGTCATGATCGCGGCGATGTTAGTACGATCAACATTAGTTCTGTCATGTTCTTGGCGCCAAGCTTTCGAAGAATGTTTCGGCGATGATCTTCTACAGTGCGCGGGCTTATGCAGAGATCATTTCCGATCGCTTTGGCAGAGTCGCCGGAGACAAGTTTTGCCAGGATTTCCATCTCCCGACTGGATAGACGCTCCCGCCCTGGGAACCGAATGGACTGGATGGCAGCCGGCAACGCCCCACGCGCCTCTTGACGTTCTGCGATGCGGTTAATGCGCGCTATGAGCTCCGAAGGGTCGAATGGCTTCGGAACGAAATCCTCCGCCCCGAGCTTGATGGCGGCGACAACGGTAGCTACGTCGACCCGCCGGGAGATTACAAGAATCGGCGCGGGATATTGTTTAGCGGGCAAATCACGTAGGAGATCAATCCCGGAGCGGCCCCGAAGATTGATTTCAAGAAGAATACAGACAGGAACGCGATTGCGGGCTGTCGCCAACAATCCGGAGCTATCGGCAAAGCAAACGCACTCAAATCCCGCCCCATGCAACGCTTTGTGCAAAACATCGCGAACCTCAAAATCGTTATCAAGGACGAAAACGACGCCACGAGAGCCGGCATTCAGCGCGAGATGTCTGATTCCGAGCCGACTGTCGCTGCTGTTCATCTTGACGCGATCGTTGCGCGATGCTGGACACCTCGATTTGAAGGCGAGACGGAGACACTATGTCTCCGTCTCTCGTCCGCCGCTGATATCAGTCGAGGAGGTCCGGCTCGGCCGCAACAATCCAATCCCACATCGGCTGGAAGCTGAAATAGCCTCCCTTGTGAGTTCCGATTTGAGAAGCTGTAAGCTTCGCAATGTCGTGCGGGATTAGACGGGTCTGCCCCGCTGCTTCGGCCAATAGTTGGGCATGAGCGGCATCATCCATCGCCAGGTACCACCAAGCTGCCGCCTCAATCGTGGGTCCAACCGTAAGAAGTCCGTGGTTTTGCAGAATGGCCGCCTTGTGAGAGCCCAAGGCTTTAGCGATTTTTACGCCTTCCTCGGGATCCAGGACGACGCCAGAGAATGGATCGAAGACGACGTGATCCTCGTAAAATGCGCAGGAATCCTGCGTCAGTGGATCCAATAGCCTCCCGAGCATCGACCAGGCCTTCCCATAGGTCGAATGCGTGTGGGCGGCTGCTATGACATCGGGGTGGGCCTCATGAATCGCCGAATGGATCACAAATCCAGCGTCATTGATGGGCTTGTCACCAATCAGAATGTTGCCTGCGTGGTCCACCAGTTGAAGATCCGAGACTTTGATCTGACCAAAGTATTGCGAGAGCGGATTGATCCAGAAACGATCTGGGAATTCGGGGTCCCGCACGGTGACATGGCCCGCAAGGCCTTTATCGAAGCCATACCGAGAGAAGATGCGAAATGTTGCGGCGAGGCGCTGCTTACGATGTAGCCGCTCTTCCTCAAAGGAAGCCGCGGGCTGGCGCTCAACGAGTGAATATTGCTTCGGCGGTTGAATTTGACGGTTCATTTCTTCTTCTCCCTTAGTAGCCTAGGTTTTTATTGAAGACGTCGACAAGTTGCTCTCCTCGAACAAAATTCTCCAGGTTGCCGCCACATTCTGCGCCAACCGCTCCAAATTGCCTTCTGCGAGCCACGATATGTGAGGTGTAGCTTTCGTAGCGACGAAGGTACTACTCGGTTCGAGGATTGACATGAAACGGAGGTACCCGAGTGGGAACTAGAACTTCTATGACGGTCGGCCCTTTATTTGTTAGCGCAACCTCGATGGCCTCGTCGAGTTTTTCCGGCTCCACGTTCATTCCATTGGCACCAAAGACGCGCGCTAACTCCGCAAAGTCCGGGTTGTTAAGTTCGGTGCCAACCTCTCGCCCATGAAAGCGCGTTAGCTGGTCATCCTTCGTTGCGCCGAACGCAGAGTCTGAAAAAACGATCACTATGACGTTGATCCCGTAGTTCACGGCTGTAGCAAGCTCGGATAGAGCAAACATAAACCCTCCGTCACCTGTCACGCACACAACAGGGCGATCCGGAGCTGCCACTTTGGCACCCAACGATACTGGAAAGGCATAACCCAAATTGGCGAAGTATGAAGAAGTTATGTAGCTGCGCGGCTTTTTCGCGCGGTAAGCATAGTGCCCCCAATATCCCATGTTGGTATTGCCGCTTACGATGATTGTGTCATCCGGCAAAACCCGTTGCATGCGAGACCATAGTTCCTTTTGGCGTGGTGCCTTTTCGCTCAGCCAGCGATCCTGTTTACTGCGGATATCAACCAGCGACGCTTCTGGCCAGCGATCGCGTCTCGCACCCAGTTTACGCACTTCCTCCGCGAGGGCTCCCAATCCTAGGCGCGCGTCTGACAAAATGCCGATTTCCGCGGGATAGTTCTTGCCGATTACGCTTGGATCTACGTCCAGATGTACAAGTTTCTGCGGTGCCCGCAACGCGTTCAGACCTACCATCTGTCCAGTCAGACGAGTGCCGACTGCAAGTATCACATCCGCTTCTTGCGAAGCCCAAGTGGACGAGCCGTGGCCATAAACTCCAACGCCTATCGAAAGCGGGTGGTCCTCGGGAATAATTCCTTTTCCTTCGGGCGTCGTTGCGACCGGAGCGCCCAGAGCTTCAGCCAGAGAGGTCAGTTCGTTTGAAGCGGCGGCTAGTATCGTGCCTCCACCGGCCCAAATCAAAGGCTTGTGCGCTCCGCACAGTAACTCAGCCGCCGACCGAATGCTTTGTGGGTCTGGTGAGGTTGGCGAAACACTTGTCAGCGCTGAAAAGTGCACTTCTCCCTTTTCCAACAGCGCTTCCGGAGGCATCTCAACTTCCGTCGGTCGAGGTCGCCCGGTGCGCATCTGCCGCATTGCTTCTTGAATTGCCTGGGGGATACCGTCGAGATGCAAGACTCGTTTCTGCCATTTCGTAATGGGGCGGATGATGTCCTGCTGATCGTTAATCTCGTGCAGCGCGCCTCGATCGCTTCCAATATTGTCGCGCTCAACCTGGCCCGCCAACAGCAGGACCGGCGACGAGCACGCAAATGCCGTACCCAACGCTGCGCTTGCGTTCTGTACACCGGGTCCTGGAACAACCAGTGCAACGCCGGGTTTTCCGCTCACGCGTGCGTAGCCGTCAGCCATGTATGCTGTCGTCTGTTCATGCCGAACGGTGATAACTCGAATGTCCGGCTGATTGTAGAAAGCGTCGTAAATGCCCATAATGTGGTAGCCGGGCAGCCCGAAGACATACTCGACGCCATCCATTCGAAGAGCTCGGACTACAGCTTCCCCGCCACTTATTTCAGTCATGTACGTGCGTCCTACGTTTGAGCGCTTCTGAATGTCCACACAGATATTTTAGATAGTATTCATATTGAAGCAGGATGACTCTATTCGATGGCTCATCCCATCAGGCTGGATAAAAACGATGGATGGAGTTGCGCGTCGGTTGGCGGAGCGGATCCACTGGTGTGGGCTGCTGCGAAGCGCGTCTCGTCAAGCTTGCTTCACGCAAGCTCACAAGAGTGCACGATGGGTGAAGATTGATTAGGTTTACTACCGTAACAACGGGTATGCACATTCTTTCTGCAGCGATCGCCCTTTTGTAGCGAGTGCGAGCCCGTGCGGAAGATAATCGAAATGAACAGACCCTGGAACAGAGCATCGTTGCGGCGTTCAGATACTGCGCTTCCGTATTTGCCGCCATTACTGCTCGCGCTTGACGTGATTTAGCTGGACATCACTTGCACGTTTGTATTCTCGAATAGGCCTTCCTCACCAAATTCGACACCGATGCCGGAGCTTTTGATGCCGCCGTAGGGCACATTCGGTTGGATCGGGCCATGCTTGTTTATCCAAACCGTTCCACACTCGAGTTCGGCGCCGTACTCGCGCGCCTTCTCAATGTTGGTTGACCAGACCGAGCCACCGAGGCCATTGGGATTGTCGTTGGCGCGAGAGATGACTTCGTCAATTTCGGAATATCGAATGACTGGAAGCGCGGGACCAAACTGTTCCTCATCAACGAGTGGATTGCCGTTGTCCAGGTCGGCAATGATGGTGATTGGATAGAACAAGGTCCCCTTCTGCGTCTCACCACCCATCAGTACCTTGCCGCCACCCTTCTTGGCTGCATCAACCAAACGCGCAACCTTCTCGAATTGCATACGGTTCTGCACGGGGCCAAGCTGGCTATCGTCCTTCATACCGTCGCCCACCGGGACGGTCTTTGCGAACGCGACAAGCTCCTTGCATAGGTCGTCATAGACATCGTCGTGCACATAAAGCCGCTTCAGCGCCGCGCAGGTTTGACCGTTGTTGATAAAACTACCCCAAAACAAGTCGGCGACGATCTTCTTCGGATCGACATCTGGTAGCACGATGCCGGCATCGTTTCCGCCAAGTTCGAGTGTCAGGCGCTTCAAAGTGTTGGCAGCACTCGACATGACTTTCTTGCCAGTCGAGGCGGAGCCGGTGAATACGATTTTGCCGATCCCGTCATGCTCCGACATGGCGGCGCCAAGGGAGTCTTCACCTGCAATACTATTTATCACCCCGGCGGGCATCACCTCGTTTATCAACTCAATCATCCGCAAGGTGGAGAGAGGGGTGTAGGGGGAGGGCTTGTTCACAACCGTATTGCCGGCTCGGAGCGCCGGGAAAATATGCCAGATTGCGATCATGGCCGGCCAGTTCCATGGGGTGATCGAGCCGACCACCCCGATCGGTCGACGATGCAGTTCGATACGGCCTTCGTTGCTATCCTGGATCAGCTTCACCGGTATATCCAGACCAGCGGTGTAGGTTGCCCACGCACCGGCGCGGTTCATCTCGAACCTTGATCCGAGTCCATTCAGTGGCTTGCCCTGCTCCAGAGTGATGAGGTGGGCTATTTCGTCGGCGTGGTCGCTAATTTTCTGCGCTGCCGCATGACAAAGCTTCTTGCGCTCGTCGTGCGAGGTCTTTGACCACCTTACAAAGGCGCGCTGAGCGGATTCAACGGCCGCATTGAGATCGGCCGAACTACCGCTTGGCGCAAGCCCGACAACGGCGCCGGTGGAGGGATTGCGGACTTCGAAATGGTCACTGGTGGGAACTGATTTGCCGCCGATGGTGAGATTGTATCGGGTCACTTCCTGCATGATCATGTCCATTTGCATTGTTAGGGGCGCCGCCATCACCAAATGGTCCGCGATACTTACAAGAGAGATTCTGCACGTCGCGTCACTTCTCCCAAAGGTGAGGGTCCACCGTCCATTAAAAAGGAACGAACGAGTATAAGTTTCAGCTATAGAGTTGTGGGACGTCTTCCCGGCGCAAGTGCATCCCAAGGCTCCCAGAATTGCGTTCAGGCTGGAAGCGAGCGACCGGGTTCCTTGATGATAAGCTCCCGAGCGGTGCTACCATCCAGTTTCGCACGGTGTGTGCCCGGATCTGGCTAACGTCCTGGTGAAGAGCAGCGGCGTTTATCGAAGATCCCGCGATGATCCGAAGCTGCCGCGCCCTTGAAGACCGACGCACTGTAGAACGGGCCCCTCGCAATTCCCTGCCAAGTGACATTGGCTGCGATCGGTCAACCGTTTCTCTCACGCCTCGCACGAAGACAGAGCAAACCTCGTTTGCGAAAGCTGCGCCATTTCCTGCAGAACTTCACTGAAAACCGACCTGCCCGCTACAGCGGCTGAGCACCCGACGCGTCCCGGAACTCCGGTTTTATACTACCGATGCCGAATTAGGACTCGTCCCAGACTCGCCCTTTTGTCTAAAAAAAAAGATTTATCTTGTAAATGCGACAATCGTCCTTTAGGTTCGCCCCTTCGCTAAAACCAGTCACCTCAAGTCATGAGCACTGGACGGGGAGTAAACAGATGAGCGACGAGGCGCTCCATGCTGGCGCTGAAAGAGCCCGGCCCGATACCGCTTCCAGGCCGTTGTGGGGCGCTGCGGTAGGATTACGGTGCTTTGATCAGCGACTGTTTCCCACCGTTGCCAGCGCAACGGAGCAGAACGTCCTGTTCAATATTGGGCGCGCCATCGGCGGATTTGGCCTAATCGTAATTGGCGCAATTGCGGGTACGTACGGCTTCGCCCTGGCAATTGCCATGCTCGCCGCACTGTACGTCGCCGACATCGTCGCTCTTTTGACGTCCCTACCCGAGCGTCGAGGCTTTCAACTCCAGTGAATCAATAAATCGGTCCCCTCATGTCGACTTTGCATAACCATGTCCATGCTTCATGCGCCACAGCTTGGAAGCCAAGCGTCGTTGCCGAAATTGCCGAGGTCGTCGCAAACAGGGCGATCAATGCCGAATACCGGCATCTGGTCGTCAATTGCTGCGAAGAGGCAGCCAGCGCCGTTCCTGGACAGTTCTTTCAGTTGCTTTGCCCCCACTCCGGCAGAGATCAGCCGTTTCTGCGACGACCGATGAGCGTCTACGGAGCGGACCCTACGAAACGCCAGGTCGAATTTCTCTACAAGGTCTCGGGCGTCGGTACGCGTGGTCTCGATACGCTGGTTCCCGGCGATCGTCTCGACATTATGGGCCCCTTGGGCGTCGGCTTCACACTTGATCCAGCCCATCACAACATAGTTGCGGTCGGACGTGGCGCTGGACTTGCCACCCTGGCCCCGTTAGCTCGGGCCGCCAGGCGAAACGGCACGCATGTCACCGCCGTATTCAGCGCCCGCCGCCCTGAGCTTCTCGTCTCCGTCGACCTGTTCCGCGAACACGGCGCCAACGTTATCTCGGTGACTGACTCTGAAACGACCAGCGGACCCGCAAATGTCGAGCGCATTCTCCGCCGCCTCATTGCAGACGGAGCATGCGATGCATTCTACACCTGTGGTTCGGCCCGACTGTTACGCGTCCAACAGCGACTTGCTCGCGAATTCAATCTGACCGGACAAGTTGCAATGGAGCAGCAAATGGCCTGTGGAATTGGCCTTTGTTACTGCTGTGTTCGCGACTTCAACGTGAACGGAGAGATTGTCCATCGACGTGTCTGCTGGGACGGGCCTGTGTTCGATCTGATGGAGGCATTGCCGTGACAGAGAAGACTGTCGATTTGTCCGTCAACGCCGGCGGACTGCGGCTTCGCAATCCAATTATGCCTGCATCCGGGACCTTCGCCGAAGGTCTCGACAAGGTGATGGACTTCGATCGCCTTGGCGCGATTGTCACGAAGACTATTACGAGGGAGCTACGCGCTGGTAATCCCCTCCCCCGAGTTGTTGAACGCCCCGGCAGTCTGATAAACGCGATCGGAATTCCTTCGAAAGGCGTCGACTATTTCATCCAATACACGATAAAGTTTTACGCTCAATACAATACGCCACTCGTCGTCAGCATTTCGGCGCCGACGGCCGAGGGTTTTGCCAGCCTGGCAAGTGAACTTTCCATTCCAGGCGTTGCCGCCATCGAGGCCAACATCTCGTGCCCCAATATCGAGGCAGATGGCAAGGCCTTCGCAATGCGCCCCGACTCGACTGAAATCGTGACTCGCCGTCTGCGCGAAGCCACGAATCTTCCGCTGTGGGTGAAGCTCACTCCCAACACCGGCGAGATTGCTGACGTCGCTCGTGCCGCAGAAAGTGCCGGGGCAGATGCCGTGGTCGTCGCCAACACGATATTGTCGATGGCCATCGATCTGAAGACCTTCAAGCCCTGCCTGGGAAACATCATGGGAGGACTGTCTGGACCGGCGATCAAGCCGATCGTCCTACGCCAGGTGTTTCAGTGCTCGAAGGCGGTGAAGATACCGATTATTGGTTGTGGTGGCGTGATAAGCGCCGATGACGCGGCGGAGTATCTTCTGGCCGGCGCTTCGGCCGTTCAGGTGGGAACGGCGACGTTCATTCAGCCGGCTGCCATGACGACGATAATTGAGGATCTGGCCACCTTCTGTCAGCACCGCGACATTCCGCAGGTGAGTGATCTCATTGGGGGAGCCCTGATCGAAGAGACCGACGAGCCGGAATTGGCTTGGGTAGACCCTACATGACCGTAGCAGCAACCTTATCGCCGCAAATTTGCGCTGCGGACGGAGCTCTCGCCAAGGAGCTCTTCGACGCTCTTCGTGAGCGGACCTCGGATGGGGTCGGCATATCGCGTGATAGCTACGGGCATCGCGAAACGATTGGCCTCGACATTATCGACAAAAAAGCTCGGCAACTGGGTTTGCAGACCGAAAGAGACGCCGGAGCCAATCTCGTCGTTACGTTGCCGGGTCGAGAACCAGACCTTCCTTTTATCGCGTGTGGTTCACATCTCGATTCCGTGCCGCAGGGTGGCAATTTCGACGGAGCTGCCGGCGTTATCGCTGGCCTTGCGGTTCTCGCCCGGCTGAAAGAGACCAACTTCAACCCTCGGCGTTCGCTGAAGCTTTTTGGTCTCCGCGGAGAAGAAAGCGCTCGTTTTGGCAAAGCCTATATGGGATCTAGCGCCCTATTTGGTCGCCTTACGCCTGAAGATCTATCCAACAAAGACCCTGCGACGGGTCGGACGCTCGCTGAGTGCATGACAAATGTGGGCGTCGACGTCGCTCGCGTTTCCAGGGGGGAACCCCTGCTCGACACCAAAACGGTTGGGGCGTGGATTGAATTGCACATCGAACAGGGCCCTGTCCTGCTCGCACGAGAGCTTCCGGTGGGCATCGTCACCGGTATCCGGGGAAACGTACGTCACCGCGCCGTAACCTGCATAGGCGAGGCTGGGCATTCCGGCGCGGTGCCGCGCTGGCTCCGTCATGATGCAGTGTTTGCAGCGGCCGACCTCATCACGCACATCGATCGGCATTGGCGTACACTTCTTGAGAGAGGACGTGACGTCGTTGTCACCACTGGCATTTTCGGTACGGACCCTAACGAACACGCCATCGCGCGAATTCCCGGTTCCGTGCAGTTCAGCATCGACATCCGGAGTCAGAGCAAGGAAACGCTGGAAGCGTTTTATGATCTTTTCCTCTCCGAATGCGCCATGATCGGAGAAGAACGCGGAGTGAAATTCGAGTTCGATCGTCGGATCGATTCCGCTCCCGCTACGATGGATCCCGAATGGATCGGTAGGTTGAATCGCGCCTCACGGCGTCTCGGACTACTCGCCGAGGAAATGCCCAGCGGGGCTGGCCACGATGCCGCCGTCTTTGCCAATGCCGGAATTCCGAGCGCCATGGTTTTCGTACGGAATGAGAATGGCTCTCACAATCCAAATGAGGCGATGACTATCGAGGACTTCCTGGCAGGCGTTTCCGTGATGAGAAGCGCAATCGAGGAGGCACTGCAATGAGCTTGGATCACCTATTCGATATCGCATCGGCGGCGTCTCGTGCGACCAACGGGACTATTAGCATCCGCCGCCCTGATGATTGGCATATTCACCTCCGCGACGGTGCGATGCTTAGAGCAGTCCTGCCGTTCACGGAGGCGCAGTTTGCCAGGGGCATCATTATGCCCAATCTGGTTCCTCCTATAACGACTGCCGCCGAGGCGACCGCCTATAGGGATCGAATTCTCAGCGCTCGGGCGCCCGGCTCGGACTTCAAGCCGCTGATGACTTGCTACCTGACCGACGACGCCCGGCCGGACGAACTCGAGCGCGGATTTGTCGAAGGCATTTGGGTTGCCGCAAAGCTTTATCCGGCGGGTGCCACGACGAATGCGCATAGCGGGGTGTCCGATCTTAAGCGGATCGATCCGGTGCTGGATCGCATGGAAAGACTCGGCATGCCTCTCCTTGTCCATGGTGAATCGACCGATCCACAGGTCGACATATTCGATCGAGAGGCGGTGTTCATTGAGAATGCTCTGATCCCCCTGATGGCCAGGCACCAAGGGCTGAAGATCGTATTTGAGCATGCCACAACGGTTGAAGCCGTTGACGTCGTATCATCACATGCGCCCAGGCTCGCCGCTACGATCACGCCGCACCACCTCGTCATCAATCGCACCTCCCTGTTCCAGGGAGGACTGCGGCCTCACCTTTACTGCCTCCCCGTCGCAAAACGCGAGCGGCACCGCCTAGCGCTCCGAAGAGCTATAACGTCGGGGGCGGAATGCTTTTTCATCGGCACAGATACTGCTCCGCATCCTCGCAATCGGAAACAGGCTGATTGCTGCTCGGCGGGGGTTTTCGCTGGAGCGACCGCACTTCAAACTTATGTTCAGGTCTTCGATGAAGAGGGAGCCCTCGATCGTTTCGAGGCGTTCGCAGCGCTGAATGGTCCCAAGTTCTACGGTCTTCCGGTCAACGCCGGCACGATAACTCTCGAGCGAAAGCCGTCACGCGTCGCGGCGGCCGTTGCTGTGGATGACGATGAAGTCGTGGTGTTTCGGGGTGGGGAAAGTCTCCCCTGGTCGATAGCGGGGATTGCGCCGTGACGAACGACCAGATCGGCCTTGCAGTTGGCAAACTGCTTCTCCAGGCCAAGGCAATCAGTGTGAACCGTTCCCAGCCTTTCGTCCTGGCCGGAGGATGGGCAAGCCCGGTCTACGTCGATGTACGGCTGCTTTTCGGCGACCCTACTCTACGTCGGGAGGTCGTAGACCTGGCCCTTCTGTACACCGATGCAAACCTACCGTCTGATGCTTTCGAAGTCGTTGTCGGGGCGGAGACCGCTGGAATTTCATTCGCGACATCGTTTGCCGACCGCCGCTCGGTGGGCTTCAGATATGTCCGGAAGAGGTCCCTTGGTATTGGACGAGATGCACAGGTAGAGGGCGGCCCGGTCGAGGGCCTTCGCGTGCTGCTAATGGACGATCTCACGACTGACGGCTCGAGCAAGATCGGCTTCGCTCGCGGTCTTCGCGCAGCGAACGCCATCGTCGATCGCGTTCTGACGGTCTTTTATCACGACGCTTTCCCCGGCGCTTTGGAGCGATTGAAGGCTGCGGGACTGAGCCTCCATGCCCTGGCGAATTGGGGGCACATCATTCGGGCCGAAGCAGGTCGCGAACTGCTCCCGGAGGACCGATCGGTCATCGAACGCTTTCTTGCAAACCCAGTGGACTGGTCTTCGCGCCACGGCGGTCGCGCCAGCTTAAACAGTAGATAGATGGAAGACGATTCATGAAAAACGGTCGATTTCACCCGGTGGCGCGCGCTCCTAAGCGTCGGAGCAAGGACAGACCAGTCAAAGCCAAGGCGGACACGATCAAGGTCGCGACGACAGAGACCATTGAACTTACAGGCGCGTCGACACGCAGAGAGCACGATCTGATCGGCGAGAGAGACATCCCCGCAGAAGCCTATTGGGGTGTACACACGTTGCGGGCGGTCGAGAATTTCCCCATCACCGGTGTGATCGTCGGCCATTTCCCAGACTTCGTCCGCGCTCTCGTTTACGTCAAGCAGGCAGCGGCACGAGCCAACTTTCGGCTTGGTCACTTATCGAAGGAAAAGGCGCGGGCCATCGAACAGGCGTGTCAACGCATAGCAAAGGAGGATAAGTATCAGGCACAGTTCATCGTCGACGCAGTGCAGGGTGGCGCAGGGACTTCGACGAACATGAACACAAACGAAGTGGTAGCCAACGTCGCCCTGGAATTGCTCGGAAAGCCCAAGGGCGCGTACGGGATGCTCCACCCGAACGACGACGTGAACATGTCGCAGTCTACCAACGATGCTTATCCAACTGCGCTCAGGCTTTCGATCATCCTGGCATCCGACGCATTGATGTACGCACTCGAGGAACTCGCTTTTGGCTTCAAGGCGAAGGCCGTTGAGTTCTCGGACGTTCTCAAGATTGGTCGAACGCAGCTCCAGGACGCCGTTCCCATGACGTTGGGCCAGGAGTTCGATGCCTATTATGTCACCATCAAGGAAGACGTCGGAAGACTGAAGGAAATCGTGCGGCTATTTCACGAGGTAAATCTTGGTGCAACGGCGATTGGCACAGGCATCAATTCCGACCCAAGATATGCCGCTTTGGCAATCGAGGAACTCGCGCGGGTATCTCAGCGGCCCATGGTCCTCGCCTCGAACCTGATTGAGGCAACCTCCGACATGGGGGCGTTTGTTCTGTTCTCGGGCCTGCTGAAGAGGATTGCGGTCAAGCTGTCGAAGATCTGTAACGACCTTCGACTCCTGTCGAGCGGTCCGCGGGCCGGCTTTGCCGAAATCCGCCTCCCTGCAGTACAGGCCGGTTCTTCCATCATGCCCGGGAAGATCAATCCCGTAATCCCCGAAGTCGTGAATCAGGTCGCCTTTCTAGTTATCGGCCACGATATTACGGTGACCATGTGTGCGGAAGGCGGTCAGCTCCAGCTCAACGCTTTCGAGCCGACGATCGGATACTGCCTGCTGTCCTGCTTGCGCCATCTGACTGCGGCAATCACGACGCTGACGACGAAATGTGTGACCGGCATTGAGGCCGACCGCGAGCATTGCCAGGCTCTAGTCGAACAATCGATCGGCCTGGTCACTGCACTTGGTCCGTCGCTTGGCTATGAGGTTTCCTCGCGCGTGGCAAAGCGCGCACTGGCCGAAAAGCGAAAGGTCGCGGACATCGTGCTCGAGGAAGAGCTGATGACCGCGGAAGAGCTTGAGGGCCTGATGCGGATCGAGACCATGACGGCTCCGTCGAGGCTCGCCAAGAGGGCCTGACGACGGCGGGCCGCGTCCCGCCCGTCAGGACGCCTTCCGGAGCCCGCGTCCGATGCCTGAGCGCTGGAGAACGGCCCGGAGCTGCGAAACCGCGTCGCGCCCTTTATGGGCGCTACGCCAAAGCTTCGCGACCAACTGTTCGTACAGCCGCACAGGCTCCTCGTCGCTCGTCAGCATGGCGACGCCAGTCCTGATATTTGGCAATTCTCCCCCGAGGCGAAATGGACTGAGGCCCAGCAGGGTACGCTCCGAAGTGCGGAAGAGCTGGAACGTCACGTTGGGCAACGTATCCGCGATCAGTCCGATTTGGACTCCCATGGGCTCGCTCTCGATAAGAGAGATCAGGTGCTCGACTTCAGCCCGTGCCGAGGCGCGTCGCTTGGCCACCTCATCGGTGGGAAGGTTGAACCGCCCGACGATGCCGAGCTTTAGCCAACGCTCGATTTCAGGCAGGTTGACAAAGTTCACCACGCTCAAGTGACGACGTCGTCGTCCGAATTTGCGCTCGTCCAGGATGCCGATGATCTTGTCGATTTCTGCAGCATATTCTTTGGGATTTTCGACGGACGGTGGCGCGGCCTCAATCAAGGTCTGCTTGAGATGTTGGGCGTATCCGTCCGATGTCAGGAGGTATGACAAGGGAGGGAAGTGGGCGACGACCTGCTCCGATTTTTCCTCGATTTGGCGCATCCGCTCGAAATAGCCCACGGCATTGCCGTAGTATTCGACGCCGACCCCCAGGAGTGAGGCGACACTGGTCTCGAGGACGGTAGCCAGCCGGTCCAGGGTCTCAATCTTGACGACCTCGCCAGTCTCGATGCGATAGACTGCGGCGCGAGATACACCGAGCATTTCGGCTACTTGCTCGGCATTAAGCCCCTTCCCGATGCGGTATGCCCGCAGCCGGCCGCCGATCTCAGCAAAACGAGGATCCATTAAAGCCGCTCCGTCTCATAATTGAGACGACGCTACATGATTTTTACCTGCGGGGAAACCCTTCCGCTGCCTATGCTAACAGCGAAGCCTAGCTTTCGGTGGATGACTAGATCAATTTGACGGACGCGATTTCGTTCATGGCGCCCATCTCGACCTCGGGCGAAAGCGTTATCGCGTTTTCAGCGTTCTGCACAACGTTGAGCAGACGGCGAAACGTTTCCTCCGCAAGCTTGGTCGGAAGGACTTCGCCATTGTACGTATCGATAAATGGCTCGACCATATTTGACAGAAGCTTGTAGAAGGCTCTGTGCTCGCGGTCGGCGCGAGCAAGTTCTTGCGCCTTCGCCCTGAAGGCTTTGTATGTTCTGAGGCCCGGGTGCTGGACCGCGAGCCAGCTATAGAGTTCGGTCATTGAGAGGTCCCCCTCCTTGCTGAAGAAGAAACCAATAATGATATCATATGACGCTAAAATGTACAGAATTTTCGTGTGTGATGTCCGAACTAAATCGCATTCGATCAAGCGAAGCAGGAGTTAACGAAATCTTTCGATTGCAAGCGCGACCGCGCAACTGCGTCAGTATAGCTTGACGGCTGCAATCTCGTTCAGCGTCGCAATTTGATGTTCGATCGAAGAACCGAGCGAGCGTTCGGCCTCATCAACGATTTGAAGCAAGCGCGCAAAAGCTCGATCAGCCAAGTCGGGTGGCACGGGCTCTTCATCGAAGTCTTCGAAACCTGATGTGAGATCTGCAAGCAATCTGTAGACGGCCCGATGACCCGGATCCGCTGCGGCTGCCTGGGCTAGCATCTCGCGAAACACCCGGTAGGTTTTCAGGCCGGGCGGCTGCTCCCGCAACCAGTCGTGCAATTCACCCATTGGTCCCCTCTCTAGGAACGAGAAGAAACGGCCAGTTTTATCACGGCCCGTTTCGCTCGCAAATAATTTCTGAGACAAGTCGCAAATTTTATTTTGAGGTATCATTTAACCTCTTGGACCAATTTTCCAAACGAGGTGAAGAACTGATCGGCCATCTTCTTGGCGGTGCCGCCGATGAGCCGCTGCCCCAGCTGGGCGAGCTTACCTCCGATCTGCGCATCAACTCTGTAGTTCAACAATGTCCCTGCCTCGGAGTCGCGCAGCTGGACCGTCGCCCCCCCTTTAGCGAACCCAGCGATGCCGCCTTCACCTTCACCGGAGATACGGTAGCCATTAGGCGGATCGAGATCACTGAGTTTCACTTGGCCGACGAAACGCGCCGATACGGGTCCGACCTTCATTTTAGCAATGGCCTTGAAGCCTCCTTCGACCTCCTGCAGCTCTTCGCAGCCGGGAATGCATTCCTTCAGCACTTGAGGGTCGTTTAACATTTTCCAGACGATCTCTCGGCTCGCCGCCAACTCGATCTCACCTTCCATATTGAACGCCATGCTTTCACTCCTGTTGAATTGATTGACCTACCGCGTCGTTGAGGTACCGATGTTGCATTTGAGCTCGTTGAGACCTTCAGCCATTTCAGCCCCAGAAAAGAAGAATGGCCCCGCGGAATCTACCGCGGAGCCATTTGGTGGTCTCGACAATCAGATCGAGAGATCGGTGCCCTTCGTCTCTCGCAGAAACAGCAGCGCGACAACGAAGACGAGACCGTAGGACAGCAGCGCAAAGATGCTGATGGCGCTTGAGAGCGTGGTCGTGGCCGCCAGAGCGCCGACGAGGAACGGAAATAAGCCACCCACCGCGCGGCCTGCATTGTAGGTAAAGCCAACGCCGGCACCTCGAACGCGGGTCGGGAACATCTCGTTCAGGCAGGCCATCAGTGCCGAATAGTATCCGACAGCGAAGAAGCCGAGCGGAAAGCCGAGCATCAGCATTTCCGCGTCGCTGAGCGACACGTGGGTGTACACGTAAACACATCCTGCCGCCGCGCACGAAAACAGGATGAAGACGGGCCTGCGTCCAAATTTGTCCGATAGCCAGCCACCGGTAACGTAGCCCGCGAAGCAACCGCCGATGAGGGTCATGAGATAGGGCGTTGACGCCAGGACGGAGATCTTTCTCTCGGTTCGCAGGAACTGAGGTACCCAGGTCATCAGAGCGTAGAAGCCGCCCTGCGCTCCGATCGTCAGCAGCGAGCCGGTGAGCGTGGCACGAAGATTGGATCGATCGAAGATTCGGAAGAGCGAGACCGACGGCTCTTCGCTTCGCGCCGCAATGGCGACTTGCGGTTCGGTAACATTCCTCCGAATAAAGAAGATCAACAAAGCTGGAGCCGCACCGACGCCGAACATGATCCGCCAAGCAAGGTCGTCGGCAAAGGTGGAATACGCAATGGCCTGGATGAGAATGGCAAGTCCCCAACCCACGGCGTAACTGGATTGATAGAAGCCCATTGCGCGGCCACGATACTTACCGGCCACGACCTCTGAAAGCGTGACCGCCGCGACTGCCGCCTCGCCACCGAAGCCGACGCCAAGAAGGGCCCTTGCCAAGCTCAATTGATCCACGTTTTGCGCGAAGGCAGACGCCAGACTGCCGAGCGAAAATAGCAGAATAGTGATCTGCATGGTCTTCACGCGACCGATGCGGTCAGCGAGGAAGCCGGCCAACCAGCCGCCTGCCGCACTGCAAAGTACAGTCAGGGATACGATACCCCCGAGGGTTTTTGCGTCGGTGCCGAGAGCGGCAACGAGTGTGCCAATAGCGAGCGGGAACAGCATGAAATCCATACCGTCCAGCGTCCAGCCTGCCGTGCAGGCCCAGAAGGTGCGCCGCCCTTGCAAATTCATCGAACGATAGAATTCAAAGAGCGAGTTCGACTGCTCCGCCGTTGCTAACCGGCTCGTTTCACCGATCTGCGCCATTTCCAGTCCCCCGTTCCAAACCGTACCCATTGCGGTCGTTAATATTGGATGATAGTATCTTTGTATACGATTATACAGCGAGAAGAAACAAGCATGAAATGTGCTGCATCGCAACACAATCCGAAGACCCGCCCTCTTCAGGGACGCGCGCATAGGATTCGTCCAGTTTCACTGGAATTATCCGCTTGTTTTGACAGAGCTTTTGCTGTGAAGGCCGACGCCATTGCTGTTGCGACTCATGCTAAATATCGCCGGCCGATCGCATTTTCTGCCTAGTGGGGACGCACGCGATGATCCCGCCGAAGACCATATCCGTCGATGTTTCCGCCAATTGGGCAAGCGAGACCCGCTCGCTGTCGCCTTTAGAGCAGGCTTACAACTTGATTTTGGAAAGCATCCTGTCCGGCGAGTTGTCCCCCGGAATGCGTATCCCGACGGAAGCGGTAGGTGAGCGTCTTGGCATCAGCCGCACGCCGGTCCGTGACGCTCTACGACGCCTCGAAGGCGACGGGGCCATTACGATCTACGCCAATCGAGGCGCTGTCGTCGCTGAATACACAAAGGAAGAGGTCATTCAGCTCATTGAAATGAGAGCGGTTCTCGAAGGTCTTGGCGCCCGGTATGCGCTCGCCAATCTAACACAGCGCGAAATTGACGAGGTGAAACACCTCAAAACGAGGATGGATCAATCTGCGGAGGATCTAGGCCAGTGGATCGTGCACCACGACGCGTTTCACAACTACATCACGTCTCTCAGCGGCCGGCCTCTCCTCACTCGGCAAACCAAAAAGATCCGATTGATGCTCCGCCCCTATTTTCGAAAGCATCACGCGCATCACCAGGAACTCGAAATCCCCGGCCACGAGCATCAAAAGATCATCGATGTGCTGGCTCAGGGCCGAGCCAGCGACGTTGAGCAAGAGGTCAGAGAACACGGAATGGCCAATGTCGGCAAGGTTACTAAGCTTATGGATGCCTAAGATAATCCAGCGGGATTTGTCCTAGCCTTCGATCAAGGAAAAACTGATCTCATGTCTGATTTGACAAGGCCGCTCCTCATTAAGAGCGGTCGAATTCTCGATATTGCCAGCAACATGGATAATCCTCCAAAGCAGGATCTATTGGTTCGCAACGGACGGATCGAGGCGATCGGTGGTTCCGCTAGTGCAGAAGGTGGCCGCAGCGATGTGGACGTGATCGACGCGGAAGGTCACTTGGTCATTCCGGGTCTCGTCAATGCCCATTACCACTCGCATGATACTTTGCTCCGGGGGATGTTCGAACAGCTGCCGTTAGACGCCTGGATGCTCTACACAAGTCCGGCTCACTATCCTCGCCTTTCGTCGGAATTGATCCAAACCAGGACTGCTCTGGGTGCTTCTGAATGCCTTCTTAACGGCATCACCACGATCCAGGATATGGTTTCAATCGTCGGAAGCGATCAAGATCATGTGGAAGAGATCGTTCAATCTTACGAGCAAATCGGTATAAGGGCTGTTCTCGCGCTGCAGCTCTCCGATCGCGCAGCATGCGATTGCGTTGCCTACTGGGACTCGCTTCCCGAACGCACGCTCCGCTGTCTCCCCGCAGCCTCCGATCCAGACGAGCAGATCCGGTTCGTTGAGCGGACACTTGAGATTAAGTCCGAGCTGGTGACCTGGGGCCTCGGACCATCGGCCCCTCAACGTTGCTCCAAGGAATTGTTGAAAGGTTTCGCCAGGCTGTCCCGGGAGCGTGGCCTGCAGGTCTTCACACACACCTATGAATCGCGAGCCCAGGCCGTTCTGGCTCGCCTGAAATTCCCTGAAAAATCGTTGATTCAACACCTTGCTGAAGTCGGGTTGCTGGGTCCCCGTCTCTCGATCGCGCACGGAGTCTGGATATCGCGCTCAGAAATCACCCGTCTCGGCGATCACGGAGCAAATCTCGTTTGTAATCCGACTAGTAACCTTAAGCTTCTAAACGGTTTCGCACCCGTTCTCGACTACGCGGACGCGAAGATCAACATAGGGTTGGGATGCGACAATTGTAGCGGTAACGACGCTCAAAACCCTTTCGAGGCAATGAAGACATTCGCTCTCATGTGGGGCATGTATGCCGGGGTTAGCGGAAACGGTGCCGCAAAAGAGGCATTCACGGCCGCCACAGCCGGATCCGCCAGGGCAATCGGACTGGGCGATCAGGTCGGTCGGCTGCTTCCCGGCTATCGCGCGGACATCGTCCTTATCGATCTCAGCCAGCCAAATTATCGCCCAATGAACAGCGCCGTCCGACAGCTGGTCTATGGCGAGACGGGGCGTGGAATCACGAAGGTCATCGTGGAGGGAAAGGTCGTCGTTGACAACGGAAACGTACTATCGCCGGCATCACACGATCTGAAAGCCAGAGCGGAGCACGCGAAGGATCAACTCGCGACGTCGATCGACGATTTGAGACATAAGAACTCTCCAATCATCAGCGACATCCTGGAGGCCTACGAACGGGCTAACCGGTTTCCACTCGACTTCGATCGCTTTTTACTTAGGCGGCAGTAACGAAATTAGTCGTCTCCAACCATTCGACCGATCCGGAAAATTACGAACCACCTCACGTCCCCGTGCGATGGCTCGTCATCTAGGTGATACGTCCCATTGAATCAGCTGACGGCAGTCAGCGAGCAGCACCCGCTTTCATTAGGTGGTCCAACTCCCGAAAGTCGGGCAGCCTTTCGGCTATTGCGCGACCGCCGCGTACCACGACACGGTTCGGTGCATGCCGGGTCAAAAGCTCACTGAACGTCCGTCCTGAGAAGATCTGGAAATCTGCAGGAACGCCGCTTTTGATCATTCCCCGCCCAGGCGCATCGATAATCGACGCAGGCGTCTTGGTGATCGCAGCCGACCAACTACCCATATTTCCTTCCAGGTGCCCGATTCTGACGGCTCCGCCGAATACGTCGAGCAAATCCATGTCTCCGAACGCGTGATAGGCATCGCGACAATTGTCACTGGCCAACGACACTGGCACACCCGCGGCAAGAAGCTCGCGCAACAACGGAATGCCACGCCAGCGCGGCGTCTCGTTGGAAATTCTTCCTTGCAGATATTGGTTCACGAGCGGAAGGCTGACAATCTTGATTCCAGCTTCCTTGACTGCGTCAATTGTCCTGGAGACCACAGCCTCATCCTGGACGGCAAGACTGCAGCAGTGGCCACAGACGACTTGTCCCTGGAAGCTGTTCCGCAGAACAGCTTGCGCGATCTGGGCAAGCGTGTTCGATGAGGCCGATCCGTTTTCATCAACATGAAGATCGACATCTAATCCCCTTGCGCTCGCGAGAGCGAAAAGCCTGTCCAATCGTGCATCGAGCACTCTCGGGTCGTCGAGCTCGCTGAGTCGAAATGTAATGCCGCCGAGACGGCCGCCCGACTCGGCAACTATATCGACAACCGCCGCATTCTCCGGCGTGTCGTAGAGGTCTGTACTAACGAGCGCTACCGCCTGGAGCGTAATCCGCCCGGCCCACTTCTCGCGGAGTCGTCGAAATACCCCAAAGCTGATATTTGCCTGACCGGGTACAAGGCAATCAATGTGCGTTCTGATCGCGTTGGAGCCGTTGGCGTACGCGCAACGGAGAGAAAATTCGAAGCGGGCTTCGACGTCCTCCGATCGCCAGTTGGCTATGGTATCAGCGCGAGTTTGCGCTCGCGCGGTCTCGAGCGTACCATCGTGATTGCGCGCGCGCGGCCAAATCTGTCCCTTATCGAGATGCGTGTGAAGATCGGCGAACGGCGGCAGCACGATTCCAGCGTCGACGTCGTAGACCGGTCCAGCGGAGGGAGCGCCGGCCGCAACAACGTCTGCGATCTTCCCGTCATCGACGATCAGATCAACCTTACAAAGCCCATCTACGCCGACGTCGGCGACCGATCGATCCCCAAGTAGGTCGGCCGGGATGTTTGCGTTCGCAATGTGAATGCGGCTCCAGGAGGGCCACGATTTATTGACGTCCATCTACAACCCTCACAACCGTCCCAGCGCTTTCAATATTCTCGCTGGCGTCATTGGCACCTCGGTGATCTTCGCGCCCAGAGGCCTGATCGCGTCATTCACCGCGTTCAGGACTGCGCCCACCGCGCCCGTTGCACCAGCTTCCCCGGCGCCCTTGGCACCAAGCGCAGTATGTGGCCAGGGCGTTTCCACATGCTCGACGATCACATCCGGTAAATCTGCTGCAAGAGGAATGAAGTAGTCGGCGAAGGTCCCATTCAGAAGCTGGCCGTCTTCGCTATAGACCAGCTCTTCGAACAGGGCTTGACCAATTCCCTGAGCGATACCGCCACGTACTTGCTCGGAGACCAGGAGCGGATTTACCACCGTACCGAAGTCGTCAACGGCCCAATGCTTTAGCAGACGAACGAAGCCGGTCTTGACATCCACCTCGACAAGAGATGCCTGTATGCCATTCGTGGGCACAAGGGCTGGCCAATCATGTCCGAGATGCTTCGACAACGACAGGCTGATCTGCGGCCCCTTAGGCAGGAGCTGCGGCTTAAAGTAGATGATCTCCGCCAGATCGGCCAACGAAATGCTGGGAGAACCGGTTAAGGCTTCCGCGATGATCCCGTCTTGGATATCTAATGCTTCAGGCTGTGTCTGTAGCAACTGACCCGCTGCCTTGAGCACGACTTCGCGCAGTTCGCGACCAGCTTGAAGGGCAAGCTCTCCACCAACCGGCGTGCCGCGCGAGGCGCGCACTCCCGAGCCATATGGCGTCGCTTGGCTGTCGCCGGATACTATCTTCACGCGTTCAGGTGGCACGCCCAAAGCGTCCGATAGGATCTGCGAGAGTACCGCGTGAGTACCCTGCCCTTGATCTGTCACGCTAATGCTGCACCGCACAGCTCCCGACGGATCAATCGTCAGCGTGACACCATCCTGCGCCGTTGCTTTCCGAATATGTGCGCTCATAGGCGCATTCGTCGCTGTCCGCTCGACGAAAGTTGCAAATCCAAATCCGCGGTAAATGCCTTCATTCCGCAAACGAGCGTTTTCAGCGCGCAATGTAGGCAGCTCGACGAGTTCCAGCAGCCTATTCATGCACTTTTCGTGCGAAAGGGCGTCCAGATCGACCCCCGTGCGCGTCTTAGACGGGTAGGAATCATCCGGAATAAAGTTTTTGAGTCGTAGCTCTGCCGGTTCCACGCCAAGACGCGCCGCCGCCTGGTCAATCATGAATTCCGTTATGGCGACCGCCATCGGATGGCCGACGCCTCGATACTGGCCAACCATTGTCTTATTCTGAAAGACAACATCCAGTTCGCCGCTGACATACGGCACCACATAAGGCGCCATTGCAACGCGCAGCGCCTCGTCGCCTTCCTGAACACTAGAGCCCGGATGAGTCGAGAATGGACCGATGGCGAGCCGGCAGTGGGCTTCCCACGCCAGGAAATGGCCCTCTCCATCTAGCGCCAGGCGGGCATACAGTTTCTGCTCTCGAGCATGAATGTCGGAAACGAACGATTCCATCCGATCGGCGATGAACTTGATCGGCTTTCCGATCAGTCGAGAGGTCGCAACAGTGGCAATCTCATCCGCATAAAGATGTATTTTCACACCAAACGAGCCACCGACGTGTGGGCAGATCACCCTGATCCGCCCCTCATCAAGGCCGAGGTGCATCGAATATAGCGATCGAAGCTGATGGGGCGCCGTGTGGCTCTGGTAGACCGTAAGACTCTCGTCGCTTTCCAGATAGCTCGCGACGACCCCGCGTGTTTCCATGGAACAACCGGTGAGACGATTGAAGGAAAAACTCTCCTCTAGGACGTGCTCCGCAGTCTCAAAGGGATGGGGCGAGATCGGATCGCCGATCTTGGCATGGTAAGCCAGATTGCTCTTCAGATCTGTGTGTGCAGTTGCACTACCTTCGGTTAGCGCCTGATCAAGCTCACAAGCCGCCGGCTCAGGATTCCACTCAACTTCGATCAGTTCAATCGCGTCCTCGGCAATTGCACGCGTTTCTGCGACCACTGCCACGACAGGTTGACCAACAAATACAACTTTCGAATCGGCCAAAGCTGTCTGCAATCGAATCAACAAGCCAGCATATGTCTGCGACGTTTCCCAACCTTTACAAATCGGCGATAAATCGTTCCACGTGACCACCTTCACAACCCCGTCGAGGGCCTGCGCTGCGGCGACGTTGATCACTCCGATACCCGCATGAGGATACGGCGACCGAAGAAACGCGATGTGCAACAAGCCAGGCATGTCGACATCGTCGAGATATTGCCCCTGTCCTCGGACAAGCACCTTGGCTTCGGCGCGCGGCCGTGAGCTACCGATTGCCCGCTGGCTCTTCATCATCGTTTCGCCTTTAAAACGTTCTCGACTGCGTCGACGATCGCTTCATAGCCCGTACAACGACAGATATTGCCCGAAAGTGCTTCACGAATCTCCGCCCGGTTTGACTCGTGATGCCTCCCGACGAACTCCGCTGCGGTCAAGATCATCCCCGGGGTACAAAACCCGCACTGGAGCGCATTTCGCTCGACAAATGCGGCTTGAAGTTCGGCGACGCGGCCGCTTTCGGACGCTCCCTCGATGGTCTCCACTTCGCTGCCATCAAGCTGCACCGCGAATATTAGGCAACCGCGAGTAACGCTACCGTCGACCACGATCGTACAAGCGCCACAAACACCATGCTCGCAACCGACGTGCGTCCCAGTCAGCCCAAGTTCATGCCGGACAAAATCAGCGGCACTCAAGCGTGGGGACACAGCTCGCGTAAACTTGCGTCCATTCACCGTAACAGAAACGCGAACGAAATCGTCCATTAGCCCGACCTCCGCTCCCGTGAACCGATAAGATCCGACGCGCATCTTTGAACGAGCTCGGAAGTCAGGGTCCTTTGAAGCATCACTTTTTCAACGTCATCATCTTCCGCCGGAAGATCATCATCCACCGCCGCCCTCACCTCAGACTCGCTCACAGCATCAAAAGCTCGTTCAGTGAAGAGCTCCGTCACAGCCGGCAGCAGTATAGGATGACCGCTCACCCCGAAGCCGACCCAGCGCGTCTCGATCCGCTGCGGCGCGAACTTCGCTCTTGCCGCCACCCCGGACATCGCAAAGTCGCCCTGGCGACGAGAAAGCTCGTGAAACGCGAAGTGCTCGTCCGACGCAGCTGACCGAATTTTGACCGCGAGCAGAACCTCGTCGGCTTCGACCGAGGTCATAAACGGACCATGGAAGAATTCGTTAGCTGGTACGCTGCGAATTCCGCGCACCGATCCCAACTCCATCTCGGCTTGGAGCAGAAGAGAGCATGCCGGAAATTCCGCTGCCGGATCCGCGTGACAAATGCTACCACCAAACGTTCCGCGGTTTCGAACGGCCAGATGCGCAACATGCTGAACGGCCAGGACAAGCAGTGGAGCATTCCGAGCAATGAGTTCATCCGTCTCGACCTGCCTGTGGCGCGTCAAGCTTCCTATACGGAGCACTTCACCATCGCAGCTCGTTCGCTTGAGTTCGTCAATTCCTCCGATATCGACCAGGACCGACGGCGATGCCAGCCTCAAATTCATCATCGGCACTAGGCTTTGACCGCCGGCGATGATCTTGGCATCGTCAGCGTACTTTGACAGAAGCTCGTAGGCTTCTTCTAGATTGGCCACACGGCGGTACTCGAACGACCTGGGCTTCAACTACTTTCTCCGGTACGGTTTTCACGTGTGATACCCGGACCCCAGCGACGTTCACGACGGGAAAACGCCTTGCGCCAGGCAACGACTAAGACACGAATTTCATCAATCTCTGCAACACGTCCTTTTGCGTCTCGTACTGGGCCGGATCGTCGTACCGGCGCGGCCGCGCCAGATGATCCAGCTTGACTTCATCGCAAACGTAGCTGCCAGGCCCCTTTTTCATGATGAGGATTCGATCAGAAAGATAGACCGCCTCAAGCGAATTATGAGTGACGAAAAGCACCGTACGGCGGTTGGCCTCCCAAAGGGTCAACAATTCCTGGCGCATCCGGCGTGCGGTCAATTCGTCGAGCGCACTGAAGGGCTCGTCCATCAGGAGTATTTCCGGATCGACCGCAAAGGCCCTCGCGATGGCGGCCCGCTGCTGCATCCCGCCCGAGAGTTGAAGCGGATAGAAGTCGGCAAATCCATTTAAGCCAACGAGCTCGATCCACTTGGTGCATCGACCGGCCCATTCGCTGCTGGGAATGCCTACGGCATCCATGGCAAACTCGATATTCGATCGAACCGTTCGCCAGGGAAGCAGCCGAGGCTCTTGAAAGAGATAGGCGATCCGCGCCTTCTTGGTACGTTGACCATCCCTTTCGATCGCCGCGCCGCCCTGGAAATCGGTATCGAGCCCACTCAACACGTTGAGCAGGGTCGATTTCCCGCATCCCGAGGGACCCAGGATGGTCACGAACTCTCCCGGTTCAACCGAGACGTTGACATGCTCCAGTGCCCGCCAAGATGAGCCATGCGAGGTTGCCGGAAAGTCCTTACAGAGGTCTTCGATGCGTATGGATACGGACATCTCAAGCAATCCTAACAGAAGGGCGCCATCGGAACAGCCGGCGCTCAAGACTACCTACGATTACCTTCTCGATGAGGAGCATGATCGACACAAAGAAAACCGTATATTCGAGAACTCGCCCAAGATCGAAGAGCTGATAGTAGTATTCAATCTGATATCCTATGCCGTTGCTCCGGCCTAGGAGTTCGACGAACAGCACCATTTTCCAGATCAGGCCGAGGCCAAAACGTCCCGATGCCATCAGAGGCGCGGCGAGCTGAGGCAGGGTAACCCGCCTGACGATCTGGTACGTGCCCAGGCCAAATACGCGTGACATTTGCATCAGCTTCGGATCAACGGCCTTCGCGCTTTCCCAGATGTTGATCGTCAGAACCCAGACGACGGACAAGGCTGCTGCAATCACCGCCGCCGCTTCGTTCAGGCCCATGGACGTGTAGGCAAGAATGATGAAGACTAGGCTTGGCGTCATCAATCCGATAGTGACCCACGATCCGAAGAGCCTTTGCACCAGCGATGAGAAGCCGAGCGCGATTCCGAAAGGGACGGCAACAGCCATAGCCAGGGCGAAACTCAGAAAAATCCTGGTCAACGTAATAACCAGATGCTCCCAGATGACCCGCCCCTGCAAATCTTGGATGAGGTAGCCGAGTATAACATGTGGCGGCGGAAAGATCGGCTTTGCCGGGAGCAGCGCTGCAGCATACCACAAGAGCAGTAACAAGCCGATCGATGCAGCCTTGACCGAGACATCGCTCTTAAACATTCCAGTCATGAGCGACTTACTTCGAGATTTCTGTATTGAAAATGCCAGCTGGCAGTTGATCGATACCCGTCGCCTCTTTTCCACCAGCAGCGTAAAGCGTATCAAAAAGCTTCTTTGTCTCCGACATTGGGTCGTCAGAGAACTTCTCGAGAGTAACGTCACGGCTCCAGTCGCGCATCAGATCAACGACTTTTGGATCAGTGATGGACTGCTTCGCTAACAGCTCCGTCCAGATCTCGTCGTTCTTACGCAGATACTGCACTGCCTCTTGATAGGCGAGCACAAACGCCCTTACGTTTTTTGGGTGAGTGCGAATGTACTCTTCCCGGAATGCGACGGAGGTCAGCATAATGGTGGTCGGAATATTCAGGCCCTCAAGGAGATCCCGGCTCGTGAACAGGATCTTGTACTCTCCTGTAGCAACCATCGGCATCGCGAGATTGTAGAAGATAAAAGCGCTGTCGAGCTGCTTTTGGTCCAGAAGGCCACGAAGGAGCCCCGGGCCCGCCTCTTGGACTGTGCTTTCCGACCGCGGATCGTAGCCATACTTCGATTTTGCCACCGCGAGATAGAGAACCCATTCCGGGGTAAACCGATTGTAGGTACCCACTTTAAGGCCTTTTAGACCAGGAAGGTCCTTTGCAGTCGAGTTCTTAGGCGCTACCCAGACGTTTGGCATCTTGATAAAGGGCAGAACGGCCGTGATCTGGTCTCCGTTCGCGCGAACACGCGCTACCTCGAGCCAGTTCATGAGTCCTCCCTCTGCGGCGCCAGCGCGCAAAGCGGTGACCGCGGCTCCCCCGGGTTGGACTGCAACGTTTTCAAGTTCAAAACCGTACTTTTTGTCCAGGCCGAGCTTGGTGATCGTCCGGAACGGATAATCATTCCCGGTCGGAAACGAAAGGATACGGACCTTGCCGCCCTCACCTTTAAAGTCTTGGGCGAGAACTGGGAAAGAGGCATCAAAAGAGATCAGAGCGGCGACCAAAAACAGAAGCGCCTGCAGGGTAGACTTGATCATGGGTTCACCTTCGCTTCGTTGCGCCGGAGCATCTGCTGCCGAGCCGCTCATTTCCTGAACGGGCCCCTTGAGGCCGAACTACGAACTAGAAGGCATCCCGCCGGTTCACGGAAGGTGCACTACCGTCGGGAAAAGTATGCTACGGAAGCCTGAAAGTCAGACCGGCGGCAGGAGCGGAACGGTATTTGCGTCTCAGAGCGAGAGACCACCGTTATGAAGCCCCTCCTTCAAGTGATCCGATAGAGGATCGAAACACGAAAGATAGCGGAAATACCTCTCGGAAAGCTTCACGAACTGCGGGCAGATTCGGAATACCTCGGCGATCGCCAGTTGAGCTTCATCCTTACGACCGAGCTGCCCCAACGCGGCCGCTTTCAGCAATGGGGGCGTAAACTGCTCAGCCGCGGGGTATTTCTTGATCTCGTAAAGCGCCCGGTTGTAATCTTTTTGCCGGTAGGCATTTAAAAAAGTCGTTCGAAACGCCCACCCCGGCGGATAGGTGATCATTTCAAGCGCCGAAGAAATCATCTGCTCACCGGCATCCCAATCACCCGCCAACGATCGGAAGAATCCCGCACTCAATCGTGTGCTTGGCGCGTGAGGATTATCTTCCATGATGTGACGGCAAGTTTCGATCACCCCCTCACGATCGCGGTGATAAACGCCAAGTGTCGCTGCGACGACATGACCAAAAGCGCATTTTCTATCCAACTCAAATGACCGTTGCGCATATCTATCGACTAGACTTAGCCAATCTGCATCGTCACTAAAGCCAAGGATATTTCCAGCAAAGACAGTGTGGGCGAGAGCCGCCCACATCATCGCATTGTAGGGAGCCACGTTGATGCCATGCTCCAGATCGGAGCGAGCCCTTCGATACACACTCTCGTTGGTGACACGAGCCAAATATCGATGCTTCTGAATCGCGTTCTGCACAGACCATGCTTCGCCTTCGGCGCAAACCGACTGCAAGCTTAGCAAGCGACCTATCACTCCGTGGTAATCGGCAATATCGGCAGCCACTCGCCGAGCTACTTTGTCCTGGAGTTCCATAATGGAATCCTGAGCGACGTCAAAATCGCACGATTCCGTCCAGATGATCGACTCGCTCTGCGCATCATGCAGGCGAACGGTTACGCGAACTTTCGTGCCGCTCTGTCGATTTCCACTCGTTATCACGAAGCGCGCGTTAGATTCTCGTCCAAGAGTGATCGGAGTAACTCTTCCGCCCGCCGACAACGCAGCGCCGTCGCAAGAATCGACCGACACGTCACTGTAGCGGGCGAGTTCAACCACCAATTGCTCAAACAGTCCCGTCGTAATACTTCGACAATCGTTGCTTTCAAACGGCCCACTGGGCGTCACGACGATCATTCGAGTTGCGTCTGGCTGAAGTTTCGTTGAGTTCGCCGAGTACGCGGGTTCGGACCGACGCGATTGAAATCTGAACGACGGAATATAGCTGCCCTTCGGGACCGATATCTCTACGACATCGGTTGATCCTTCGCGCAAATAGTAATTCTCAAGCACGCGCCGGAGTTTCCCAGCCTCCAGACGGACCACAGGATCCGCTTCCGGGTCGAATTCACTGTCTCTTCCCAAAACGCAAGTAGCGATGCTGTACTGCTTGAGCCTGTGTCCATTTCCCGAAAGCGTCTCTTCCACGATATACCGTAGGAAACCCTTCGTTCGTGTCGCACCACCGAAGCTCGCGGACTGCAAAATCTTAGATAGCTGCGACAATACGTCTTCACGGCTCGGCGCACCGAGTGAGCTGCGTAGCGCCGCGTCCTCAGCGCGCGCAGGTTCATCCACGCGAGCTGTAGGCGTGGATTCCACGACGGATGAAGGAGCATGCGGCATTTTCAGCTCAGGCATCGAAAGTTCGGTACGGTATACTACCGGTGAATAGGCACCGTTTCAAACTTACGCGGTCGAAGCAACGTCTCCTATTGATCAATTGCCGAGCATCCCGGGCCGCTTTTTTCGTCATCAGCCAGGGAACGATATTCTCCCGAAAGGGGCTGGCCGGCAAACCCCCCTCGAGGGTTTGAGCTTTGTGCTGCAGTGCACGCTCGATTGATCGCTGCAAATGCAGAAAAGGAGGAGCAATGCGGGTTGCGGTCATGGGATCGGGTGCCATCGGTCTACTCTATGGAGGGTGGTTGAAGCTCGGGGGCGCCGACGTAACGTTCGTCGCCCGAGGTTCCAGGCTGGAGGCTTTGAAATCTGGGCCACTGATTGCGCACGGAAGGTTGCCCTTTTCATTGGACAACCTGAATGCCGTGGCCGACATCCGGGAGATCGAAGATGTCGATGCCATCCTTCTGGCCGTCAAGCTTTACGATCTGCAGGCAGCGGCTACGGCCGCCCTGCCAGCCTTGAGGCCGGCAGGTTCTATGGTGGCCATCCAGAACGGTATCAATGTATTTCGAGATCTTAAGGCCATCCTGCCGCCCTCCAAAATCGCTGTCGGACCAGTCTTCTCAGTGACACGCATCGACGAACCACTCAGTATTTCATATGGCGGGGCGGAACGCGTTATCCTCGGAAATCCGGAATGCGAAGTGCCGGCCCCCGCGCAAGCTATGGTGGACATTTGGAGGAGCGTCGGCGTCGATGCCTCGATTTCTCCCGAAATCGATAAAATTCTTTGGATGAAGTTTGTCGGACTTGCGACCGGCGCGGCGATCAATTGCTTGTCGCGACTGCCCGCCGGGGTTGTTTACCACGACGAAGGCATTCTCCAATATGTGAGACAATCGATCGCAGAGGTGATTGCGGTCGGTCAAGCGGAGGGCATAAAGTTCCCCGATGATATGGCAGAGAATGCGCTGAAGTTTCTGCAAAGCTTTCCTCCGACCGCGGTTGCTTCGATGAGGCTCGATCTAGACGCCGGAAAGCGCCTCGAGCTTGAGGGGATAAGCGGAGAATTGGTTCGGCTGGCCAAGGCCCACAGTATTCCGACGCCTTTCCACAGCTTGGCGTATGCGATGCTCAAGCCGTTCGTTAACGGCCCTAATCGTTCCGAAACTAACCATCCAATGCGTGGGTAAGATATCCCTCACCAGCGCTGAGAGCGCGTACCCAATTCCTCGAGCCGAACAAACTGCGAGTCCACAAGCTCAATGACGGCGTTCGTTTGGTCAGCATCCGCGGAACGTTGCCGTCCGGCGCTCGGCCGTCGCCTTGACGCCTTCTCTAAAATCCTCTGTCGAGCGCAACCAAGTTTGCTCCTTAAGCTCGTGCTCAGTCGCCTTGTGAATGCGGTCAGCGAGTTCGGCGCGCATTGTCGCTCGCGTTGAGATCAGGCCGAGCGGTGAACACTCAGCGATCTCGTTAGCGAGTTTCAGGGCTTCGGCTCGGACCTGATCCTGCGGCACCAGTACGTTGGCAAGGCCCATACGGTACGCCTCTTCGCCGGTGACGCGACGGCTGGTGTAGAACATTAGTTCAGCGTTATTTTTGCCGATCAGTTCAGGAAGCGCAACGGTGAGGCCAAACCCCGGGTGGAAGCCGAGCTTCGTGAAGTTTGCGACGAAGCGTGCTTCGGGGCACGTGACGCGGAAGTCCGCGGATACTGCAAGGCCGAGACCGCCGCCGATGGCTGCACCATGCACGGCGGCTACGACCGGCTTATTGGCCCGATAGATACGGACAGCCTCAATGTATAGGTGGCTGATGGAACCCAGGTTGTCGGCGGGATCGCCCTGCTTAGCCGCTTCGCTTGCAACAGTCTCCTGACGGTTCGGATCCTTGAAGTCCGCACCGGCGCAGAACGCCTTGCCCTGCGCGCAGAGAACGCTTGCCCGGATGTCGACGTTGGCATCAAACTCATCAAGCGCATTCGCGATTTGCTGGATCAGCACCGCGTCGAAGAAGTTCAGTGGCGGCTTCTGAAGCTCGATAATGCCGATGTGACCCCTGGTTTCGACGCCGATATCCGTATACTTGACCATCATTAATCTCGCTGATTCTACTTTGCTTTAGCGCCGGCCATCCGCGCGATGAAACGTGGACACTGCACCCGTGAAACGCGCGGAAACCGGTCTGATTTTGCTTAGCAACCGCCCGTAAACCGACATCCCGTCTCTCTCAAGGCTTTCGCATCCGGCGAATGCATTGTCTGAGGTCGTCAGGATAGTTCAAGTTTTCCCAAACAAGACTTTTTGGAACCTCCAACTCAATCGAACCATCCATGTTAGCTGGCACCGCGTGCCTCACTTTCTTCAGCTGATTGTAAATGCAGTCTACATCCCCTTGACGATGTTCTCGGTCACCTTCTTGGCGTCGCCGAGCAGCATCATGGTGTTGTCGCGATAGAACAAGGGATTGTCGATGCCGGCATAGCCCGATGCCAGCGAGCGCTTGATGAACATCACGGTTCCGGCCTTCCAGACCTGCAGCACCGGCATGCCGTAGATCGGCGAGGTCTTGTCGTCCTCGGCCGCCGGATTGGTGACGTCGTTAGCGCCGATCACGAAGGCGATGTCGGCCTGGGCGAATTCGGAGTTGATGTCCTCCAGTTCGAACACCTCGTCATAGGGCACGTTGGCTTCGGCCAGCAGCACGTTCATGTGGCCGGGCATGCGGCCCGCGACCGGGTGGATGGCGTACTTTACCTCGACGCCCTCCTTCTTCAGCAGATCGCCCATTTCGCGCAGCGCATGCTGGGCCTGCGCCACCGCCATGCCGTAGCCGGGCACGATGATCACCTTCTGCGCGTTCTTCATGATGAAGGCCGCGTCGTCGGCCGAGCCGAGTTTGGCGGGCTTCTGCTCGCCACCGCCACCGCCGGCCGCCGCGGTCTCACCGCCGAAGCCGCCGAGAATGACCGAGATGAAGGAACGGTTCATCGCGTGGCACATGATGTAGGACAGGATCGCGCCCGACGAGCCGACCAGCGCGCCGGTGATGATCAGTGCGGAATTGCCGAGCGTGAAGCCGATGCCGGCCGCGGCCCAGCCGGAATAGGAGTTCAGCATCGAGATCACGACCGGCATGTCGGCGCCGCCGATCGGAATGATCATGAGCACGCCGAGTACCAGCGCGATGATCGTGATCAGCCAGAAGTCGAGAGCGCTGCCGGACCGCACCAGGCCGAAGATGAAGAACACCAGCGCCAGAGCCAGCGCGATGTTGATGATGTGGCGCGCCGGCAGGATGATCGGCGCGCCGCTCATGCGGCCGGACAGTTTCAGGAACGCGATCACGGAGCCGGTGAAGGTCAGCGCACCGATCGCGACGCCGAGCGACATTTCGATCAGGCTCGCGGCGTGGATCTGCCCGGGCTTGCCGATGTCGAACGCTTCGGGCGCGTAGAACGCGCCGGCGGCCACCAGCACCGCGGCCATACCGACCAGCGAGTGGAAGGCGGCGACCAGTTCCGGCATCGAGGTCATCGGCACCCGCCGCGCGATCACGGCACCGATGCCGCCGCCGATGGCGATGCCGAGGATCACCAGCACCCAGGCGAGGCCGTCCGCCGGCGGATGACTGGCGAGCGTGGTCGCGACCGCGATCGCCATGCCGACCATGCCGAACAAATTGCCCTGGCGGGACGATGCCGGACTGGACAAGCCGCGCAGTGACAGGATGAACAGCACACCCGCCACGAGATACAATAATGCAGCCAGATTGGCGTTCATCTCAGGTCCCCTATTGTCTTCGCCACCCCGAGGTGCACGCCGCTCACTTTACCTTCTTCTTGTACATCGCCAGCATGCGCTGGGTGACAAGGAAGCCGCCGAAGATATTCACGCAAGCGAAGATCAGCGCGATGAAGCCGAAGCCGCGCGCCCAGCCTGAGCCGCTCGAGATCATGGGAACGCCGACCGCGAGCAGCGCGCCGACCACGATCACCGACGAGATCGCGTTGGTCACCGACATCAGCGGCGTATGCAGCGCGGGGGTCACCGACCAGACCACGAAATAGCCGACGAAAACGGCAAGGACGAAGATCGACAGCCGGAACACGAAGGGATCGACGGCCTGTGCAATATGATCCATGGCGGCTCTCCTGGGCTGGCTATTTAGGCTGGAAGTTCGGATGGATGACGGCGCCGTCTCTGGTCAGCGCGGTGGCCTTGACCAGTTCGTCGTCCCAATTGACCGCGAGCGCCTTGTTCGGCTTGTCGACCATGGTCTCGATGAAGGAAAACAGGTTGCGGGCGTAAAGGCTCGAGGCCGACTGCGCGACTCGGCCGGCGACATTGGTGTAGCCGACGATCTTGACGCCATCGGCATCGACGACGATTCCGGGCTTGGCGCCCTCTACATTGCCGCCGCGTTCGATCGCGAGATCGACCAGAACCGAGCCGGGCTTCATCGACTTCACCATGTCGGCCGAGACCAGACGCGGCGCCGGCCGCCCCGGGATCAGCGCGGTGGTGATGATGATGTCCTGCTTCTTGATGTGCTCGGCGGTCAGCGCGGCCTGCTTGGCCTGATACTCTTTCGACATTTCCTTGGCGTAGCCGCCGGCGGTCTGGGCGTTCTTGAATTCCTCGTCCTCGACCGCGAGAAATTTGGCGCCGAGACTTTCGACCTGCTCTTTGGTGGCGGGCCGCACGTCGGTTGCGGTGACGACGGCGCCAAGCCGGCGCGCGGTCGCGATCGCCTGCAGGCCGGCGACGCCGACGCCCATCACGAACACTTTTGCCGCGGGAACCGTGCCCGCCGCGGTCATCATCATCGGGAAGGCGCGGCCAAAGGCCTCAGCTGCCTCGATCACCGCGCGGTAGCCGGCGAGGTTGGCCTGCGACGACAACACGTCCATCACCTGCGCGCGGGTGATGCGCGGCATCAATTCCATCGCGAAGGCAGAAACGCCGGCATCCGCGATCGTCTTCAGCGCCGCCTCGTTGCCGTAGGGGTCCATGATGGCGATTACCAGCGCGCCGCGCTTGCACTGGGAGAGTTCGCTCGCCTCCGGCCGCTTCACCTTGATGATGATGTCGGCATCTTTCAATGCATCGGCGCTGACGGTAGCGCCGGCCGCGGTGAATTCGGAATCGGGCAGGCCCGACTTGACGCCCGCTCCCGGCTCGATCGCGATATCGACGCCCAGCGCCTTGAACTTCTTGACGCTATCAGGAGTCGCCGCGACACGCGGCTCCGCTGCATCGATTTCCTTGGCAATCGCAATTCTTATAGTCACAGACTACTCCGCCCTAAATAGTCCGTTACGTAAACGCACCGGCTCTGCGCGGGCAAATTAGATTTTATGGCGGCCTATATCGATTTGATATTCGCTGACCGTGCGCCTAATACGTTTGATGTAGGAGCCGAGCAGCGCCAAACACTGAAGCCTCGTTGAACAATAAGCCATCTACGATCACCGTGTTGCCGGGTCGTAGCGGCATACGAGCTCTCCCACCGCATTGATCAGATTGGAGATCAGGTGGGTTACTGCGCTGATCTCGTCATGATCGATCTTAAACGCATTGCACTCCGACCTCCCTGCAGCGGGTCGCAGCCACAGCAAAGCTGACGAATAGCCTTCGCTCGGCTCTCGACTCGCCACGGATCGATAAGTTGATCGGACAGCACCGGTCGATCTGTTCTCAACCGACCGATGCTTCATAAATCACGCCGAATTGATGTGAACGGCGGGGCACAATGCGGCTACGAGGCTGTCATTGCAAGATCTGCTAAATTGACACGCCAGCTAACCGAGACGCCTTGAAGCGGTCTGCTCCGGGAAGACCGCTTCAACCTATCAGAACGCCGCTCGTTCAATCCAACCGAACTGTCCAATGCAGACGGTCGTGTCCATCTCACTTGAATGCGGGAATGATCTTTGCCGCCCACTCGCGCATGAACCGATGCTTATCGCCGAAATGCAATCCTATCCATATCTGATTTGCACCCGCTTCAGCAGCGGCCTCAAGCTTCTTAACACAGTCGGCTTCGGTTCCGACAATCGCGAACCGGTCGGCGAGATAATCGATCAGACCTAACTCCTCAATCAGGCGGCAGTTGGCACTTCCTACCGCAACGTGCTCTTCGAAAACATAACGCTTGCCCAATTCCTGGAGCTTTGGCAGGAGTTCGGGCGGGATGTGTTTTCCCTCTGTCGTGAAGCGGGTCATGTGATTACCAGCCGCCGCTAATGACATAGTGATCTCAGTCACCGCCTCGCGATAAGTCCCTGCAATATTGACATCGGGCCACCACCATATGTCGATGGACGAGGGGTCTCGACCTGCCTCGCGAGCGCCAGCATGGATGTGCGCGATCGAATCCCGGATGATGTCGGGCGTGATGCCCGTTCGAACGACGACCCCATCGGCAATCAGACCCGCCAGGTGAAGGGTTTTAGGTCCGGAAGCTGCCAAAAAGATCGGCACGGGCGAATGGCCCCATGTCAATCTGGCTTTCTTACCCTGATACACCGTGGTCCCGGATGTCATCAGTTCACGGATCGCAACCGCATACTCACTTAGCTGACCAAGTGTCGCTGGCTTGAGGCCGAGATTGAAGGCGGCGCTGTCCCCGGTGCCAATTGCCAGCATCGTTCGTCCCGGTGCGAGCTCTTCCAGTGTCGCCGCCGCGCACGCGGCTACGGCAGGATGGCGCGTGAGCGGTGTAATGACGCGTGGACCGAAGCGTAGGCGCTCCGTGTTGGCCGCACACATCGCCAGAGTCACATAGACATCGCGGCAAATTGATTGAGAGTCCGCGATGCCGAGCAAATCGAAGCCGCCACGCTCGACCTCTTTCGCCCACTCAACGACCTCCATCGCTGGGGCGGTCGGCATGAAGTTGATTCCGAATTTCATGGAAGTCACTTGTTTCTCCAATCTTGCGTTTGTGTGGTTCTCGTAAAACGCTATTCCGCATGCGCTCCCTGGGCGCACTGGACTAGACGGTCAACTATTTGGGGCCAAGCTGACGTTTTGAGCGCGCTGCACCATTCAACTTAAACATCCCCTCGGATACCCGGCGTCTTCATTTGTTTACATACGGGTCTCCATCAAAAAGAGACCCGGCCATTCTCTCTATTACCTAATTGACCTCAGCTCGAATGTCGAATTCGAGTTTAGTGAGCGGCATTACCGTAAATTATAGTTCGCGAATTGCACCGTTGACCTAAGTGCCAAATCAAACTGTAGCCGTGCATTCACCCGTGTATCGGTTAGCAGGTGGAACATGATGGAGCCATTGATCGGCCCCGTTTAAGTGCGATAGGATCCATTTGCACGGACATACTCTTCCGTGAGATCACAAGTCCAAACTGTAGCTTTTCCCTGCGCAAGTCCTAAGTCCAACTCAACAAGGATCGCGCTCTGCTTCATATGAGTAGACAGCTGATTCTCATGAAAACCGTCTAATTTTTCACCCTTGCTAGCGACAGGTATCCCGCCAATCTTCAAATTCAAGGCCGCCTGGTCGAACTCGACACCGGCTTTGCCAGCCGCCATAATAATGCGACCCCAATTCGCATCGCCTCCACCAATGGCCGCCTTGACGAGAGGGGAATTGGCAATACTCATCGCGACGCGGTGCGCAGCAGCAGCATCCAAAGCGCCCGAAACGGAGATCTCGATGAGCTTCGTTGCGCCTTCGCCATCGCTAACAACTTGAAGCGCCAGCTCAAGACAGAGCTCATCGAGCTGCTTCTGAAAGGCCGCCAGAAATTGTTCATCCTTCGCCAGCGGAGCCTTTGACGCACCAGTCGCGACCATCAAGATGGTGTCGCTCGTCGATGTGTCGCCATCGATCGAAATGCAGTTGAAGGACTTGTCAATCGCGCTCCGCAGGCAGTTCTGAAGGACCGAGTGCTCGATCGCAGCATCAGTTGCAATGAACGCAAGCGTCGTCGCCATCTGCGGGGCGACCATGCCAGCGCCTTTTGCAATCCCATTAATTGTCACCGTCTCGTCAAGGCACTTGATGGTCTTGGTCGAGACCTTCTCATAGCTATCGGTGGTACGGATGGCTGTTGCGGCCTCCATCCACTTGGTTGGAGCAATGCTACCAGCCAGGACTGGCAATGCCTGCAGAAGCTTGCTGAGCGGTGGCGGCTCGCCGATGATGCCCGTCGATGCAACGAAAACTTCTGAAGCACTGCAATTGAGGAGCTCGGCGGTCTGAGCTGCGGTTTCTCGTACAATCTCGCGACCAGTCGCGCCGGTGAACGCGTTCGCATTGCCCGAATTAACGACGATCGCGCGAACCACCCCTCCCTTAAGGTTTTCTCGACACCACTTCACAGGTGGGGACGCTGTGCGCGACGTGGTGAAAACTCCCGCGATCGAGGAGCCCGGCGACATGCACATGAGCATGACATCGGAGCGATCCGGATATCTAATGCCCGCCTTTGCAGTCGCGAGGCCAACACCGGCGATCGCTGGCATCTCCTTGATCTCTCGTGCTGGGGGGCGCTTCACTCCGATCACCATTCTTCAACAATTCTCGAAAGACAAACGGCTGCCGCAGCCATATCGGCCACGGCAGCCGCCGGATCCTCATTTCAAAAGCTTGAAGTCATCGCCATCAACCTCGACCAACATGAGGCCGGAGGCATCGAGACCGAGATGATTTTCGGGGCTCATGTTCAATGTTCCGTCGATCACCTTGAGGCCTTTGATTGTCTCAATGGCGTCGCGAACCTTTTCCGAATTTACGCTGTCAGCGCGGGCCAGCGCGTCTCCGACAATCAAGCCGGCGTCGTAGCCTGCCGCCGCAAACAGCGACACCTCGCCACCGAACGCGGTTGAGTACAGCTTAATGAACTCCTCCGTTACCGCCTTTTGCGGATGTCCGTTGGGAAGCTGGGACGAAATCTGAACAGCCGATACGCCAAGCTTCACGCCTTGAGCAGCGCCCTCGGCGCCCTTAATGAACTGCTTTGAAGCCGCTCCGGTCGTCATATAGAGCGGCTGCTTGATAGCGAGACGCTTATGATTGCGTGCGACAATTGAGGTCGGCGTGCCAAACCCGCAGTAAAGCACAACGTCGATATTGGCATTGCGGATATTCAAGAACTGCGCCGTCATGTCTGTGTCGCCATCGCCATGCAGTTCGTCCGAAGAAATCGTCAAGCCGACGGTCGGCGCCAGGGCCTTCGCGCTGCCGCGACATGACTGATCGAAGCCGCCCGGTCCGGAGAGTAGGCCGACCTTCAGCAAGTTCTTCGCCTTGAAGTCAGCAAACAGGCCTTCGACCACAAGGCGGTCAGTGAAGGACGACGCAAACACCCACTTCTTCGGCGGTGTCGTGATCACCGTGCCGCCGGCGACCGATACGAATGGAATCTTTGCGTCTTCAACGATCGGAGCTATCGCCATCGTCGCTCCGGTCGTCGATCCACCGACAAGCACAGTTATCTTGTCATCATTGATCAGTCGACGAACGTTTGCGGTCGCCTTCCTGGCGTCGCCACCGTCGTCATACCATGTGAACTTGATTTTGCGACCGTTGATGCCGCCCTCGTTGTTAGTCTTCTTGACCCAGAGATCAACGGCCTTTTGTTCAGGATCGCCAAGAAACGATACGGGTCCCGTTGTCGAGAACGTTCCGCCCAACAACAGAGGCTCCTTTGTCTGAGCGTACGCAGCTTCAAGAGCCGACGTCACAATGCTTGATACGACGCAAGTTCCCGCAATCCAAGTTTTCCAGCTCATAACAATCCCCCTGTCTAAACTACAACACCGAACCCTATTCGCACTTCGAACCAGCAAGCCGCTGGCTTTCTTTTCAACAAGTCTCTGGAATCGAGCCAACGGCGTCCAGTAAAAAAGAGGGGTCTGCGTATAAGCGCTACATATAGGATGTTAGCGAATCGCAACGTTTTGATGCACCTGTAAAACAAGTGTGCGCTGAAGGGCCCCGAACTAGCCAACGATGCCGCTCGAGCTTGGCCTACAACCCGAGATATGCGGAGCGAATGGTGGGGTTCTTGGCGAGATCCTTTGAGGACCCTTCCAGAAACAGACGGCCAGCCTCAAGGACATACGTGCGATCCGAAATCGACAGGGCTAGCTGCGCATTCTGCTCAACAAGAAGAATGGACAGGCCTCGCGACTTTCTCAACCCCACGATCTTTTGAAAGATCTCCTTCACGAGCAGCGGCGCGACCCCCATGCTGGGCTCATCGAGCAAAAGAAGCCGAGGACGAGCCATCAATGCCCGCCCGATCGCGAGCATCTGTTGCTGGCCGCCTGAAAGAAAGCCCGCCGACTGCGACTTCTTTTGCGACAGAGCGGGAAACAGCTCGTAAACCTTGGCGCGGTCACCCTCAATGTCGCTGTCAGATCGGCTGTAAGCGCCCATCGATAGATTTTCGTCAACGGAGAGCGTCGGAAAGACCATGCGCCCTTCCGGCGACTGACAGATGCCGCTGCTGACACGCTTGGCCGTGGAGAGCTTGCTGATACTGCGGCCATCAAACTGAATATCCCCTGCCGAAACGTGACAAAGTCCCGCAATTGCTCGGATCGTCGTTGTTTTGCCTGCACCATTGGCGCCAATCAACGAGACAAGTTCACCTTCGCCGACCTCGAGCGAAAGGTTCTTCAGCGCTTCAACTGCTCCGTAGCGCGCCGACACTCCTTGCAAGCGAAGCAACATCAGCCCACCCTTTTCTCATTGAGAGAGAGCTCGTTTTCGTCCGCCGCTCCAAGATATGCGTCAATAACCTTAGGATCAGACCGAACTTCATCCGGTGTACCATTCGAAAGCGTACGCCCGGACTCAAGAACCTGAACACGATCCGAAATCTTCATCACCAGTTTCATATCGTGTTCGATGAGAATAGGCGTAACACCCTTGCTCGGCAGCCCGCGGATAATCGCGCCAATCTGACTGGACTCTGAGTGATTTAGGCCAGCTGCAGGCTCATCCAGCAACAGCAGCTTCGGATGCAGCGCCAGCGCACGCGCGACTTCCAAGCGCTTCAACTCGCCATAGGGCATTTGCGACGCATGCTCATTGATACGGTGCTCAAGACCAACGTCGATCATCAACTGTTTAGCAAACCGAAAAAGCTCCGCTTCGCTTTGCCGGAACCCCTTCGTATTCGAAATCGACGTCAGAAGATTGCGATCCGTGAACAAATGCGAACCGACAACAACGTTCTCCAAAGCCGTCATGTGCTGGAAGATCTGAGGCGTTTGAAACGTACGCGCCACACCGGCTTCAGCCAACTTGTTCGATGGCAGCCCGGTCACGTCTTTGCCTTCGAGAATGACCCGCCCGGCATTCGGTTGATTGATGCCAGATATCACGTTGAGGAGCGTCGTCTTGCCAGCTCCGTTCGGACCAATAATGGCCTGGACGTGCCCCGCCTTGACGTCGAAGCTAACGTCCGTCAAAGCATAGACGCCGCCGAAATGCTTGGTGACGCCTTCAATCTTAAGAACGCAATCGTTCGTCATCGACGCCGTTCCCTTACAAACTTGGCGATAGTCGGGACCAACCCCTGCGGGAGGAGTACCATGCAGAGAACAAGAATCGCTCCGATTACAACCATCTCATAGTCATGCAGACGTGCGAAAAGATGCGGCAGCAACGTCAATATCGCCGCACCGACGACCGCACCGTAAATCGACGCCAAACCTCCAAGCACTATCATCGTAACGAATTCGACTGAACGGAAGAATGTTGCCTCCGCTGGAGTGATGAACTGCGCAAACATTGCATAGAGACTTCCCGCCAGGCTCGCCAGTACAGCCGACAACGTGAACACAAAGACTTTGTAACCGGCTACGTCGATGCCACTGGCTTTCGCTGCAACTTCCGATCCGCGAATAGCGCGCAGCGCCCTGCCGATCGGCGATCTCACCAATCGCTCAGCGAAGGCCACCGTCAAAACAAGCGTACTGCCAATTATCCAGTACCACGCCATATGAGTGGTGATCGAAAGCCCCCCAATGCGGAACGGTGAAACCGCCATTCCATCAGGACCGCCTGTCAAGCTGATCTCACGCGAAAAGAACGTCCAGACGACCAACCCAATACCGAGCGTTGCCATCGCAAGATAATGTCCGGCCAGCTTTAGAATTGGTCGCCCAATCAGATAGGCGAAGGCAGCCACGCCCAGGACAGCAAGGAGAATAGCCAGGAGCGATGGAATCCCCTGCATGGCAATCAGCGCCGATGAGTAAGCTCCGAGACCGAAAAAGGCGGCATGGCCCAAGCTGATCTGCCCGGCATAACCAAAGAGCAGATTGAGACCAACGCAAACAATCGCATTCACCGCAATGAGGATCGCGACTTCGACGTAAAAGCTATTTGGGAGGAACACAGGCAAACAAGCGACAATCAGAACTAGCGTCGCTATCGGACCGAAACGCTCAACAAAGGTTCTCATACGCGATGCCTCACAGCGCCGCCAAAAAAGCCCTGCGGACGAACAAAGATGACAAGCAAGATAACGAGGAAGGAGATTGCGTCTTTGTAGGCCGAAGTAATGTAGCCTGCCGCGAGCGTCTCAATGACACCAAAGACAATCCCGCCGAGGAAGGCACCAAATGGACTTTGCAACCCACCCAAAATTGCGGCGCTGAACCCCTTCAATCCCAGCATGATCCCGACCTCGTATGAGGTCAAAGTAACCGGTGCCACGAGAATGCCGGCAGTGGCCCCAACTGCTGCTGAAAGACCGAAAGCAAGGGTGATGATAAAGCGCGGCTCAATTCCAACGATCCTTGCCGCGACAGGATTGTCTGAGACAGCGCGGAAAGCCGTTCCAAGTTTAGATCGGCTGAAGAATACCCAAAGTGCAACAACGAGGACCAAGGTAACCCCCAAGATCCAGAATGTCTGAGGCACCACGGATGCCGACAAAAAACGGACCGGCTCGACACCGCTGAATGCTGGGATCGAGTGGAAATCTTTGCCCCAAAGAAGAAGGGCCGCACCGCGCAACAAAATCGATAAACCGATTGTAATGATAATGAGATTGGTAGTGCCGGATCCAAGCGCGGGCTCGATCGCAATCTTCTCGAAGATCAAACCAACTGCAATCGCGCAAATTATCGCCAACAGAACAGCAATCGGCAGACTAAAACCTAGCGCCAGTAGCGAAACCGTCGCCATACCACCGATCATCACGAACTCGCCCTGCGCGAGGTTGATGACATCCGAGGCGTTACAGATAATTGAGAATCCCAACGCGATTAAACCGTAGACGACACCGACCGTGATGCCGGCGATGAGAAGTTGAACGAGATCTACCACATCGAGACTCCCAGAAGCGGTCTGAAGATCGCGCGTTGCACCACGCTGACCACAATTTCTTCTTGTTATCGACGATTAAAGGACGGCCTAAGCAAAACCCGCGCCGCCTCTATAGTCTTAGAACGCGTCATGACCTCACGCCAATTTTTCATGGAGCGGATCCCCCGTCCTAGTGAACATTCAGAACTACCGTACGCCCGCGTCAACGGCAGCCCTCGACTTTTCGATCACCGCTTCCGCTTCCTGGCGAACTCGCGATTTGCGCTGTTAGACTTGTGATGCCGGTCCGAATTGTAGCGGCGGCCAAGTCTGCTCATGCAGGATAACGGGTATATCACGCCTCTATCTGTCTCAAATCGCTCCCAAAGACGCCAATAAAAAACCGACTAGAGATATAAAATTACCGTATACAGTTTGCCTTGGCATACCATTGCCGTTTAGGCTCGTTCGTTAGTGATCTGCCAATTTTCGATAGGTTGAGCCGCTGCACGTGGTGCATGGGCCAGATGGTTTGAGACAAGACATGAAGCTGCGCCAACTCGAAGTATTCCGCGCTGTTGTCGAAACAGGGACGACGAAGGGGGCCGCGCATTTGCTGCAAATCAGCCAACCGGCCGTTAGCCTGCTGATTCAGCACACCGAGGACCAGTTGGGAATGGAGCTGTTCCAGCGGGTGCGCGGACGCCTTATCCCGACCGAAGAGGCGCTGTCGCTCTATGCTGAAAGCTCCTCCATCTTCCTGCTGTTCGGATCGTTGCAGCGAAAAGTCGAGGACCTTAAGCAAGGCCGATTTGGCTCGCTCCGGATCGCGGCGACGCCTAGCCTTGGCAATTCGGTGCTGCCGCAAGCCATTCACTCTTTTGCAGCTAGGCGGCCCGGCATCAGGATCTCAATCGATATCCGCGAACGAGAGACCATCTTTCATCACGTTGCGCGTAGCGTTGCCGAAATTGGACTGGTGCTGGAATTCGGAGAACACCCGAATCTCATCGGTGTCCCGGTCCATCGTGGACAACTTGTATGTGTCGTGCGCCACGACCACCCGCTCGCGAGCCAAAACGCGATAAGGATTTCTGATCTGAGAGGCGTAAGTATCGTCCGCCTCGAACGAGGAACAGTCCTGGGTGACCTAATCGACCGGACGGTAGCGGCGCTGGGAGAACCATTATCTTGGGGTATCGAAGCCCGCTTTTGCGCTACGGCATGCGCGTTGGTGGAAAGTGGTGCACCACTCGCCATTGTTGACGAGTATTCAGCAAGAACTCTAACCTCACCCAACGTCGTTGTGAAACCGCTGTTGCCCGCGATCTCGATTGGCGCGTTCATCGTCCATGCCAGCGATCGCCCACTGTCAAAGCTGGCAAAATTGATCGTCACTGACATTCGCTCCGCGCTCAACGAGACGGGTTAAATCGTCATCGGTTGGGCAGGCGGCTTCCCAGAAACGGCCTGACAAACTTGCCACTTCCGGGCTTCGATCGAACATTCGATCCGTCGAACACCAGTTCTCCTCGGCGCCACGTCGAAGCGACGCGCGCCTTCATTTTCCGACCGATATACGGGCTCCAATCGACGCAGGTCACGCCGGCCGTCGGATCATAGGTCCATTCCGACGGCTCAACAACAGCAATGTCCGCGTCACGCCCAATCTCCAGCGCTCCCTTCGAAGCAAACCGGAAATGACGGGCAGGATTGAAAGCCAGGCAACGACTGACAACCGCCAGATTGACGTTGCGCTCCAGGCACCCCGTGACGAAGAGCGGCAGCAGAAGCTCAAGGCCGGGGAATCCCGAATTGTTCTTAAGCATCTCCGGATTTGACTTTCGGTCAGCGGACCAGGCGACGTGGTCGGTAGACACGAGGTCGACCTGGCCGGCGACTACATGCTGCCAAAGCTTCTCTCGTTCGTCAGCCGTGCGCACAGGAGGATTGATCTTTGCCTTGGCGCCATGCTTCGCCACGTCCTTTTCCGTGAGGAAAAGGAAAGGCAAAAGCACCTCGACGCTTACCGGATGTCCCTGACGCTTGTAAGCCTCGCAGATTTCGATGCCGCGGCTTATCGAGCAGTGTACAACATGCGCGTGAGCGCCGGAAGCAACGCCAGCTTCGTAGATTTCTAGCATCGCCAGGGCTTCATTGATCGGCGGTCGTGTATATGCGTGCACTTCCGGACCGGTCATCCCGGCCTTGGCGGCCCGCGCCAACATGTCGGCGATAACCTCCTGGTTCTCGTTGTGCGCGCAGGCAATCAGTCCGGTCTGCGCAACACTGCGAAACGCCTCCACCAACACGGGAGTTGGTGTTCGGGGAAACCTCGTCGGATGGGCTTCAAATGTGCTGAATTTGAATGCACATGCGCCTGCGGTCGCCATTTCCGGGATCACATCTATTCCGACGGAGGGATCGATCGTGGCGAACAACGCAACGTCAACGTGAGCTTCAGCTTCTGCATCGGCTCGTTTGGCATCAAATCGTTGCACGTTGCAAATCAGGTTATCTTCGTCAAAGGGCATATCGCAGATAGTGGTCACACCGCCTGCAGCCGCGGCTTTTGTGGCCTTCTCGAAGCCCTCTTGATTCTTCTGACTTCTGCAGTGGACCTGAGCGTCGATCGCGCCTGGGAATATCCACGCACCTTTTAGTCCGTGCCGCTCGCGTGCGGCAGGCGGGGCTCCACTTCCCAACAATGCCACGCGCCCATCGGACACGGCGACCCACCCCTCTCTCACCTGGTCGGCAAGAACAACGTTGCCTTGAAGAACGAGATCAAAGTCACTCACCGCGATTTCCTTCCGCTTAATGTGTCGTTTCTTATACTATTTCAGCCTCATCGAAAGTGCATCAATCGAGAGCGGGCAACTGCCCCCTCGGGAGAGCTGGTACTCGCGCTTGCGCTGTCAGCGCAACTCGCGATGAAGCCAGCGCGTCAACACGGCGGTTGCATCCAGAAAGTCGGAGATCTCCATCGCCTCTGCCGGATTGTGGCTGCCGTTCTCATTGCGAATGAAAATCATTCCCATCGGCACGCCGGCGATGGCGAACGCCGCTGCGTCATGCGAGGCAGGGCTCCCGAGGCGAATGAACGGAAAATTGAACTCGTGAGCAATTTCCTCAAGGCCCTTCCGGAAGTCCTTATTTACGAGAGCCACCTCCGCTCTGGTGGTTGCGCCAAATTCGAACCGGACCTTGCGCTTCAGTGAGATCTCAGCCGCGAAGCCGAGAACCGTCTCATGGAGCTCCAGGATGTCGCTCTCGCTGTAGGCGCGAACGTCGAGGCTAAACGTACACTCGCCGGCCACCTTTGTCAGGGCATCTTCCTTGGGATCCGTGTGGAAACGCCCGATCGTGAAGGCCATCGGCCGCTCCTTGAGCTCCCATTCCTCCCACGTGCGGTCCAGGCAAAGAGCGAATTCCGCAGCGGCCAAAGCCGCATCCTGCCGGAACTTCTTGTAGAGACCGACGTGTCCATATTCGCCGGTTACCTTGACGTTCGGATAGCGGAAGTTGCCTGGAATACCTGTGGCAATGCCGATGGAACATTTTGCGTCGACGAGCGCGGGCGCCTGCTCGATGTGAACCTCAAGGAACGCACGCACTTGCTCTTTCTTAAGGAACGGCTGTCCTCTCCGGATCAGTTCAGGGTCGCCACCTGCCTCTCGGATGTAATCCTCCAGAGTCTTGCGGGTGTCGATCCTAGGCGCCTTTAAAGCCTGGGAGGAAAGCTGCCCCAGTGCGGATCGGCTCCCGATGTAGGACTGCTCGAACCAAACGCTCTCCTCAGCGCGTACCCCCATAACAGTCACATCGCACACCGGACGAAAGTTCATGCTTACGAGCGACTTTACCGCAATAAGACCGGCGATCACGCCAGCCGCGCCGTCGAAATTACCCCCGTTAGCAACTGAATCCAGGTGTGACCCGATGATGACGGAGGGTAGACCCCGATCCCTCCCCGGAAGGGTGAGATAGGTATTTCGCGCGGCGTCATGGGTCACTTCAAGTGACATTTCTCGCCCATGACGAACAACCAAATCATGCGCGAACTGCTCGCCCTTTCCATAGGCGTCTCGTGTAATTCCGCCGCCAAACAGGCTCCCCGCTCTAAGCTCAGCGAAGATGTCCGTCGCGTACTGCTCGTTTGCCTTTACGGCAGATGCCACCGCACCGATATCATCAAACCCCGAATTACCGCTCATAGAATCGACAGCCTCGTTTCCATTCCACCGTTCGCTTTGCCTCGAACGGACAATGAAACAGTCAAATTGGCCAGGCGAATACAAAATGGACCGGCGCCATAACTCCTAGTTATCAAGCCCGCGGAAGAACAGTCGGGATACACCGGCTCACGGAGGTGCGGATGCATAGCTTCGTATCTACTTCGTCCGCATAGCATTTCGGCGAGCCGCATATCATCCCACAGCGGTCGCGATACTTGCCGTCTTCGCGCGCGTCGGCAACAGCATTAGGGTGACCACCTTCGACATCAACTAGCTGCCTAAATGAGCCGAATTTAGACGTTCGATCGGATCGGCATCATTGCAAACGGCCAATAGCTCCTCCCAGGTATTCGAAGGTTTCGCGCTACGGGCGCCCTGCCCGCTTAAGCGGTGGCCCGCTTACACAATTTCGGACGGCGCGACAATCAAGCCCAATCGGTGGGCGTCATTCTCGGGTCGAACAAACCCCAGCGAACCAATTCCACAGGGAGGAGAAGACCATCTCCAGCGTCATGAAATTAAGAAAGCGCGGCCGAGGCGGGTCGCCAAAGAAGCCAGTGACGCAAGAGCCAACGGCGCATACTCCGGACAATTCTGCTCGAGAAGAGCGGACGAGGACCTTTCCCACCAGGTAGCAAGCTGTGGATGGGATCACGAACCCTCCAGCTACTCCTGATTAGAGGGATACGTCGGCTCGCCCTATTTTCGTGCACGGGATGTCTTAAATGACCGCCGCGTCTTCCTTGCACCGCGTCCAGCTGGAGTATTGCGCAGGGCCATCTAAATCAAATCCCAGCCGCCAATCGGTAACCGTCTCCACGCTCAATCCTTTGGCGCGGGCCTGAGCCAGGTGGCGCTCATAACTTCCTTCCCCGAACTCGAACGCAAACTCCTTTAGTGCCCGGGCACGAATCCTGAGAAGATTTGTCCCGGTCCTGCCGTCGTCCGGCGCGATCACAATCTCTTTGTCTGACTCGCAGAAGCTCGAGATAATTTGCTTGTCGGCGTACGGCAGATCGATCGGAAGGACCAACATCGCTCCGGCCGCTCTGGTTGCACGCAACATCTCTCTTTTTGCCGTCTCAAGCCCTTCATTGAGACCTCTGCCAGGATCAATCACGCACTCTATCGACAGACTTCGAGCCAGCGCGATAGCATTCTCGTCGTTGGTCACCACGCAAATTTGCTGCCTCGAAAAGGTTCTCATCGCGAGATCGAGCGTGCGAACAAATAGGCTCTTGCACAGCTCTTGCCGCGAAACCGATTCGAGACATGCGGACAGACGCGACTTGCCCGAGCCGAACGCTTTACAGGGAATAACGACCTGCATGGCTACGACCTTTCCTTCATAAGGCGCTTAGCGAAGTCGAGACAATCGTGAGCTAGGGTCACTCGACCATCGAGATCGCGCATAACGGTCTGAGTGGTAACGACCTCCATACCCAAGCTGCGAACCTCATCCGCATCAGCGGCGTCAGCACGATCCATGACAAATCCACCAGCGACATCGCGGTAGTGGCGAGCCACAGACAGTGCCGATGGGACGACACCCAGTTCGCCCATTATCTTGGCCGCAGGTCCCTTAATCGCAGCTCCGCCTACGATCGGGGAGACGGCGATCACGGCAGACGCGACGTCATGGATCCAATCCTTAAGGCCAGGAAGCGAGAAAATTGGATCAATACTCAGATAGGGGTTCGACGGACATATAATCACGCAAATAGGCTCTTGCCCCTTCGCCAACTTCGACAACCCTTCATTGAACTTAGCTGTCTCCGCCCCGTCGAACGAAAGCCGTGTGACGGGCAGGTCGCACCGCAACCGCACGAAATAGTCCTGGAAGGGAAGCGTCCGCGTATACGAATGCACGATCGTTCTGACCGTATCATCCGTCATCGGCAATATCGTAGAGGTGATATTCAGAGCCCTACAGAGGTCGTTCGTAATCGCGGTGAGTGACTCGCCGCGGCGCAAGCGATTTGTACGCAGCACATGGGTCGCCAAATCCTTGTCGCCCAAACGAAACCAGCTTGGTCCGCCGAGCTTTCCGATTTGATCCAAACAGTTCCAATTGTCGCCGGCAACTCCCCAGCCCGTTTCCGGGTTTGCGATCCCTCCAAGAGTATACATCACCGTGTCTAGATCCGGCGAAATGTGAAGGCCGAGATGTTCGAAGTCGTCACCCGTATTAACGAGCACGGTGAGACGGTCACCTAACGATCGCGCAAGACCATAGGCCAGCTTGGCGCCGCCAACTCCCCCCGCGAGTGCGAGGACTCGGAACCGATCAACCATACCCCGCTCCAACCATCCAAGAGGGATAACAATACCTGCTCATCTGAATAGATCGTTGTTCTTAGGACGCACCAGATCGGTCGCCTTGCCAGCGAGCCTCTCATAGGGAACGCCTCGAACGAGAACAATCGGCGTTCCTTCGTCGGCCTGCCCCATCACCAAGGACGATGCGGCTGCGAGCTCATCGGCCAACCCAATTTCCGTGGATTCGAGTGGACGTCCATCGAGGTCGAGATTCCCCCGAAGGTCTAGAAGAGCGGGCATCCCGCTCACGCCGATTGCGGTACCAACCGTTCCCAAGCGCCAAGCACGACCGATACTGTCGATAATCACGACCCCGACGTTCTTTCCGGTCCTCGCCAAAATAGCAGACCGAATTTCGTCAGCCGAACCGTCCGGATCTTCCGGTAGCAAAAGCACCACTTCAGTGCCGCTCGAGTTCGAACGGTCAATGCCCGCGTTTGCTAGGATAAAGCCGAGACGATGAGCGACGATGATCAGTCCGGGTACAGCCCGAACGACTTCGCTAGATTCCCTGAGGATCAGCTCGACCAGTCGAGCATCCTTGTTTGTCTTCCGCGCCAACTCAATCGCTTCAGCCGATGCAACGACGCTCGCAAGGTCGACCGAGCGTCCCTGCATTTTCGAGACGATTTTCTGGGTGATGACCAGAACGTCCCCGTCCTGGAGCTCATCATTCATCGACTTGATCGAGCGCAACGCGAGGCCAACCAAGTCGTCGCCGGCAGCGACAGCTGGTAGACCACGAAGGGGACGAATCAACAGATCTTGCGACTTCATTGGTTTAGCTGCGCAACTCCAACGCCGGTGATGCGGATACCGGCATCAGGAACCTTATACTTCCGATTGATGCCGATCAGAACCGATGTCATGCTTTCGGCGACGACCGAATTCGCCAACGGCCCAACGTCGATACCGCGCAGACCGGCGTCTTTGGCGAGTGATATCCCAGTCTCGCGCGCCTCTTTATCATCGGCGGCGACCAGAACATCGCAATCGATCTCTACCTTCAGGTCTTTGAGCTTGTGCGCCGAGACGTTTTGGAAAGCCGAGACAACTCTCGTCTTCGAGCCAAGCTTTTGCTGAACCCCGACGACGCAAGAGCCATGATCAGGTAGTTGCACTTGGGAGACTTTTGGCGGGACAAGCGGCACAGTGACGTCGATCAGGATTTTGCCGGCAAGTTCATCCCTCAGCAGTTCCACCGTCGAGAGTTGAGCTTTGAACGGCACGGTCAAAACCACGATGTCTGCGCTTGAAGATCCGGCCTTGCTGTCCACGCCTACGACCAAATCCTTGCCCAGGATGGCGTTAAGTTCCGCCGCAACGCTTTGGGCCTTACTGACGTCGCGCGAGCCAATGGTAACTTTATGTCCAGCTTGCGCCCAGCGGAGCGCAAGGCCACTTCCCTCGGCGCCAGTACCGCCAACAACGCAAATTGACAAAGACTTCTCGACCATACTTGCCTTCCTTCTTAAACGGCTTGTGTTTCGTTGCGCGGCGCCTTCCGTTTGGCGCGGAACGGCGTTTGCACGACATCGGCGAGCGTTGCGGCGCGGAAGCTTGCTTCTCTCCGCTCTTGCGAGATCGGCGTGTAGAGCGTCGTCCGCTGCTGCGGGATTCTCCCCAACGAAGCGATCAATGCTTCCATTGCTTGAGGACCCAGTTCCTGACCATGCTGAGTCCCCGCGGCCCGCGAGATGCTTTCATTCATCAGCGTTCCGCCCAGGTCATTCACACCCGCCCGCAGAAGCCGCGTCACACCTTCGGTGCCCAGCTTGACCCAGGATGCCTGGATGTTTGGGATAAGAGGATGCAACACCAAGCGGGCGATCGAGTGCATCAACTGCACCTCCCTCCAGGTCGGCCCTCGTCGTGTCATCCCTCGCGAATAAAGCGGCGCTTCCATGTGAACAAACGGTAGGGGAACGAACTCGGTGAACCCGCCCGTACGCTCTTGCAGATCGCGAATGGCCAGCAAGTGACGCGCCCAGTGGATGGGGCGCTCAAGATGACCGAACATGATCGTCGAGGTGGTCCTGAGTCCCACCTCATGAGCCGTACCGACAATCTCGAGCCACTGCCGCTCACTGAGCTTGTCCGGGCAGATCTGAGCGCGAACTTCGTCGTCTAGGATTTCAGCGGCGGTGCCAGGCAACGAACCGAGGCCCGCGTCCCGAAGCTGCTCGAGAAACGCCCGAATCGACAGACCCAACGTCGCCGCCCCCTGCGACACCTCGAGAGGCGAGAAGGCGTGAACGTGCATTTCGGGAACGGCATCTTTCACCGCCTTTAGCAGCGACAAATAGGTCGCACCCGTGTAATGCGGGTTGATTCCGCCCTGCATACAAACCTCGGAAGCGCCCCTGTCCCACGCCTCCCGCGCGCGCCTGGCGACTTCCTCCAATGACAGGTCGTACGGCGTACCTCTGAACTGCTCGCTCAGCTTGCCTTTGGAGAAGGCACAAAAACCGCACTTAAATGTGCAGACGTTCGTGTAGTTGATATTGCGGTTCACGACATAGCGAACAACGTCGCCGCAGACCTTCTGCCGTAGATCATCCGCAGCAACCGAAATTGCCTCGACGTCGCCGCCCCGGGCTTCGAAAAGGTCGGCAATCTCGCGCTCAGACAGCCGAACCCCGGATAACGAACGGGCAATCAGGCGCTCCACCGAACTGGTGGACCTGCCCCCCTGCATTTTGGGTATCGAGATACCCGACAGTCCCGGAGCCCAGTCGTCGTCGCGCACGAAACCTGAGGCATCTGAAAACCTTAGGACTTGGGTGCGCAGCGCCGGCTCGGAACTAAGCCATTTGTCGGCGTTTTGCGCAAAATCGGGATAGATCGCCAGGCGCGCCACAAGATTGAGACCTGCTCCCGCCGTCGCAGTCTCCAATCGATTTAGATCGGGCCATGGCGCCTCAGGATTTACGTGATCGGGCGTCACAGGCGATACTCCGCCCCAATCATTGATGCCAGCCTGCAGCAGCATCGAGAACCGATCGTAACTCAGGTTCGGCGGCACCTGAATGTTCATCTTCGCGCCGAAAATGATTCTTGCAACCGCGGCGGTCCACAGCAGCTCGTCCATCCCCGGCTCTTCGTTCGAAGCCATTCGCGTGTCGGGCTTCGACCTGAAGTTCTGGATGATGATCTCCTGGAGGTGACCGTACTGCCAATGCAGGCGATGTAACGCCAATAGAGACGCAACCCGCTCCCGCCGCGTCTCGCCAATTCCGATCAGAATCCCGCTGGTAAACGGAATGCCTAAGCGCCCCGCCGATGCAATCATCGCCAGACGGACCTCCGGAACCTTGTCTGGAGAACCATAGTGGGGACCGCCCTTCTCACAAAGACGATCAGAAACGCTTTCGAGCATGATCCCTTGCGAAACGCTCACAGCACGCAGCTGAGCCATCTCCGCTTCTGTCATCACACCCGCGTTGACGTGCGGAAGCAGACCCGTCTCCTTCATAACAAGGCTGCACATCGCTGTGAGGTATTCTACGGTGGAAGAGTACCCCAACTCGGCAAGAGCGACCCTTGCCGCCTCGTACCGAAGTTCTGGCTTGTCGCCGAGGGTGAACAGGGCTTCGTGGCAGCCAGCATCCACGCCGCTTTTGGCAATCGAAAGCACCTCTTCGGGCGAAAGGAACGCCGACTTGAGTTTGCTGGGTACGGTAGCAAACGTACAATACGCGCAAGTATCCCGGCAAAGACGGGTCAGCGGGATAAAAACCTTCCTGGAGTAGCTGACGACCCGACCATGCCCTTCTTCTCTCAGGGCCCTTGCCTGTGACAGAAGTTGCGCCAGCGGCGTTGCTTCAAACTTCGCGAGAAGAACGTCGGCCTGCTCGTAGATCGATTGATGCGGCTCGTCCTGAACCTGAAGCATCACGGAGCCAGCGCGATCCTGCCCTCTCACATCAGCCGATTCACTGAGCTCTCGGTTGAACGTCATGCGAACAACTCATCCTCGTTTGAGACAACCGCGCCCACCTCGGGTCTGCAGTCCGAGGTCGACGCTCGATGCACCTATCTAAAGGCGCAATGCCGAGTCATGTCAAAGTCAATAGACGCGCCGCGTATATGTTTAAGCTATACTCGCCCGGCACTTTCTTAATGGCCCCGCACACTGAATTGTGGAAGCGTCGCGCTATCCCAACTCCCTAATGCCGCATGGTCGTTTGGCGGCGTTGATAGGGACTTCGAGGTCGGAGGGTACTGTGCGCCTCATTGCTATATTTCCTATCTTAAGCCTGATGCTTGCAGGCACCACCGCGGTCCTTTGTCAAGAGGGACCCCTTCGCGCCGGCATCGACGGCACGTTCGCACCACATGCAATGCCGAAAGTCGACGGCACGCTCGACGGCTTTAACGTAGATCTCGTCAAAGAGATTGAAAAGCAGCTCGGAACGAAAATTCAGCTCGACTCCGTTCAATTCTCGGGACTCGTCCCCGGCCTCCAGTCGGGGGTCTACGATTTCCTCGCAGCGCCGGTCTCGGCGAACGCGGAACGCGCAAGTAATCTCCTGTTCACCGAGGGTTACATCAACACGGACTTTCAGCTCATCGTTCCCAAGAGTGGCCTTGCGTTAGAGCGGCTCGACGACCTCAAGAACAAGACGATAGCGGTAAACAAGGGCTCGACCTACGATCAATGGGCGCGAGGTCAGGCCTCTACCGTCGGCTGGAAGATCGAGTCGTTTGGAACCAGCGTTGACGCAATTCAAGCCATCCTTTCGGGAAAAGCGGTCGCGATGCTCACCGGCAGCACGGCCGCCGCCTGGATCGTCAAACAAAACCCGGCGGTGACCCTTTCGCTAAAGACTTCAACAGGCCTGGTATTTGCAATTCCGGTGAAGAAGGACAACCTCCGCCTCCGCGAAAGATTGGATTTGGCCATTGAATGCTTGAAGCAGGCAGGAATCATCGCCCAGCTTCATCAAAAATGGTTCGGCATTCCGCCCGACCCCGACTCAGCGAGCGTCACAATCTACCCAGGCCTGGGAGTGCCGGACGTCGCCGGTTACGATCCGACACCTCATCCAGCCCCTGCGTGCAAGCCGAAAACATGAACCTTATGCAATCGATGTCTCGCAGGCCTGATATTGCAAATCCATGCTCTTCGCCTGGACACCCAATTCTCGAGATGAGAGCGATCAAGAAGTCATTCGCCGGGGTCCAGGTTCTGAAAGGGGTTGATCTCACCGTAGCGCCGCAGGAGCTCGTCTTTATTGTCGGTCCTTCCGGCTCGGGAAAGAGTACTCTCCTGAGATGCATTAACCGTCTTGAAGACCCCGATAGTGGTTCGATCACCGTGGACGGCGTGAACATCCTGGACGCCAGGACTGACCTCAATCAAGTCCGCCGCACAATTGGCATGGTCTTCCAATCGTTCAATCTTTACCCTCACATGACCGCCATCGGCAATGTCGAGTTGGCCTTGCGCCTCGTTCTCAAGCACGACCGACGGACCGCCAATGCGATTGCGCTGTCCGCGTTGAACGAAGTCGGACTCAGACACAAGGCCAAAGCATACCCTTCGGAACTCTCGGGAGGACAGCAGCAACGAGTTGCAATTGCGCGCGCAATCGCGCTTGAGCCGAAACTCATGCTCTTCGACGAACCAACGTCCGCACTAGATCCCAGCTTGGTCGACTCCGTGCTCAATGTGCTGCGCGACTTGCGCGGCCTTGGGATGACAATGGTCGTGGTAAGCCATGAGATGCGATTCGCGAGAGAAGCGGCGGATCGCATCATCTTGATGCGAGACGGCGTAATCGAAGAGCAGGGCACGGCGGAGCACATTTTCAGCTCGCGCGCGCGCCCTGAGACCCAGGCCTTTGTCTCCCGCTCAAGCATCGAATAGGGCGCGACTTTGGGCACAACCAACCAGTTCATCGACACGTTCTTTCGGTCGGACCTCGTTGCCCGTTACTTCGACGATATTGCGCGGGCAACATTAGTGACAATCGAGGTCGCGGCCTGCGTCATCGTGACTGGCGTTGGCTTGGGCCTCCTGCTTGCGATTATTCGATCCTACAAGATACGAGCGATCAACTTCGTCATCGTCGCCTTTAGCGACATTTGCCGGTCTCTTCCTCCGCTGGTTCTGATTCTGTTGACCTATTTTGGCTTACCTGGCCTCGGCATCGATCTGTCCAATTTCTCCGTACTTTGGATCGTGCTAAGTCTGGTGCTGGCCGCATTTGCGGAAGAGATCTTCTGGTCGGGAATCCTGTCGGTCCGCCGAGGACAGTGGGAAGCAGCAAGATCAACCGGCCTCGGATATTCGCCGACGCTACTCTTTGTCGTCCTACCTCAGGCCATTCGGATCACCGTACCTCCGCTTACCAACAGAACGATCGTTATCATCAAGAACACGGCTCTCGGCAGCGTCATCGGCGTCCCGGAAATTCTCAATGTCGCGAGCACGGCCGAGAGCTTTGTTGGAAACATCACCCCGCTAACGATGGGAGCGCTTGCCTACTTGGCACTGTTCATTCCGATCACGGTGCTCGGCCGCTGGATTGAAGCTCAGTTTTCCTGGACCCGCGCCTGATGAATCTGGCCCACCAGTATTTCGACTATCAGACAATGATCAACTCTCTTCCTATTCTCTGGAAGGGACTGAAGATGACATTGTTGATATGCGCGGCGGTCATCCCGCTTGGACTCCTTGGAGGCCTGGTTGTGGCCCTTGGACGACAAACACGCTTGACGGCCGTCAGAATTACGGTGATCGCGTTCATTGATCTATTCAGGGCACTTCCGCCGCTCTTCCTGCTCATCTTGTTGTACGCCGGGCTGCCCTTCATGGGCGTGCGGCTGTCCCCCTTTTCGTGTGTTTGCGTGGCCTTCCTGCTGAACACGTCCGCCTATTATGGCGAAGTTTACCGTGCGGGCCTCGAAAGCGTTGGGCGCGGGCAAAGAGAGGCGGCCCGGTCAACCGGACTATCTTACATGCAAACAATGCTATTTGTCGTTTTGCCCCAGGCAATCCGTAACGTGCTGCCCGACCTCGTCTCGAATACTGTCGAGGTCGTCAAGATGACGTCGCTCGCGAGCGTCGTGGCGCTACCCGAGCTGCTCTATTCTGCCGACATGGCCCGCGCCGCAACGCTCAACTCATCGCCGATCGTTCTCGCCGCCGCGATCTATCTTGCCATTCTGTGGCCGATCATCCGCCTTGCCAGCAGGCTTGAGCATCGGCTCGGCCACTAACAGGATTTCTCAGACCTCCCTCGCCCGTCAGATAACCGCGACTTATCGGGTCTGAGTATTTTGTATTCGCCAACGCCGCTGGCTCACATCAAGTTCTGCCCAGTCTCGCAGGCTATCAGCTTGCAATTGAGGATGGCGACATGAGCACGGCCTTTGAAACGATCATCTATAGCGTCGAAGATGCGATAGCAGAGATTCGTTTGAACCGACCGCATCGCCTGAATGCCGTCACTCAGCAGTTATATGACGAGCTCAACCAAGCTTTGGACCATGCGCAGGCTGATCGCCAGGTCCGCGTCGTCATCATAACGGGCGAGGGTCGCGCTTTTTGCGTCGGGGCGGACCTCAAGGAACACAAGCAGGGCCGGACCGCGTTCGATCGCCGCCAGTACCTGCGGGGAGAGCAAGAGGTCTGCAAGAAGATTTATACGCTCGGGAAGCCCGTGATCTCAGCAGTTAACGGCTTCGCACTCGGCGCCGGAGCAGAAATTGCCATAGCGTCCGACTTCCTGGTCATGGCCGAGAGTGCCAGGATTGGCCTTCCCGAGATCAGCATCGGAAACTTCCTCGGCGGTGGCGTAACAACGCTGCTCCCCCGTCTGGTCGGCCTCAGCAAAGCTCGTGAGCTGGTCTTCCTGGGTGAGCGAATTGATGGCGCGGAAGCCACGCGCATTGGGCTTGCAACACGCTGCTTCCCCGATGACCAGTTCCTTGTGGACGCTCGCCGTTTTGCAAAGGAGATCGCGACGAAAGCGCCGTTCTCCATGGAGCTCGCGAAGAACCTGCTCAACTTTTCATCGGACGCCACGTTCGAGGCAGCCCTTATCGCCGAGCTGGAAGGCATGATGTTTTGTTCCACAACGGCGGATTGGCAGGAGGGCATCGACGCCTTCGCGGAGAAGCGTGCTCCGGTGTTCAAGGGAGTATGATACGTGCCGAGCCCTAATATCGTTGACGTGCTCTATCCGCGCTCGATCGCCGTCATCGGCGCGTCGAAAGACCCGACCAAGCGCGGCTTTCGATCGATCGAGCGCCTCATCAAGGACGGATACACCGGCACGATTTATCCGGTGAATCCGCGAGAGCCCGAAATTCTCGGACTTAAGTGCTACCGGAGCATTGACGACGTACCTGCGACGGTCGATCTGGCCCTGGTCTGCACGCCAGCGAAAACCCTTCCAGATCTGATGCAGCGCCTTTCCTCGCTGGGGGTCAAGGGAGCTGTTGTCCTCGCCGGCGGCTTCGCCGAGGCGGATGAGGAAGGCAAGGCCCTTCAAGACGAAATGGTCGCTATCGCTCGTCGTGGTGGAGTGCGCATTATCGGCCCCAATACGTCCGGGATATTCAACACCCACAACGCTTGTAACATTGTGGGCTTCTCCAACCTGCGGAAAGGCCACATCGGACTGCTGTCGCAATCCGGCAATATGGCTTTAGCGCTCGTTACCGAAGCTGAAGCTCAGGGCTCCGTCGGTCTTAGCACCTATATCGGGATTGGTAACGAATCCGACGTGAGATTCGACGAATACCTAGATTACTTCGCCCTCGATCCAAACACGCGCGTTTTGATCGTTTACGTCGAAGGAATCAAAGATGGCCCGCGCTTCTTGAGCGCGCTACGCCGGCTAACGGCGACTAAGCCTGTTGTCATCTACAAGTCGGGTCGATCCGAGGCTGGCCGCTCGTCCGCGAAGTCACATACCGGCGCTCTTGCAGGAAATTACTTCGTATCGCAGCAGGTGCTCAAGCAGGCAGGGGCAATCTTGGCCGAACGCTCGGACGAAATCCTCCCGATCGCCCAGGCACTCGAGTGTTCGCCCAGCCTCAGGGGCCGTCGGATCGCGGTCCTCGCCGACGGTGGAGGCCACGCAACCATCGCGGCCGACGCCTTAAGCCATCGGAATTTTTCGCTGGCAACACTGTCCGCTCAAACGACTGAGAAGCTCGCATCCATTCTGCCTCCGGCAGCTTCGCTTGGAAACCCCGTTGACGTAGCCGGTGGCACGGACGCGGATCCGTCCGTATTCGCCGCTTGTACGAAGGCATTGCTTGAAGACCCGAATGTGGATGGGCTCCTCATCACTGGGCTTTTTGGAGGGTACGCGGTTCGATTTGCGTCCTCGTTGTTAGAAATCGAGCTCGCAACGACAGACGCCATTGGAGAACTGGCAAAGCAAAGCGCCAAACCCGTTCTCATTCATAGCCTCTACTCCGCCCTTCAAAGCCACCAGAAGCCGCGTCCCCTTTCACGGATGCAGGAGATCGGCGTACCAGTCTACGCGTCGCTTGACCACGCCATACGAGCGCTGGAGGCTTTGGCCGAATTTGAAGAGGTGCGTCGTAAAGCATCGTCTCCCGCTTTCGACTTCGGCGTGAGACGTCAAGACGTCTTTGATACCGTCTTGGCGAACTGCCGTACTGAGAAACGAAAAATTGTTCTCGAACATGAAGGTCGAGCGATATTGGAAGCTGCAGGCGCTCCTGTGGCTCCCGCCTACATGGCACACAACGAGAAGGAAGCGGTCAACGCCTTTGAGATGCTCGGTTTACAACCTGTGGCGATGAAGGTCGTTTCAAAGGACATCGTGCACAAGACTGAAGCGGGCGGGGTCCAGTTGGCGATCGGGAGCGCTGGTGCTGTTCGTTCAGCGTACAACCTAATCCTGGATAATGCTCGAAAGTATTCTGCGGACGCCGCCGTTCAGGGTGTACTCGTAGCCGCGATGGCGCCCAAGGGCGGGCTCGAAGTTATCATCGGAGTTACGACCGATTCGACGTTTGGCAAAGTCGTGATGTTCGGCTTGGGCGGGACACTCGTCGAGACCTTACGCGACGTCGTATTCCGCTCGCTCCCGATCGACGAGGCAGACGCCTTCGGCATGCTGGAGGAGATTAAGGGTCGCGCCCTGCTTGATGGCGTCCGAGGCGCTGGTCCTGTCGATCGTCGGGCACTTGTCGACCTGATGCTTCGCGTTTCAGACCTCGCTATGTCCTATTCCGAGATAGAGGAAATCGATCTGAATCCGACGATCGTTTATCCAAAGGGCCTCAGCGTGATCGACGTCCGAATGATCTTAAATTAGCGCGGGCTCACGTAATTATTCGAAGGCCAATCGCTTAACCGGGGAAAGAGTAATGCACCCGCTTCTACCTGAAGAGTACGACGTGTCTGACGCATCATCAATGTCAGAAGGGACAATTCTCGGCCTGGCCGTTCTGGGAGTCCTCATCAATCTGGGGATGATCGTTGCGACGGTCATGCTCATGCCGGAGATGCAGAATTCATGTCGGGCGCAGCACGACTGCAAATCCCACGAGCCGGGGTTCGTAAAATACAATTGACGCGTCGCAAGCGACACATCGAGCGATCACGACGCAACTACGCGTTTGAGCTCCGTCGCGGCCCACGGGCCTGGTCATACACCGGGCGAATGGTCGTTCCTCCCTAGACTTAGCCGAGGCCTTCAATAGGCCTCGGCTCTTTTTTAAGTGCACGACGCGCCGGCTTGGAGATCGTTGCACCGGCGATGACCCGCGCAGAATCTCCGCTCGCGCTGAGCCGGACGTTGGTTGCTGTCGTTTGGTTTGCGGCGATAGTCTGGCATTGTTCCGACGCGAAATTCAGATCGAAACGCATGCTCCTGGCAGGTCGCCTCGCTGCTTTCGCAGATCTGCGATGCCCATGCTGCTTGCGGTTGGTTTCGGCGCCATGACGGCCGCCGAGTTTCGCACGATGCAGATAACCGTAGGAAAGTACGCGGCCTTATGTCCGTCGGCACCGGATTTAGGCCGTATGCCGGACACCCATCCGTCACCTCCCACGTGGAGAAATCCGATGTTATTGGGGCGCAGAGTAGCTATCGAGGATCCGTAGCTGTTCTTTGTCGAACGTGCCAATGTCTGGCTCAATCGGCTTAACGATTGTTGGAAAGAGAGGGAATTTGCTCGGAGCGGCGCCGGTCGTCTGCAATAATTGGATGAGCCGTTCCTGAGAGAACAGTGCAATACCAAATAAATTCAAGAGCCGTTGTTTGCTCTGCACCAAGGCATTTGCTTTCTTCAAGCAGTGGATGTCATCTGGCGCATACCAAAAAGCTTCCGAGTCTTTTTCAAACACCAGGGTTGCCCAGAGCAATGGACCGGACCTAGCATGCTTCTTCCATGCATCCTTCAAGGATGAACGGTCGCGCTTCAAGGGCGTTCGTTCCTCTTCGTCGGAAGCGGCCGAAACGAGGCCCCCTTCATCGATGAAGTAATAGGCTTTGCCTAGACTGGGCCGCTGCTCCTCAGGGCAGTGCATGAAGAACGAGACTATGTCAGTTATTCCCATCTGCTCATTGAATGCCTCCCAATATTGGCCAGCGGCTCTTCTATTCACGATGGAATCGCACAATCGGTCGAGAGTAAGTGGGATTGTCGGCATATTCCCTTTTGTTCGCTCGTGTAAGAAAGCGGTGGCCGCGGCCGTCGTTTGGGCGTCCAGGACGGCGTCTTGGTCATCGGGCCACCTCATCCACGCACAGAGTGTAAGAAGTCCGATCGCCCGCGCAAATAGGTACGGCTCGGGAGTATCCTCTAAGAGAAAACGAATGATTTCTTCCGGGTCGGTAGGTCCAAGTAACATCGCAATTTACTCGCGCAGCAAAGGGCTGAATGAGGTGTGTCGAGGGCTACTATATCCTATTCGGCGTGCGCGCGAGCTAAGATTCTCTGGGTGACTGCCATCAAGAACACAATGCGGCGCGACTGTGACGAGGAGTGCAATTAACGTAAACTAGGCGCCGCCGGCGAGCCCGGCAAGCCGCTACTGGTATTCGGTAGACAAAAAGTCGGATCAGATTCGCCGTTCAGGAGCCATTTCCATGCTGATGACAAGTCAACGAAGGCCGGTGATACGGACGATGCACGGATGGGCGATTGACGTGCTTCAGGACGCTGGCGCCATCCGCGAGTGCGAGGGGCACGGTTGGATGCAGGACCGCGCCGATCCGCATGCGTGGGAGCGAGCGTTCGATATCGCCCGTAAAGAGCCGCCAACAGGCGTCTCCCCTGATGCAGCGGCGGCCGAGGTTCGCGACGTGCTGAACTCGATCGGTGATACCTGCCCAGAATGCCCTCCTGATTAGAAGGACCGGCGCCGAGCGTGACAGAAACTAACCCTGCGCGCGCCGCAACGCGGCTCCCAATCGCTCCTTCTCTTTATCCCAGCGGGCTTTTTCGACTTGCGCTTTCTTCTCGATAGCCTCGGCCTCGGCCTGGATGGCGGCGGCCCGCTTCGCGTGCTCCTGCTTGGCCTTGTCCAACGCAGCCTGCGCCTTGTCGACCGCCTGCTGACGGCGTCCACGCTCCTTCTGCCTGGCGGCCTCTTCCTTCGCCCGTTCAAGCTCGCGGCTCCTCCGTTCCCGTTCGTAGTCGAAAGCGGCCTTTCGTTCCGCGGCCTTGTCGACGGGGCGAGAGGAAGGCTTCTTCGCCTTATGGCCTTTCGATTTGCGGGCGGCTTTCGTTGGTCCACCGCCGCCGAGATCGGTGGGTAGTTCGGCATGTTCGCTGAAAGGTCGGTCGGTTCCAACCGGGCGCCTGAGAACGACGCCAGGCTTTTCCATGGCCGCAACGATGACGTCCGGATCGTCGCTTTCCTTCGCCGCGCCCTGGTGGAAGAGATTGCTGTCGGCGCCCCACGCTTCCAGAGCCGCTTTCATCGACGGAGCGGCCATCGCCAGATCGAAGAAGCCCAGCGAGGTCTGGTAGGTCTTGAGTTTTCTCGCCATGAGACGCTTCCCCGCACCGCCCCCTGATCGCTGCCATGCGATCAGCCGTGCAGTCTACCTCGCGAGCAGAGAATTTCCAGAGCGGTCCGCCCAGGAATTTTCGACGCATCCGGCGTGTCGGAGCGAGCTTTCCATGAACCCGCTTAAGCCGACTTCCGCTGCGGTTTGGCCGGCAGCTTCCTTGCCGCGGCCTCCTTGGCCGGTTTCTTGCCGGCAATCGGCATCAGCATTTCCTTCTGCCCGGCCGCCGCCTTGCGCGCCTTCTTGGCTGGCTTTTTCGGCGCCTCTGTCGCTGCCGCCGCGCCTCGTCCGATGCTCTTGCGCAGCGCATCCATCAGGTCCACCACGTTCTCGCCGCGGGGGCGCGCTTTCGCGGTGATGGGTTTGCCGGCGCGCTTCTGGTTGATGAGATCGAGAAGGGCGGTTTCGTACTGGTCTTCGAACTTGTCCGGCTCGAAGTGGCCCGCCTTCTGGTTGACAATGTGCTTGGCGAGATCAAGCATGTCCTTGGTGACTTTGACGTCCTGAATATCGTCGAAATATTCGTCCGCAGAACGCACCTCGTAAGGATAGCGCAGCAGCGTCCCCATCAGGCCCTTGTCCATCGGCTCGAGGGCGATGATGTGCTCACGGTTGGTCAGCACCACCCGTCCGATGGCGACCTTGTTCATCTCACGGATCGTTTCGCGGACGACGGCGAAGGCGTCGTGGCCGACCTTTCCGTCCGGCACCAGGTAGTAAGGACGAATCAGATACCTCGGGTCGATCTCGCTGCGGTCGACGAACTCGTCGATTTCGATCGTCCGCGTCGATTCCAGCGCGACGTTCTCAAGCTCCTCCTTCGTCACCTCGATGAAGGTGTCGGTGTCGACCTTGTAGCCCTTGACGATGTCCTCGTTGGCGACCTCCTCGCCGGTGTCGGCGTCCACCTTGGCGTATTTGATGCGGTGGCCGGTCTTCCGGTTGAGCTGGTTGAAGGTGACTTTTTCGGATTCCGACGTGGCCGGATAGAGCGCTACCGGACAGGTGACGAGGGAAAGACGCAGAAAGCCTTTCCAGTTAGCGCGGGGGGCCATGACGGGGGGAACTCCACTACTGATGCTGGATTCAAGACGAATTGCCCGGCTTGGTTCCGACATCGCGACCTTTCCAACCCGATGATTTTTTCACGGAGCGGCTCGATCGGACTCGACTTTCGTTCTCTTTATGTTCTAATTCGGGATGACCGACCGACCCGCGAGCTGGCGCATGCCGACCCCGAAACAGATGGAAAAGCTCGCCGCTGAAGCCGGCCGCAGTCGGGCCCCCTCCGCTGCGGCTCCGGATGCGCCCCTCCCGGCCGAATACTGGGAATCGGTCCTTAAAGACCCTCGCGCCGATGCGACCGGAGCCCAGCTGCGGCAGCGGCGTCTTTCGGAAATCCAGCGCCACGTGCTGCGCATCTCCTGCCGTCGCTGCGAGCGCACCGTGGAAATCCAGACCACCGATGCAGTCCGATTGTATGGCGGCAACGCGGTCTGGAAGGACGTCGCGCAGCGGCTGCTCGACAACACCTGCCAGCAGCGCACCGGTAGACACGAAGAAGACGGGTGCTGGCCGGGATTTGACATGACCTAGCCTGCACCCCGAGTTTGGTCTGCGCTTGGATGTCCGAATGGCGCCAAAACACCACCCCACGCCGCTGTCAGGCGGAGACCGAAAGGCTCTGACGAAGGAATTGGGGAAAGCACGCGCGATGACCGGCATTCTGGCTGCGCAATCAGCTGAGATGCGAGCCAAGGGTGCTGCGCTGGTCCAGCAGGCCGACAGGTTGCTCTGCGAAAGCTGGAACGAGCGGATGTGGAGCGATGGCGAACCGATCGACCCCTCGCCAACCATTGACCAGGCTATTAACGGCGGCTTTCCCTGGCTGGAAATCCAGTGTTCACGGTGCAAGACCCCGAACGATGTCGATTTGGCAGCCCTCAAGCACCCGCCGACCACCTTCGTGCACGATCTTGCAAGCCGTCTGCGCTGCCGCAAGTGCGCCAAGGCCGGGCGGCGCCCCTCCGCGACCTTGCTCCAACTTGGTTGGCAGCCGCGTCACCCTCGAGGGGAGGTCTAGGTTGCGATCACGGCAGGAATCATTGACCGTCGTTTCTTCCAACCATGAACGGACGCCCAAGGTGCAGACGGCAACCGCCTACCTCGAAGCCCTCAATCCCGAGCAGCGGCGTGCGGTTGAGCACGGCCCCGCGGGAGGATTGGGGGCGCCGCCGCTACTGGTGATCGCAGGAGCGGGGTCCGGAAAGACCAACACCCTCGGCCATCGGGTCGCCCATCTGATCGTTCAGGGCGCCGACCCGCGCCGGATCCTGCTGATGACGTTTTCACGGCGTGCCGCGTCCGAGATGACCAAGCGGGTCGAACGCATCGCCCGCAAAGTATTGGGTGACAACGCCGGCGTCATGACGGACGCACTGACTTGGGCCGGGACCTACCACGGCATCGGCGCCCGGCTGCTGCGCGAATACGCCGAACAGATCGGCTTGGATCCAGCCTTTACGATCCATGACCGCGAAGACTCCGCCGACCTCATGAACCTGGTCAGGCATGAGAAAGGCTTCTCTAAGACCGAAAGCCGCTTCCCCACTAAAGGAACGTGTCTCTCGATCTATTCGCGCTGCGTCAATGCCGAGATGCCGATCGAGCAGGTCATCGGCACGTCGTACCCATGGTGCGCCGGATGGGCGGCGGAGCTGAAGGAGCTGTTCGCTGCCTACGTCGAGGCCAAGCAGAAGCAGAACGTTCTCGATTACGACGATCTCCTGCTCTACTGGGCGCAGATGGTCGGCGATGCCGGCCTGGCCGATGACATCGGCGGCCGCTTCGACCACGTCCTGGTCGACGAGTATCAGGACACCAACCGCCTGCAATCCTCGATCCTGCTGGCGCTCAAGCCCGGAGGCCGCGGCCTCACGGTCGTCGGCGACGACGCCCAATCGATCTACTCGTTCCGCGCCGCGACCGTGCGCAACATCCTCGACTTTCCCGACCAGTTCTCGCCGCCTGCGAACATTATCACGCTCGATCGCAATTATCGCTCGACGCAGACAATCCTCGCCGCCGCCAACGGCGTTATCGGTCTCGCCAAGGAGCGTTTTACCAAGAACCTCTGGACCGATCGGACGTCCGGAGCCAAGCCGCAACTCGTCACCGTCCGCGACGAGGCCGACCAGGCCCGCTTTATCGTCGAGCGCATCCTGGAGGACCGCGAGTCGGGTACGCTCCTCAAGGAGCAAGCCGTTCTGTTCCGGACGTCCAGCCACAGCGGTCCGCTTGAAATCGAGCTGACGCGCCGGAACATTCCGTTCGTGAAGTTCGGCGGACTGAAATTTCTCGACGCCGCCCACATCAAGGACATGCTGGCGTTGCTTCGGTTCGTCGAAAATCCGCGCGACAGGGTCGCAGGATTCCGTCTGCTGCACCTTCTGCCGGGCATCGGATCAGCGACAGCGCAGCGCGTGCTAGAACGCATGGCGGAAGCTGCCGACCCGATCGCCACGCTCGCCGGCATCCCGACGCCGCCGCGCGCCGGCGACGACTGGAAGGGTTTCGTCGAGACCTTGGGCAACCTCAGATATTCGGAATGGCCGGCCGATCTGGAGCGGGCTCGCTTGTGGTATGAACCACATCTCGATCGCATCCATGAAGACGCCGAGACCCGGCGGGCTGACTTGCTCCAGCTCGAGCAGATCGCTTCCGGATATCCTTCGCGCGAACGCTTCCTGACCGAACTTACGCTGGATCCACCCGACGCGACCAGCGACCAGGCCGGCGTGCCGCTGCTGGATGAAGACTACCTCATCCTGTCGACGATCCACTCCGCCAAAGGCCAGGAGTGGAAGTCGGTCTATCTACTCAATGTCGTCGATGGCTGCATGCCTTCCGATCTCGGCGCCGGCACCTCGGCCGAGATCGAGGAAGAACGTCGCCTTCTCTATGTCGCCATGACCCGCGCAAAGGACGACCTCCATCTAGTGGTGCCGCAGCGCTTCTTCGTCCATGGCCAGCACGCGCAGGGCGATCGTCATCTCTACGCCTCCAGGACGCGCTTCATTCCCGAAAAGCTGCTGGAACTGTTCGAGCGGACGGCCTGGCCGATTGTGCCTGCCGGTACTGTGGCGCGCACCCCCGGAAGGGCCGAAGGTGGATATAGGCGCCCGCATGCGGGGAATGTGGCGGTAGCCGGGAGATGCCGAAATGAGATTACTCACCGCAATGGTCGCCGCATTTGTTTGTTCGCCAGCAATAGCGGCGGACTACCTGGGAAAGGTTCTAGCCGTGTCGGACGGCGACACCTTCACCATGGAAGCCGATGGCGCCAAGGTACGCGTGAGGATCTGCGGAATCGACGCCCCCGAGCGCGGGCAAGCCGGCTACGGTCAGGCCGCCGGCGTGCTGTCGAGCATGATCGAGGGCAAGACGGTGCATTGCCTGCAAGTGGGTGAAGGCACCGTCTGCGACGGCCGGTCCCGACCTACCAGTCGGGACCGCATCGTGGCACAGTGCTTCCTCGACAAGGTCGACATAGCCGAACAGATGACCAGGTCCGGCACCGCGTGCGACTGGCCCAAATACTCCGGCGGCAGGTACAAGATCAGCGACACCACCTGCTCGCGCAAATAGGATTCGAGACCGTTCAAGAGCCGTTCGTGCGGCCGTCAAAACAGACGAGACCCCCGTGTGTAATCTCTACTCGATCACCACCAACCAGGCCGCCATCATCGCGCTGTTTCGGGTGATCAACCGGTACGTCGGCAATCTGGCGCCGATGCCCGGCGTGTTTCCCGACTACAAGGCACCGATCGTGCGCAACGGAGCCAGGGGACGCGAACTCGCCACGGCGCGGTGGGGCATGCCATCGTCCTCAAAGGCGTTGATGGACGCCACCAAAAAACGAGCCGAAAAGCTGCAGGCCAAGGGCAAGGCGGTCGATTTCAACGAATTGCTCCGGATGGAGCCGGACGGCGGCACGACCAACATCCGCAACGTGAAGAGCAAACACTGGACGAGATGGCTGGGAACCGAAAACCGCTGCGTGGTGCCGTTCAACTCGTTTAGCGAGTTCAACAAGGCCGAAGGCGGCGACATCTGGTTCGCGCTCGATGAGAGCCGCCCCCTCGCCTGCTTCGCCGGCATCTGGACCAACTGGACGTCCGTTCGGAAGGTCAAGGAGGGCGAGACGACCAACGATCTCTACGCGTTCCTCACGACAGAGCCGAACGCCGAGGTCGGCACCATCCACCCCAAGGCAATGCCTGTGATTCTGACGACGCCGGACGAAGTCGAGACCTGGATGACGGCTCCTGCGGACGAGGTCTTGAAGCTGCAGCGGCCGCTTTCGGACGGGTCGCTCAAAATCGTCGCCCGCGGCGTCAAGGAAGATCCGGCCGGGCAGACAACGTGACCGTCCAGGACGATGACGACCAGGCAGTTCCCCCGGGCCGCCAGCGCAAGATCATCCACGTCGACATGGACGCCTTCTACGCGTCCGTTGAGCAACGGGATAATCCGGATCTCCGCGGTAAGCCAGTCGCGGTCGGCGGATCCCAGGAGCGGGGCGTCGTAGCAGCCGCGAGTTACGAAGCCCGCAAGTTCGGGGTGCGGTCGGCCATGCCCTCGGTAACCGCCAAGCGGCAGTGTCCAGATCTGATCTTCGTGAAGCCGCGCTTCGAAGTCTACAAGGCGGTCTCGCAGCAAATCCGTGAGATCTTCGCAGAGCACACACCGATCATCGAGCCGCTGTCGCTGGACGAGGCCTACCTCGACGTGACCGAAAATCTGCAAAGCATTCCATTGGCGCGGGACGTGGCGTTCGCGATCCGTGCGAAGATCAAAGAAGTAACCGGCCTCGCCGCTTCGGCCGGCATCTCCTACAACAAGTTTCTGGCAAAGCTCGCCTCCGACCACCGCAAGCCGAACGGCCAGTACGTCATCACGCCGGAAATGGGACCGGCGTTCGTCGAAAACCTGCCGGTCAGCAAGTTTCATGGAATCGGACCGGCAACGAGCACCAAGATGAACGCTCTCGGCCTCTACACCGGCCTCGACATGCGCAACCAGTCGCTTGAATTCATGCAGGCCAACTTCGGGAAGGCCGGAAGCTACTACTACTGGATCTCGCGGGGCGTCGACAACCGTGAGGTCCGCGCCGACCGGATCCGCAAATCCGTCGGCGCCGAAAACACGTTCTCCACCGACCTCACTGACTTCGACGCTATGGTCGTCGAACTCCAACCGCTCATCGACAAGGTCTGGCGATATTGCGAAGGCGCCGGCAACCGGGGACGCACGGTGACGCTTAAAATAAAATTTAACGACTTCGAGATTATCACGCGCAGCAAATCTGTCCCGGTCGCGGTTTCGAGCCGAAGCGACCTGGAACGCCTATCGGTCGCTTTGCTGCAGATGCCGGTCCCCAAGCCGGTCCGGCTTTTAGGTGTCTCGGTTTCTTCGCTACAGGGCGAAGTACAGGCGGAGCCTCAATTCAGCCTGCCGCTTTGATGGGACCATGGATCGGCTTGGTCGAAAGCTATTACGTCGGCCAATTCAAACCGGCGTCGCCAGCTCTAGGTATCTGCAAAATGCATTAGCCAGCTGCATCTGGCGAGGCGTCCGACATTCCGCTTCGAATAATCTAGGCGATGAAACGATAAGGCAGACACACTTCGCACGCGACGTCGCAACGTTCAGGCGATTAGCGCTGTAGAGAAACTCCATACCACGCGGGGCGTCGGAGTGACTGGACGTCGCCATCGAATAGATGACTATGGGCGCTTCCTGTCCTTGGAACTTGTCCACAGTTCCGATACGCGCACCTGGCAGTCGCTCTTGGAGCTCGAAAACCTGTGCGTTGTATGGAGCGATGATTAAGAAGTCGTCGAGTGCAATCGGGGACTCGGCGCCGAGTCGATCGACCCACGTCGTGCCAGATCCCAAGATCGCAGAGACAAGATCGTGGATAGCATCGGCCTCTTCCGGCGAGGAGCTCTGATTGCCGGTGTGCTCGATCGGGAGGTATCGAAGGCCAGCACCTTTTAGCCTACCGATTGACTTTATCTCTTGGCGCTCCAGGCCCGTCCGAGATTTCAAGCGGCCGTCGTAGAATAACTCCGAATTGAAAGCGCAGATAAGGGGATGCAGTCGCCAAGTCTCGGCAAGAAAAAGACCACGATCAGGCGGAACGGTAGCATGAGGCCCCAAGATATGATCCAAGGCCGAGACGCCTATGCCGTCCGGGTGGCTTCCCTGGATCGGTTGCTCTAGTTGCCGAGGATCTCCAAGAAGCACGATGCTTTTTGCCGCCTGAGAAACTGCTAACACGTCTGCTAGTGACATCTGCGCGGCTTCGTCGATAAACAGCACATCGACGCAAAGACGTGCGTCGGCTCGAGCCCAGAAGAAGGAGGTACCTCCACCAACGGCACAGCTGCCACCCAACGCATCGAGAGCAACTTCATTTTTCGTCGCGAATTGCAGAGTCGGAAGATCATCCTCCTTGTCGGTCACCTTCTGAACGCATTGGATCTGCAAGCCCTCGCTAGCCGCCGCGACAATCACTCCGTCGAGAAGGTTGCGGATTACTTTATGACTGTTCGCCGCAACACCGATCCGCTTACCGTCACGGGCGAGTGCGCAGATCATACGAGCGCCAGTGTATGTTTTCCCCGCGCCCGGCGGACCCTGGACTGGAAAAACGCTATGATCTAAATCGAGAGCGATCCGCACAGCGGCAATCAGCGTCGGCTCGCGATCGAGTTGGAGCATTTGTCCCCGAAGTCGCGGCGCGTTTGCCATCAAAAGATCGCGTGCGGCTCGATGATCCCCTTCGCCTTCCAACCCATTGGCGGCCACGTATTCTCCGAGCCGAAAGAGGGACTCAGCCTGCTCATCGTGGTCAAACGATTTATGGGTAAAGACCGCCTCAGCATGGAAGCCGGCCGTGTCGCCGCGCTTCTTGATATCGATCGTCCGATCATCGTGCGAAATGGCGACGACAGTTCCGTAGTGATCTCCTCCGATGCTCCGAAGTTTGCCGTTCGGTCGGATATCGGTATCCTGCAGCTCGAATTTGTAGCGATGGATGGGCGCCTTGGCGGTGCCACCAGCCTGCTCAAGGAGAATTAGTCCGGCGAGACCCGCCCGTTCGTGGAGAAGGTCCTCGGCTGAAAGATCGCGAAGCCGATAATATTCCCACCAAACGGCTTTCTTTTCACGACCGTGCCAATCCAGCATGTACGCTAGAAGCCAGCGCGCATGCTCTTCAACCGTCCGATCGGCTACGTCGTCGGGTATGCCGTTAGTGAGCCGAACGATAAGGCCCTCTACCCTCTTCTGCCAATCGCCCAGCTTTTCGCTGATCTCCACGACCTTCGGAACGGGCCGCTCGATTATTGCACCATTGGCGATGAGACTAGCTCGCACCGCTTCCAACCACATCTGAAGCGCAGAGTTGGAATCGCAGTCATCCCGGTTGTAGCCCTTGATCGCGGTCTTATCGTCCTCAGGAATGCCCGACGAATCTGCCATTTCCAAGCGCGCCTGCGTCCTTGCCATTACACGGCCAACGTCCTCCAGCGCCACGGTTCGTTCGAATGAATAGAGCGGCTCGAGTTTCTTGATCGAATAGCTTTCGACGCTGGCACGGATACTGTGGCGGACGACCGCAAAAAGATCGACGAAGACCTCGGCGCGCAGCAGATTGTCTACCTCGCTTTCGCGCGTCGCGTACCGACCCATCAGGCGCTTCAACGCTGCGGGTTCGTAGGGTGCGAAGTGGTAGATGTGCAAGTCGGGATAGGTCGCCAAGCGTCCGCTTACGAAGTCGATAAAGCGCTCGAATGCGGCTCTCTCATCCTGCCGATTGGAGGCCCAATCCCCAGTGTATAGGGGGGCGCCGTCAGCATCGAGGTAAAGATACCCGAACAGAAATTCCAGCCCGCCGTCTCCGACGAATGGGTCACCTTCGAAGTCGAAAAAGATGTCGCCTGCCGAGGGCTCAGGAAGGCGAGATAGACCAAATCCCGCGATCGGAGGCAGGGTTTCGTACACGACCGACCCCAGCGTCCGCCCCTCGACTTGAATCCTGGCCTGCTCACGGATCTTCTCGTAGCTTTGGGCGGCTCCCCGATCGGGTCTCCACTGGAGTGGCAGAGGCATGGTTGCGAGCGCAGCCGTGCTTACGACGTCGTGCCTGACCAGCTCTCCGATTTGGGATTTGCTGATGCTTGCGACGAGGGACAAATGATCGTCGGCCCGCCTCTGGTCATCGCAATGACGGCGCCATCGACAAATTTCGCAGTGCTCGACCGGTTCGGGATACGCAGGATCGGCGACAGTAACCGAGACCGAGCGCTCCAGGCTTCCCCTGACGTGCCTATAGTAAGCAGCATAGTCGGCAATACGATAAGCTTCCGGAGTATAGTTAGTGCCCGGCGTCACCACATAGGCGGAGGTCGGCTGCACCCCTTGTTTTTCGGAAAGCAGGTCGGAGTACAGGGATATCTGAAGGACCGTGTTGCCCTTCGTTTCGCGGGCGAGCTTCGTGTCCATCACTTCGTACGACCAAGCGCCGAAATGGCTCGGTGTTTCCACTCTGCGTAGAACGTCGGTCCGTCCGCTCCACCGGCCCGCCTGAAGCGCGCCCTGAACAATGATCGGATCACCGCGGGCCATCGCATCGTCGGTCGCAGCGACAGACATGCTGTCGACACCAACTCCGTTGATCAGCGTTACGGCGATTCCGCCGGATTTGATATGCTCGATAAAGCCCTGCTCGTGCAGCACCCCTCGCTCCACAAGCGCTTCGAGTACCGGGTCCCAGACCTTCGGCTTCTCGAGTTCCCCGTTCGCAACCTTGAGATCGAGCTCCGTCAGGTAGCGGCAATTCAGGTGCCCGACCAAGTCACCCGAGCTGAAATTTAGCGTTGCCCCGATTTTCTGCATTGCCCACCCTTGTCGACGATCCAGCGAGGTTAGCCGGCTCGATTTCGCCGTGTATATTATGCTATTTTCCCGAGTATCGTGCCTGGATTGCACTCGAAGTAGGCGAGCAATCCGGCCTATAGTCGCCTCGGTGGAGTAAACGGGGGGCCATTTGGTGCTGGCGGGTTCGGTCGAAAAAGCGCGTTGGCTGCGTGATTTGCAGCGTTTCCTGCCTCTCCGGAGCCAGTTCGTCCTTTCCGGCAATACGCGAGACCTGCAGATCCATGAACCGATCCCCGGAACCATCACAGCAGTGCCGCTCGCACGCGCTCTTCCGGACGCCTTGAAAGAGGCAGGATATCAGCGGATCGCCAGCTTCGACCTGCTTAATGGGTTTCGCGCTCTCGAGCCGGGCGACGACAGTTTTTTGACACAGCTCGGCCTGACACCAGTGAATGGGGTCGCCGCAGGCGGCGTTGACCTTTTGTCCGCAACGCTTGAACGGCTCGTGGGCGCTGACGGTCCACCGGGCGTGCTCATTGTCGACTTCGCCTCACGTCTGATTACGCGCAACGAGGCGCTTTCGCCGGCAGAACATCAATTGTTCTCCCGCGCATTGATCCTCTCGCACTCCGCGCGGGCCCGCCCCGCCGGCGAGCGCCGCCAACCATTATTCAATACGGTCATCTGGATCGCCGACAAGGAAGGCGACCTGCCCGACTGGTTCCTTATCGGCAATCCGCGCGTTCGACACATTCCTATCGGCAAACCCGACCACGCGGCACGACGGAGCTTAATCCGTTCGCTGATGCGAAGTCTTCCGGGTGCTCAAAATGCAGCAGAGGCCGAAGTCGAAAAGTCGATTGAAGGCTTCGTCGACGAAACCGAAGGACTTCTGCTTGTCGATTTGAGCGCCGTCGCACAGCTCGCGCGGAGCGAGAATGTCGCATTCGACCGGATTTCGGACGCGGTCAGACGTTTCAAGGTCGGCGTAACGGAAGACCCCTGGCGCAAGATCAGCCGCGACAAGATCAGTTCGGCCGAGGGGTTCGTGAAGCGGCGGGTAAAAGGCCAAGCCCATGCCGTCACCCACATGCTAGATATCGTTAAACGCGCCGTCACCGGAATCGGCCAGTCTCCACGGGGCGGACGGCCAAGGGGAGTCGCATTCCTCGCCGGCCCGACCGGTGTCGGAAAGACGGAACTCGCAAAGACGATCACCAGTTTGCTGTTCGGAGACGATAGCGCCTACATCCGCTTCGACATGTCGGAATTCAGCGCGGAGCATTCCGACCAGCGTTTGATCGGCGCGCCCCCAGGTTACGTTGGATACGACGTCGGGGGCGAACTCACCAATGCCGTCCGGGAAAAGCCTTTCAGCGTCCTTCTGTTCGACGAAATCGAAAAGGCGCACCCACGAATTCTCGACAAATTTCTGCAGGTGCTGGACGACGGCGTCCTGACTTCCGGCCGCGGCGACCGTGTCTATTTCTCCGAGACTTTCATTGTGTTCACGTCCAACCTGGGGATTTATACGCCGGGTCCGTCCGGCGAACGTATCGCCAACGTCACGCCCGACGAAACTTTCGATACTGTGAAGCGAAAAGTGCGCGGCGAAATCGAAAAGCACTTTAAGTCCGTGCTTAACCGGCCCGAGATACTGAACCGCATCGGAGAGAACGTCATCGTCTTTGATTTCATCCGCCCCGAAGTCGCGGACGAAATCTTCGATCAGATGGTCGATGCCCTGCTCAACGATGTCGGATCGCTGGGTTACGATGTTTCCCTTTCGAAGGCCGCAAAAGCGACGCTCCGCGGTCTGTGCCTAGCCGACCTTTCGAACGGCGGCCGAGGCATCCGGAACCAGGTCGAAGCGCATCTCATCAATCCGCTTTCACGCGCCCTCTTCGACAGCGACGCGCAAACTGGACGCCGATATGAGGTCCGGGAGATCACGACCGGCGCATCGACGACGGTTACGTTCGCGGACGGCCCGGTCGCATGACCGCAAGCATCGCCCTGTCGCGAATCCATTTCCCCGTCACGACCTTGGGGCCGGGCCGGCGCATCGGCATCTGGTTTCAGGGATGCTCGATCCGCTGTCCCGGCTGCATTTCGATGGACACGTGGGCGCCGGGCCGCGGGATCACGACCATCGACGAGGTTGTCAGCGCTATCGCTCAATGGATGCCGACCGCGGACGGCATCACCATATCCGGCGGCGAGCCGTTCGATCAGCCCGTCGCCCTGATGGATCTTCTGGGAAGACTGCGTTCGCTCACCGAGGCAGACGTGCTCGTATTTACCGGGCATCCGTGGATTAAAATCAGGGAAACGGTCGATGCGTTCCCCGGGTTGATCGACGCGCTTGTTACAGGACCGTTCGATGTCAACCAGAGCCAATCGCTCGCCCTTCGCGGAAGCGACAACCAGGAACTCCACTTACTGACTACATTGGGCCAAACGAGCTTTGGATCCTTCCAACGGCCGATCACCGAGGCGGAAAGAACCGTGGACGTCATGTTCGATGACCGCGGCGACGTCTGGTTTGCGGGCATACCGGGGCGGGACGATTTCCGGCGTTTGCGGGAAATGCTCGAGAACGCTGGTGCAAAACTCAGCACTTCAGATGATAAGCGAGCGTCAAGCGGCGGGATGTCCGCCCGATGATCAGGCTCTGCCCAAACTGCGACACGGAACGGCCACTCACCGAGATCTTCTGCGAAGGGACGGTAAATGCCCATAACTGCGGGTGGGACCTGTCGGCGGTCGATATCACGCCGCACGGGGGACCGGCTCCGAAGCCTCAGCCCATACCGACGCCGGTACGCGGGCCCGCCTGCAGAAACGGCCACGAGAATTCGCCCGGAGATCTCGTTTGCAACGTGTGCGGCGAGCCAGTTGATGAGCGGCCCGCCGACCCGACGCCGGCACCGGAGCCTTCACCTACGCCCGATCCGGACCCCGAGCCCGTCGAGACGGCAATAGACGGTTGGCGCGTACAGGATCGGATGAGTACATCGAGCACCGTCCGCGAGCGTTTCGCGGCCGTTCGCGAGTCAGACGGCCTAAGGGGCGTACTTACCCTCTATGCGGCGGGATCCGAGCCGGACGGCGCAATCTACGACCTCCTGCGCAAACTTCCACGTGATCACGTGCCCGAGATATTCGCGACAGGACGATGGTGCGACCGCGCATACGAGGTGGTCGAGGAATTTACGGGCGGGACGCTTGCAGATCTACCGCTAGAGGCGGATGGATCCGAAGCGATCCGGATCCTCGTTACCGAACTCGGCCAAGCGCTTCATTCCCTATCAGAGGCGGGTCTGAGACACCGCGATTTGCGCCCTTCAACGATTTTCTTACGCGCTCGGGATCCGTTGGATCTCGTGATCACCGGCTTCGGTTCAGCACGCCTTTCGGAATTCGACCTCGATATCGCCTCTCCCCTCGAGACCACACGCTACATGGCGCCCGAGGCGATTGCCGGCGGCGTCGCACCGGCCTCGGACTGGTGGAGTATGGGCATGATACTTCTGGAACGCGTCACGAACGGCGCGTGCTTCGAGGGTATCAACGAGCAAGCCTTCCTGATCCATGTCCTCACCAACGGCGTTCCGCTTTCGGAAAATCTGAATGCCAATACCGAGCTGCTGCTTCGCGGCTTACTTGCCCGCGACCGTCGGCAGCGGTGGCAGTGGAAGGAAGTCCAGGCCTGGCTTGCCGGTGAGCCGGTCGCGGCACCTGAAGCTGCCGCTCGCTCCGAGGATGTCGATGGCCGCGCGCCGATTTATTTGGGCGGCAAGCAATACCGCTCGCCGGGATCCTTTGCGCTGGCGGCGGCCGAAGCGGCCAACTGGAACGCCGCAAAAGACCTTCTACTGCGTGGCGCGGTGGCGACATGGGCGTCCGAGGCCGGATTCGAGCCAAGAATTCCCTCCGCGCTTCGTCAGTTCGCCAGAGCAGAAGGACTGTCCGACGACTTACGGCTTTCGATCGCCCTCAAGACCTTGAACCCGTCAATGCCCCTGATCGTCAGAGGCAACATCGTCACGCCGGGGTGGCTCCTCGACCATCCGGATGACGGATACAATCTGATCACCGGCCCGGCCCCGGATCTCATCCGGAAGGTCGATCCTGACGATTGGCTCTGGCGTCTCAAGCTGCGGGCCGAGACGGTCCGAAAACGCCTCCAGCAACTCGAGATCGCGGTCGACGAGGAAACACTTCGCGTCCATCTCCTTTCCACATCCATGGCCCGTCTGGCCGCACTCTGGGAAGAAAAGAGGAAACTGTTTCCCGACACGGACCATGCCGGCGTGGTTTCCCTGATCGAGCGTCGCCAGTCGGCCGAGGAGGATCTTGTTATCCTTCTCAGTGCGTCGCCAGGCCAGTTCCGATCCGTTGCGGAGGTCGTTGACGAAGCCGCCAAGGAAGCTTCCACGGCAGGATTGACCGGATTTTCCCGCGATGCAGCCGCAGCACTTTTGATGCGGCCTCGACGCGAGATCTACCGCACGATTGACGATCGCATCGAGAACTTTGCAAGATGCAGCGTCTCGTCCGTCGACGAGTGGGCGAACCAGTTCCGCCTGGACCGGAGGATGCCGATCGCGCGCGCGCTGGCGCTGCTTTCGGTCGCTTCGGAAACCTGGAAACCCCTGCCGAAGCAGGGTTACGTGTCCACGATATTGGATTTCTTCGCGAAGCGAATCTCCGGTGGCGTTCTGCGCGGACCGCTCACCCGCATGCTCATCGGAAAAACTGCGCGGGTGGATCTGACCGAACTCGATACGTCGAGGGTGCCGGCCGCGGAGATCCTTGAGCATCTACTTTCGCGCGGGACCCGAACGGTCAACATCGATCCAGCCGCATTCTCCGAGAAGGATGGATTGGAGCGGAGGCTCCGTTCGCTGCATTCCCACGCGCTACTGTACAGGCGCGATACCGGCATCGACGGCCTTTATATGGCCTTCCCGTTTCTATTGATGCGCGACGGCAGGCCGAACGCAAAGCCCCGCATCGCTCCCGTGCTCCTGTGGCCGGCGCGCGTCATTCCGGAAGTCGGAAATCGCGGACACGTCACGCTGGGGTATGGGCGGGAGAGAAGCGCCGACGCCGACGCCGAATACGTCGTCCTCAATCCTGCCCTTGAAGGAATGGTCGGCATTCAAGAGGCCAAGAGGTGGCAGGAAGCCGCCCAAGAACTCCTTGCTCGTGCGACTTTCTCGGCGTTGGACGTGATGGACGCGTTCGGACATCTCGCAACGGCAGCCTGTAACACGCTGTCGCCCTTGCCCGGTAAGGACGTCAAGGTTGGCGCCCAGGAACGGCAGATCTTCCCGTCCGCCGTCTTGTTCCATCTTGCCTTTATGGGTCAGGCCGTGATGAAGGATCTCGAATTGATTCGAGGCCTGCCACCGAGCTCGACCGCGCTCGAAGCCGCACTTCGGCTTTCGGATCACAAGCCGGAAAGCGATGGCCCGGTCCGTGCACGGGAGATCGACCGGTTTTTCACGGCGGACAGCGACCCTTCGCAGGAGGCGGCCGTCATGGAAGCTCGCCAGGCGCCGGGGCTTGTCGTCGAAGGCCCGCCAGGAACAGGGAAGAGCCAGACGATCGTCAACATGGTCGCCGATGCGATCGGTATGGGTAAAACTCTGCTGGTGATCTGCCAGAAACAAGCTGCGCTCGAGGTGGTCAGGAAGCGTTTGGATAAGGAACGACTGGGAAACCGTTTCGTGATGATCACCGATGTCAACAGTGATCGCGGTGCCATCATCGGATCGGTCCGGGAGCAGGTTGAGCGCTTGCATAGCCAGCCTGTCGGCGGAGCTCCGGCTTGGAAGCGGGATCGCGAACGGTTGGCGGCGCGCATCGAATCGCTGGAAGCGGATCTCGATCGGCAGCAGACGGCGCTACATGCGGAGGACCCAAATACGGGATTGACCTATCGCACGCTGCTCGGCGAGCTCCTGGCCATCGAAGCAGATCAACCCAAGCCGATGGATCTTCCGTCGATCCGCCCGTTGCTCACGGATCTTCACCCCGCAGATGTCGTCACGCTCGAAGAAAATTGCGGACCGTTGGCACGATTTTGGTTACCGGCGAAATTCGAAGGTAGCGCCCTCTCCGTACTCAAGCTTTTCAATCCCGATCAGGGCACCGCGGACACCCTGGTGGAGTCTCTACGTGCATTCGCGCAAATCGATGCAAGGCGCGAGGAGGTTGATGCCGAGACATCGGACTCGTTGGACATCGCCGACGCCGAGAGCTTGCGCACGTGGATGGCAGGAGCCGGCGATTTGCGCTCCATCGGCGACACCTTTTGCAGTAATTTGAGCCGTTGGCTTCCGTTGTTTCGAAGTCCCGAGGGCACCGGTTCTCGGGGCACCAATATTCTTGCCGGACTTATCCAGCTCGAAGCGGGACTGTCCGCGCTCAACGCCTCCCATCACCAGCCCGGGATTTCGGAAAAGCTTATTTCAAGTCGATCGGACGAACTTCGCAAACTTGGCGCCCTGGCCAAGGCGGTCCTTAGCCCCGTCGGCGGACTGGGGCATATCAATCCCATGCGCTGGATCCGAAAGCGAAATCTGCAAAAAATGATGACTGCAATGGAGCTTGTTCCGGACAATGAGGGCGTCCGGTCGTTCGATAATGCGATCGACCTGGAGATGGGCCTGCGCCCGTTAAGGCTCAAGCTTGCCGACTACGTAATGGCGCTCTTCAATCGCGCTCCGGACTCGAAGCTTCCGCCCGCTCCCTTGGCTGCCCTCGCCGGCAATCTGCATTCCATCGTCACGCGCGCTCATGGCTTCGTGTCGCTTATCGACGAGTGCCCTCAGAAAGCCGAGCTAGATCAAGCTGCCATGACAGGCGCGGTGAAGGACCTGGATACGTTCTTCGATCGTGCAGAACGTTCGCTTCAACGTCACGACGCGCGGGTGGTAAGCTCCCAAGCTCTAGAGCAGCTAAAACCATATCTCGATGAGCTTTGGATCGGGTTGCGGCGTTCGGCAATCCATGGCGGGCGCTCAAACAGAACCGCCATCAGTCTCATTCTCGAAGCTGCCCCGACACTCGCGAGTTTTCAGGAATTTCGGCTTCGTTCGGTGCGTCTTGGAGAGGTGGAACGCACAATCTTCCAGACCCTCAGGGCGAAGGCGACAGAACTATCGGGGCTGCCGGCATCCGATCTCGACGCGTGCGTTCGCGGCACAATCGCGCGCGAGGCCAGGATTGCATGGAAGGCCGCAACGGAAGCCTCCAATCCAGAGGTCCTTTTCGACGGTGATGCGAGCGACGTGAAGGTCAAGTCGCTTGCGGAAGCCGATAGACAAATCCGGAACTGCAACAGGGAATTGCTCATCAACGACATCGATCCCCGCCGCGTTCGGCCGGTGTCTGATTGGGTGCCAATAACGAGACTAACCGGCCACAGGGCGCTGCGACTGCGCGAATTCATCGATCGCGGGAGCGCACTAGGCCTGCTCGCATTGAGGCCCGTTTGGCTCATGACGCCCGACGTGGCAAGCCGCGTACTTCAGCCGAAGCCCGGCCTCTTCGATACCGTCATCTTCGACGAAGCCTCGCAGATGCCGGTCGAATACGCCCTGCCTTCTTTGTTTCGGAGCAAAATCGTCGTCGTCAGTGGGGACGAAAAGCAGATGCCACCGACCAGCTTCTTTGCGAGCAAGGTCGAGAACGATGAAGCGGCGATCTTTGATGGAGAAGAGCCCGAAGAAGCGGCAAGCGAGGAGGAACGCGACGTCTTCACTGAAACCTGGAACCGACGTGAGATTAAGGACTGCCCCGATCTGCTCCAGCTCGCCCGATCGGTACTGAGGTCCCGGACCCTTCAGGTCCATTACCGGTCCGAGTATCGCGAGCTCATATCGTTCTCGAACGCTTCCTTCTACGGAAACCGGCTGAGCGTTCCCGTTCGCCATCCGGACGAAATCATACGCCAAGTGCGACCGATCGAGTTGATCCGGTCGGACGGCGTGTACAAGAACCAGACAAATCCGAAGGAAGCCGCCGACGTCGTCCAATACCTCAGCAATCTTTGGGAAGACGAGTCGCCTCCCTCGGTCGGGGTCGTCACGTTCAACCGCAAGCAGGCGGATTTGATCGAAGATGCCCTCGAAGAGCGCGCCGAAGATGACGCATCCTTTCGCGACGCCCTGATGCGCGAGCGTGAACGGATCGAAGGCGGCGAAGACATGGGTTTCTTCGTAAAGAATGTCGAGAACGTGCAGGGAGACGAGCGGGACGTCATCATTTTCTCCACCACCTTCGGGCATAACGAGCATGGCGTATTCCGGAAAAGCTTCGGCGCGCTGGGACAGGCCGGTGGTGAACGCCGCTTGAACGTGGCGGTGACACGCGCTCGGAAAAAGATCGTCATTATAACTTCGATGCCGATTTCGGAGATATCCGACCTGTTGACCACACGTCGCGGCCCGCGAGTACCGCGGGATTATCTTCAGGGCTATCTCGAATATGCCCGGACCGTCTCGGAAGGCGCCGGTGATTCAGGCAGGACACTTCTTGACCGGATGGTAGCCGAGAACAGTGCTGAACACGATCTCGGGAATTACGACGAAGATGGCTTTACGAAGTCCGTGGAGAATTTCATGGAAGCGCAAGGATGGACGCCCGCAAAGGCACGCGACGGCGGAGCATTCAGCCTGGATTTCGCGATAACCGATCCCCGGACGGGACTCTATGCGATCGGTGTGGAGTGTGACGCCCCGCGTCACCGTCTTTTGGAAAGGGCGCGAGCACGGGAGGTTTGGCGGCCGAACGTGCTGGGAAAGGCGGTACCTCACATTCACAGGGTTTCGTCTTACGCCTGGACGCATTCGGGGGACACCGAACGTCAACGCCTCAAGAAAGCGGTCGAGAATGCACTTCGAAGCGAAGGAGGAGTCCAATGAGCGGTCCCAAAGCCTTCCGTATCGTGACCCGCGCCGAAATTATGACAATCTGCCGACGAAGCCTCGCCCGGTTGGACGCCGCCATTGAGGACTGGATCTCTCGCGGCCAATGCAATGGCACGGTCGACAAAGCGGACATCGACAAAGTCATTGCGCGACGGGACGCACTTCGTGGTCTGCTGTCGGCAGATAAATTCGTCGAGCTGCAGAAGCAGATCCCGGCTGAAATATCGTACCTTCAGGCCGACGCCGAACGGCGCGCCGAGAAGGCTGCCGAGATGGAGGCGCAATCGAAACGAGCCTTGAGGAGGATGAAAGGGACTGCCCAAGCGCTCCTCGCCAGCCTCGAGACGTCGGGCATTCAAATCCCCCATCAAATTCGGGAGGGACTTGCGTCTTCGGGGACGCCATCCGAGCGACTGGAAGCAGCCATCAATAAGGCTTTTCTCATGCTTCATTCGGCGCCTCCGACCAAAGGCGTTTCCGATCTGCAGCGCGACATCGCTGCCCGGCTTGGCGCAGGTGAAAGGCGTATGAGCTTGGAGGAATGGACGTCCCAGCAGCCCGGTGTGAAGGAAGACCAGGCGCTGCTTCGGGTCGACGGCTTTTTGGGAGAATTGAAGGGTCTCGGCATCGATCCAGGACCCTTCTCGGCCCGCGTCTCGTCTCTGGAACTGGAGGCCCCTGCCCGCCGTGGTCTTCTCGCGGATAGCCTGCTCCTCGACTTGGCGACCGCCGTCAAGAGTGGACGCGAGCGCGCACGCTTACTATGCGACCTCCGCGCGCGCCATGCCGAGCTTTCTGAAATGAAATCTGCCGAGGCCGCTTCGCTTCGATCCGAAATTGACCAAAGTCTTTCAACAGATCCGGTCGGCAACGAGGCGGCACTTATCCAGCGCGCGGACTTCCTCATCGAGGCAGAGGTTCAAGCGATGGCTGCGGAAGAGCGCCGGCGCGCCGTGCTGGAAGGCTTGGCAGGTCTGGGTTACGAAGTTTCAGAAGGAATGGCGACGGCTTGGGTCAATGGCGGCCGAGTTGTCCTTCGGAAGGCGGCCAGTCCCGGATACGGCGTTGAGCTTTCCGGAGGATCGAAGTCCGACCTTCTTCAAGTCAGAGCGGTTGCGTTCGGCAATTCAACCGAACCTCGGGATGCAAGCCGAGACCGCGACGTCGAAACGATCTGGTGCGGAGAATTCGAACGACTTCAATCATTGATAGCCAAGGACGGCGGACACCTAGCAATTGAGCACGCGCGGCCCGTCGGACAATTCCCGCTGAAAGTTGTTGAAGATAAGAAAGGGACCGCTGAAGACAACGACGTGGTCAAGGTAACCCGCCAACTGCTTCGGTGAACGTTCGTCCCAGCTTCGAAACCATCTTGCGGCAGTGAGATGCAAAGAGCAGCTTATCGCCGACGTCGATCTTTTTAGTTTTTATTTCTGCTTCAGGCCGTCGTCGCCCATGAGGTATATTGGTCAGAACTAAATTCGATCAAGGTCAGCAAAGGTGTGCAACCCCGTCCGGGCCCTCATCTGCTCCCAAGCGAACTGCATCGGCACCGGGTTCCGGAAGATCAAATGACCTTCAACGAGCGGCGTCTCGGACATACTAACATAGGCCTGCAACTTGGGAAGGTGCCCCGTGATCAGATCGATCCTATCGAGATGCTTCCTTAGGTCGTCTCGCTTGCCTTTATCGTCGATTTCGCCCCGGTAATCCGAGAGCTGCTCGGCGATTTCTCCCTCTGTCTTGCGATATTGCAAATCCTTGCACTCGCAAAGCAGGAGGCGACCGGTAGCGTCGTTCCAGGCAAGTACGTCGACGTCGCCATAATCTCGATCGAAGCCAGCACGTAGAATTTCCGTGACCTTCTTTTCAACGGCCGTCTTCCAACCAAGCTCTGTCAACCGCTCGGCGACCTTCTGAGCAAACGCACTACCCATCTTGTGACGGGACGATCCAGCCCATGACTTCATCTTCGGCTTTAGCTGCCAACGGGGAAAGTCGCCACGATGATAATTGCCGATCATGTAGACTACGGCTTCCCGTACGAGCCCTGGCGCTAGAACAAAAGTCGGATCATCGCTTAGATCAATTTGGATCAGGGGTCTTCGTAATACGGAAAGCCGCCGCCGAAAACGCCAAGGAAACCGATCCTTTTCGTCAAATCCGTCGGGCACCGCACGCCACCGCGATCTGCTGGCAAGGGTGAGATTCTCCACGATGCGGCGCGCGACAAGCGACGACACGGCAGTCTCTCCGCCAAAGAACCCCAGCAACTGGCTCTGCTTGATGGAGACTATCGCGCGCCCGGTTTTCAGAACGTTGTCCTCCACAATGTCGAGAAACTTGCGCATCTCATCAAACGTACCACCGGTCTCCTCCTCCCAGGCTTGCCAGAAAGCGGCGGGCCATGGATTCGGGTCTGTCGGGATAGCTTCAACCTCTTCAAAGCCCTCCGCGTACGAGCTGACGTCATCATCAACCCGTAAGTTGCTTGCCACACGCGCAAACGGCGCAAGGATTCCATCATAGAAAGCAAAGTTGGCGTGGACATCGCCGAGAGGCGTTATGCGTAAGCGAGGCTCCATACCGTCCCATCGGATCGCATCCGACCAACCGCCGAGCCTATGGACCATCATGATCTTTGCCATAAGGCGGGACAGATCAAGCTTGCCCATTCCTCGACCGCCCACCAATGGGCACTCGCAGATCGCAAATTCGATCAGAATGCGCGATGCTATAAAAACCGTCGTGCGATCAGCCTCACGTTTCGTCATCGTGTCACGGGTGGCGACCTGGTCGTTGTGCAGGGCCAACACCGCCGCAGCGGTGCGGCTCCAGTTATCGCCATCCGCCGCCGCGCTCTCATGGTTGAGCAGAACAGTCCCAATAACGGATCGGCGGTCAAGTTGACGAAGTTCCTGGCAGATCTCGTCTTCGAGCAATTCGACAAGGGGATTTAGATACGAGAGGCACGCCTGTTTTCCGACGATATTGCTTCCCTCTGCACGCTTGCGCAGCCGCCAACCAAGCCCGAGCTTGAGAAATGCGTCGTCGTCCTCATCGATGGTGACGGGGGCGACCCAAACAGAATCCCGCACGAAGTCCCGAAATCTGGCGGCAAGAACGACGTGAGCCTGCCTCGCATGGACGTTGGGGACAATTTCCCCGAGCAAGGCGTATCGCTCCGGATCAGATAAGTCTTGCCCAGCTAGCGCGGCAAAGCTCTCAAGAAGACATTCGACAAGGGCACGCTCTGCTATGTTTTCCGGATGAAACAATGCTTCTTCGAAACGGGGGCCGACTGTGAGAGTAACGGTCGCGTTGGCATGATCAATGGACGGAGTGATTGCCGCCTTCGCGTCTTCGAATGTGAGGCGGGCACGATTACCGATTCCTTCTTTGTTGCCGGGCTGTCCTTGAAATGTACATTTGAGCGATAGAGGCCCGGCAGGCAGTCCCGCAAGGACCCGTTCCATGACGGGAACGCCCCGGCAGAGCCACATCTGCAGCATTCTCATCCGATCTTGAGCAAACGGACGAGCAGATTTGTCCGCCATATCCAGATCGCACCACCAAACATGCGATGGCGATTCATAAGCGGTGAGCGGGAAGTCACCGCTACCGCGCCCGTCGTATGCATAGTAGGAGGGCTCCCGGTTATCCTCTTTAAATATTGACCTGCCTTCTTTGTGGAGCTTCAGCCAGCGGCCGTCCCTGGTCTGAGCGCAGTGCGGGTCGATGAAATGCAGAACTGCCGCTCTCACACCACGCAGAGCATTCTGTTCTACGACGATGGTGCCGTTCAGATCGTCTTTGGCAAACTCGTCTGGAATGTCGTCATGTGGAACGAGGTGACCGTCCAACGAGCGCGACCACCCGACAAGATTGAGAAGGCCGTTCATATTAAAAAGCGCAACGCCAAGCTCATTGAGGCGCCTTTCGCTTTCAAGCAGTCGCCACATCGAAAGCGAATTGAAGTCATTCAACCAGCATAGTGTGTGCAGATCGGCAGCGCTGATCGCCTGAAAGCTCCAACCCTTTGGCAGTCGCGGGACAGGAAATCGAGTGGCGCCGCGGCCGATGCCACACCCGACGAGCAAAGTCATTCCCGCGCGATATCCCGGCGAGGAACATGCTGGGTCAGTTGCGCTTTCTATCCACGCTTTGACGTCTTTACTCAGCTTGTCGAGATCGGGCATTTCTCCAATCAGGCCGTCTTGCGCAAAGTCCTTCAGAGGATCGACGAAAAACACGACGTTGATGAACAGCCCCGGATCAACCTCCATCGTCACGCCAGCAAGAAGGCTATCTTCTGTTCGTTGAAATTCAATTGGAGCACCCCGGCGTTCGCCGAGCAGCGGGATGTCCCCAAAGAGATGGCCGTATTCGAGCGCCAGGAAGCCAATGAAGGCTTCCCGATGATCAATGCTTTCCATTATCTCGGTAATGTACCGGCGAATAGCGGCGCTGGCCGCTGTCGGCAGAAGGAAACAGAACTCGCCATCGCGATGCACGATCGGAAATCGCTCTAAAGTCGAGTTCCCGATCGTTTCGAAGGGCAGCATCGCCCGCTGATCCGCCGGAAATCCGAACTCCACCAGATGTTCAAGGGCTATTCCATGCTCTTTGAAATCCGCCTCGGTAAATGAGACAATTTCGGCCCACGTACTGACTGTGTTCAACACCGAAGCGGGCAGCACCTCGAATCGTTTGTCACTGCCGAGCTGGTAACGGGCAAGGGCCGCTCGCTGGCAAACGACGTCTGACAAGCGCAACAATGCGTAGACGGGTTCACGAAGTTCGTTGGCAACGTCTCCAGCCGGCAGAAGCTCCAGGAAGTTTACAAATCTCTGAAGATAGAAGCCTGCAGATTCCCAAATTCCTTCGAGGACCCGGAAATCGCCGCGCGGGGTCACGATCAGCGTTACAAAGACATCTTCGGCCGGATCTTCCTTTGCGCCGAGCCTTCCTTTTCCAGCTTCCGCAAACAGGCGCCCTACGATTTTTCGGTTGGGATTGCTTTGACCGTCGCCTATGGCGAGCGTGAGATGCACGAGAGCTTCGAGGCGAAGACAGTTGCTTTGAAGCTCCGGTACTGTGAGCAACCCGCCGAACGTGGCCGCAAGGTGGAGCGCATCAAACGATTGAGCGTCGCGCAGGCATGTCTCTAGCTCGGCAACAATAAGCCTCAACTCGGTACGGCCGCCGACATCCGACATCATCGCCATCAAGTCTTCGGGGCTGAGGGAAGGCTTGTTCAATAGACACCTGTCCAAGGGGCGCTTACGGGATGTTGGGGTGCGGCGGCGCACTTTGCAAATTGCACAACGCGAGAATCCAGCTGAAATCGCTGATGTTGGTTTAATGCGCGTGACCGAAAGATCGCACAACTTCTAGCGATTCGTATGCGTCGCCGGACCTTCTCACCAGATAAGGCGGGAAATTCGATATCACGCTGCAGCGGACTACGCACAGAACCCGAACGTTCAGTCATCATGTTCTCTTTTTGACGTGATGATCTCACGCTAACACGTGCCACTAAGGATCTGGTCGTTTGACGCGCCTCAGCCTTCCTAAGTCATTGCAATAACACGATTTATGTTGCAATCCGCACTCGCTGCACCCGGAGCCGTGCGGCTTCGCCTTCCGCTTCGCGCTGGCCTTTGCGGCTTCGCCCTGTGCGACAACGCGCTGCCCCAATTAACACTTTCGCCCACTCAACGGGCGGAAGAAGCGAGAGGTTCCACCATGTGACGAGCAGTGAACGAGTGAGGGGAAAGCGGCCGGAGCGCGTAAGCAGCTTCCTGAACGCAGTAGATTGGTAACGCTGGAGACAACCGCGCTACAGGTTAGGGTCCATCAAAACTCATCAGACAATTCTAAGTTCCCCGTGACATCTTTCCACGGTTCATAGGGAGAAGGATTTGGCAAATTCAGCCAACGAACAATATCCTCGTAGCCATACAGATCGATGGATTGCCAACTACCCCGATTCGACTTGATCCGGGTTTCTTGGACAGCATCCGGAGTGTAGCGTTTCGCTGTGGTGATTACCAATCCCTTAGCTGCGTTCTCTCGGAATATCACGCCGTTCAGCTGCCTGACGACGTCGACTCCCTCATTCTTTTGAATGTTGGATCGTCTTTTGATCTGTACCAGGTAGTTTTCGCCGCTTGTCTGAAGCAGCATCAGATCTATACCGCGATCGCGCCGCCCTCCTACCTTGATCAGTTCGCTGTCCGGGAATACCGACCTAAGACAGCTCGCAACTAGCTCCTCAAATACAAAGGGATTCACGTGAGCCAAATGCAAGGGATCGCGCTTTAGGAAGCGCCGCAGATCAGCCAATGGAACGTCGAGCGAATCTACCTCATACAGCTTTGCCACACCACGTGACGCAAGAACTGGCTCACCGCTCTGGAAGCCTCCCACGTTCTTTATGTGCGCGACCCGCCAGAATCCGCAACTCTCGCATTCAGCCAGAACATGCGATTCTTTCTTGTCGGTTCTGCTTCTCATGGAGGCTGCACAGAACGGGCAATCCTTCCAGCGGAAACCAAGCGAAGTCACCTCGAAATCATACGTGTCCACATACCACTCGATTTTTTCAACTTCTGCATATGAACATACGGGCGGACCTGACATGACGGCTCCGTTTCGCTCGTTACGACCTCAATGCTGCGCGACGACTGTCGCCTCAATCCAATTCCTACTGCGCCGTGCGCTGTCAACGTAACTCATGGTGTTCATCCGGTCAGAAGATTGCGCACATAAACTGGACTATTGATCGGTCGGAAGAACTTCGGCGTTTTCTTCTTGACGCTCATTTTGAGAACCGCATCCATTTTGGGCGAAACTAACGCCAAGGCTGAGCGTTAGTTGGCATGAAACGAATTCACCAATTGAACATGCAGGGCCCCGTCTTGCACCCGGGTTCTCCCGGGGCCCTGGCACAAGGATGTACGTGTCCCCCCAGATCTGGCATTGATCCGTCACGTCCGCACATATTTCGCGCAGACTGGAAATGTCCGTTACATTGTCCACGCGCACTTCTTGATAACGATGAACGAGCTGGCAATAAAAATGGCGGCGCGCCGCTGCCTCAAACACTCAACTAGTCCACGCCGTTGATCAAAATACACAAAGCTACCCCACGCGTGAGCACGGGTATCCTGGGTTCCTTATCTGCTGATTAAAATATGTCCCGACGGACGACGCACTTAATAGTCCTTCGTAAACGTCGCGCGGAACACCGCTGTAGTGATACTCGGTTCCATTCAGAAACCTAACACCAAGCGTGCTCGTCGCATCGTCGTAAGCGACCGCAGCCACGTTTGAAGATGCTACCGACTGATACTCCATTATCGTTCCGTCCCTTTTTATGTTGTTCGCTGCCGACGCCAATTCGTAACGGCAGCAATATAGTCTGGCGCCTTCTTGCTCTTATCACTCCAGAGCTTAGAAACCTCTGGATCACCACTATTTGGGCGCGGTTCAATAAGCTGAACCCTAACACGGCTTGGGATCTGCGTCGCTTCTCCGGTAATAATTGCTTCGCCCGTGCGCAACGCGGGAAGTAAATCGACAAGCCCAGCCAGCTCATCCGGCACCGCACTCTTTACTCGCCCTTGATCTTGACCATTCGTCAGACGCAAGGCAACGAAAGTCCCGCACTGAGATAGTAGCGTTTCGTCTAACTCAGATGGTCGTTGGCTGACGAGAAGGGCACCTAGTCCATACTTCCTTCCTTCTTTTAAGATTCGCTGGACTGATCTGCGAGCATAGCCCTGAATGAAAAAGCCCTCGCCGCTTGGGAGATACCGGTGGGCTTCCTCGAACACCATCAGTACAGGACGCTGTTTGCCCATATCCGGGGAATCTCTTCCCCAGAACATGACTTCAAATAAAACTCGCGAAAGTAAGCCAACAACAAGATCGATGACTTCGGGAGGAACACCGGCGAGGTCAAATACAGTGATGGGCTGGTCGTGATTTATCCAGGTGTCAACGAGATCACCCAAATCTTGCTTCACCCCGTCGTAATCTCCAGGGTTCAGTAAAAAGTCATAACGACGGTCACGCAGACGTTGCAGAATCTTATTTGTATATGACGCCATAACAGGCGGCGGCTGAGGCTTAAATGGCGCAGATGAGCCAGCACCAGCCGGCTTGAATTGAGCAGACTTTAGGGTCGCCCCATCCCCTTCTTTGACAAGCTCCTCGCTGGTTCGGGTCATATCTTTGTAGGTGACCCGCTCTAAGCGGTCGAAGTGGTACCATAGTTTCTTCACATCAAATGGTAGCGGGGAGTCGACCGTGATTTCATCACTGGTAAGCTTGCTTTGCTTTTTTCCCACATTAGCAACTGCAGCAGCTTGCTGTCGCATCTCAAACGTTTTGTCGCGCAAATTGCCATCTTGCATGGTCTCTGACGCGGAACGGCGATCGACCAGAAACCAGCCAAGCTCATCAAACGACAAACACCAATAGGGGAGCAAAAAGGGATGGTCTTTGGCTCCAATGCTGAAAACTCGGCTGATGCCCTTGAAGGCCGCCCCATATTCACCGTGCGGATCAATGACGATGACTTGTGCCTTTGGCAAGGAGCCGCTTGTGATCGCCTTTAGAATCGCCGCAACCGTGTTTGATTTGCCCGCGCCGGTTGACCCCAGGATAGCGCCGTGGCGCGTTACCAACTTGTCTAAGTCAAGGGTCGCCGCCAAGCTTTCGGACGCTGAATGAGTTCCAATGCAAACCGCCGAAGATCCCGATGGCGCATAGATTTTTGCAAGATCGTCTTCGGTAACGACATGAACCTCATCATCCACGGTCGGATAGATACTCAAGCCACGTTGAAATGGCGACCCCCGATATGCTTCGCCGATTAACTTGATCTCCAGCGTACACTCGGCATTGGCCGCAACCGGCCCCAGTGCCGAGTCCCCGCGAACCTCTGCGGCACCAACCATCGATACGATTCCGTAGGCATTCAAGAACCCCAAGGGAATTCGAACAAAGCTACCAATTTGGCCTACTCGGTAAACGCGGCCATGCACAATAGGACTCGTCGAGGGAAGGTCGGACGAAAGGGTGGCGTAAACTGTGGCCCCGATCACGCGGCGGACTGTTCCTAGATAGGTCGCCTCGTCTTTCATGGTGTTACCACCGCTCCTACGGGCGTCGGAGCTGTCGGAGTCACGGGCGCGGCGGACGAAACCGGCGGTGCAGGCGATATAAACGTGAGCTGTCGGGCACCGATGAACTCTCGTAGGAAATTGGGAAAGTTCGCGAAATTGCCTAGACTAAACGTACCGCTCGCGTCATCCCAAAACGGCCATTTCGTCATGCTTGCAGGAGGCTTCGCAGGAGCTGACCATTTGCCCAGAACGCCACCAACGAGAGCCATATCCGGTCCGTAAACCGTGAGATTCCTGATACCTTGTGCTGGCTTGATCAAGTTCTCCCCGATGCCGAGGGTTTTAAGCGAGTCAAATGACAATACAGTTGCAGAAAAGCGGTTGTTGCTACGCAGATTGCCAAAAATAATATCGTTTATGTGCTGATCCCCAAAAGAGTACCCGGCGATAAGGAGAAGACATTCTCCAGAGGCCGTTAGCCGGCGTAGCCGGTCCTGAAGCGCAACAAAAGGAAGCCGCCGAGAATCTAAATACTTCTCCCTCGAAGGGAAAATCATCAAGTCATCGTTGGTAGTGGGCGGAACAAGCGGAAGACGAAGTATCTTTTTTGTACCCGTCACAACCTCCGTTGCAGCTCGCCAACCGATTGACCCATGAATTTTCCAAAGTCGCGCCCAAGATCGGGGAATGTGGACTTGATTATCATTGTCATCTTTGAAATCTGCGGCAGCATCAGAGAAGTAAGGGTTGACCGTGCCGACAAATCCATCGAAGTACGGCACCATTGCGATCTCAAGCCCGCGCTCAATTAACAGATCGTAGTTGGTCGTAAAAATCTCGACGGGCTTGGTCCGCTGTATGGAACTCAACCATGCTGCGAACTCCGCATGAAGTTGGAAGCCTTTGGGAGGATCGACCTTTACGCGATTATAAATGGCGCTACAAATAGCTCGATCTAGCTTCGTAGCGTCTTCACCCTTGATCCCATCAGCTTCGACCGTCTTGCTGTCCCCAATCATTTCTCGGCAAAGACGGACTCGGTTTAATACATGCTCTACGTGGGCCCCAGTACCAGATTGACTGAGAAGTCTATCGTAATGAGCACGCTGGTCCCCCGTTAGATCGCTCGCCACATTCTTGGTGAGCTGCACCACTCCGTCAATGCCAACGGCCTGAGATGTGCCAGCACCAAAGAACACAAGTAATCGGCGCCGATCGGAACCTAACTGCTCGCGAAGCTCTTCCGCCTCGCGAACAGGGTCAAATGTTGTGGTCAAAGGCTGTCTCCCCTAATTATTTTTAGCGAAAAAGATTGTTGACGCGACTTTGTGTCGCTCTCGTCGTTAGCTTCAGGGCTGTCGGAATCTTCTTTCGGAGGTTTGAGGAGTTGCATGTCCAACCCGTCGATTTCCTGAAGTGACTTACCTGCTATTCCTTGCAGATCGCCATACATACCAACCGTAGACTCGATCACGCCTTTAATCTGCATTTCCCGTTTTGCCCAAAGGCGGGTTGTCGCCTTGCGCTCTTTTTCGAGATCCGAATGCATGTCAGAGAACTTCTCGACGATCGCTTCAATGCGGTGACGGAAACGCGGTCCCGTCAGGTATTGATAGACCACCTCCATCTTGGTTTGTTGACCTTCGCCTGCCTGACATGCAGCCGACAAAGAAATGAGTGATTGTCTGACAGACATCGCCACGGGAAGCGGCGCAGCAAGTGACTCATTCAACTTGAATTCGGTCTTGCAGTTCGGACAGACGATCGTTGGCTCGCTCATTTAGAATTCCAATTATTCCTACAGCCAACACAACTAATGCGAGCCGGACGCGGCGACTTCCACCATACATGATCTTGGCGAATCGTGCGCGGTGCCAGCTGAGTTTTCTATATTTCCACCCAAAATTCTTGGGCGGGCACTATGTTGGCGGGCTTTGGTGAGGCGGATTTTAGATAACAATAGCTTTCCCTGCCCTCAGGAGCGAAGAATCTGCGTAAGATTGAGTCAGTTGAAGATCGGAGAGACGAGTATCAAGAACGTGCCTGCCAAGCAGGTTAAAGGCGAATCGCTGCCGGTTCTTAAGAAAGAGCAGTTCCTTCTTTTCTGACGCCCCGCACGATCAGACCTACATAGCCGGCCCCTGCTCTGGGGCCGTCCCATAGAGATCGTCTCAGAAGAGGTTTTCGAGGCGGGGGATTCAAGAGTTGATTTCTTCAACGCATCGCCGCTGCATGTACGGCGTTAAATCTTCGTTTGTTTCCAGGTGGCATCTAGCGGTTTGAACATTCTCTCGGGAGAGAACGCCATTGAGCGACCGAGCCGATCTTGAAAAGAAAACCATCAAGGCACTGCGGCATTATCGCAAGGCTCTCGCCAGGGTTGAGAGCCAGGAACAAGCGGAAGCTTCAGCGCAGCGAGCGCTGACGGGGATGCTGCCCGATCTTGAACACGCAATCCTCGAAGACTGCGCACCACCAGTCAAAGACAATCTGTTTCAAACTGGCTTGGCTGCGATCTTGCGATCGAACGAAGCGTGGGACGCCATGAGCAAGGCGACTACGACATTGGAGGTAGCCCGCCAGGCCCTTATCGCCCTGGAGCAGCAACTAGGGTATATTCCAGGCGTATCGAACGTTGCGGCAAATTCCAGGTCCATCCGGCATAGCCCAAATAATGGTTGACCGATTTCAGGCCCAGAGCCGCGGTGGGCTACTTGCTGCGTTCGTCGCCTCGCGTATCGCCGCGCTGGTCGGCAATGACGCCCTGCTCCGCGTCGCGCCGCCGGTTATCGGCAAGCTCCGAAAGCTCCCTCTTCAACACGTGCCGGCGGGTTTCGACCGCGGGCATGTCTTTGACGAACTGACGAATCTGCCGCGCGAGCGCGTCATCGCGCGCCGTCCCAGAGCGCTGCAGCTCGGCCGCGTAGTCCAGATAGCGCTGCCGGATCGCGTCCTGACGTGACCAAATTCGGGCGTTCCAAGGTCGTTCGGTCGTCTTGCCACCCCTCACCTCGCGGAGAATTTCCTCGCGCGCCAGCCGATCGACATCAGGCGTGACCTTTCGTTTGCGCAAAGCTAACACCGCCCCACGGTCGGCCTTTCGAATGCGCCCACGGGTTCGCCGCGGCGTTGCCTCCGCCGCGATTCCGCGAAGCCGAAGTTCGCCGGCAAAGCGTTCCCGCCAGGCCTGAAGATGCGCCTTGCGGGGGTTGAGGCGCTTGCCGTCATGGCCCAAGGACCGAACGGTCAAGTGCACGTGGGGATGCTTATCGTCGAGGTGCTGGACGAAGACGTAGTCGTGATTGTGACCGAAAGTCTCGATCGCAAATGCCCGCGCCGAATCCTTGACTGCGATGGCATCGGTGCCAGCCGGCATCGACAGAATGATGTTGACCGAAAGCGATCCGTCGCGGCGGCGTTTGTCGTCGAGACCCGCATCATCCTCCCAGCGTTGCTGTAGGTCTTTCAATCCGGAACGACCCGTCAGCGCCGCGCCCTGCTCTGTTTCGCCATCGAGCTCACCGTTGCGCGTGATGTATGCCAGGTGCGACTTGAGATGCACCACGCCCTTTGTGCGACCGGTGATCTTGACCATCACCTCTGGTGCCCGCCGCACGATGCGTTCGAGCTTTGCACGAATCGCCGGCGTAAGGCGGCCGGGGGCGGCCGGATCGGGGATATCCCACTCGGCCCCCCGTGGACGCCGATTGGGCGTTTCCCATACATACGAGATCGGCGGGAGTTCGGAGGCCAGATCGGTCGGCCGCGGCGAGCGGCGCCGACTCATCGCCGTCCATCCCAATAATCCGCGTTGCCATTCAACGCATTCCGTAATTGTGCGAGTTCCGTTTCAATGACCAATTTGGCCTCTTGAATTGCGGACAGATCGGGCTCAACCGCCCTGCGCTGCAGCACGCTGGTGTTTGCGGCGCGCGCGATCTGGTTGATGTTGCCTCCGATGCGGTTGAGCTCGCGAACGATGGCGCGAAGCGCGGCATGCTCCTCTGGGGAATGTTGCACTGGCGACCCCAATCGGGAGCGCACCAGCGCGACGATCCAGCCAGTTCGGGTCATGCCACGCTGATGTGAAACTTCTGCGAGCTGCCGCATCTCGCTCTCGCGAAATCGCACCGTCACCTTCTCCGGCCGTCCGACCGGCAATGCCAAGATGCGCGGCGCTGGTGCATCTAGTGCATCAGCAATGAGACGCCGCAGCAGCGCGGATTTGCCGCCCTGGGTCGCTGCGAGAACTGAGAACTCCGCCGCGACTTCGTCGGAGACGCGAAGCGAGATCAGAGCCATGCACTCCAATCCCAATCGCGATGTAATACATCGCTGGCGCGAAGCCTATCCTGCACTAGAAAGCAAAAAAACGTACCCCTCGGTGTTGGTTCAAACCAATACTCTGTGTGTTCAGGGCTCGCTACGGCGAAGCACGCGACGGGCCCTGCCCTCTCTGCCAAATTCCGCCCGCGGTCCCTCTTTGACCAAGTAGCCATCGCGATCACCGATCCGCCGGCAACAAAGTAAACGAACAAGCTAACTAACATCGGCGATGTGGACCGCGACTTTCCAGCAGCCTGCGGCCTCACTACAGCGCTATGGGGAGCGCGTTCGGCCTTCGGCTGCTGCGCTAACGCGCCATCCTTCGGATGGGAAAGTCGCTCCGCCGCCACACGCCGGTAGTCTGTCTCTGCGGCTGCGAAGGTGTCGAACGAGTTCATCTCGACACGATCTCCTCGATCGTGAGTGCCGACGTTGGAACCTCTTCTGCGTTGTCCGAACCATCGACCAACACCACAGCGTGACGGGAGCCTTGCGTTGCAAGCCGATCAACAACCAGCTGACCAGCCCGGTTCTGATACCGAACCCTGATTGCCAGCGATGGCGCCGACTTCGATTGTGACACGAGGCGCGTTTTTGGCAGTTGATCATCGGGTGCTGCCTCTCGGCCTTTGGCACCGATACGTGGCAGAACAGCTTCCGGCGGGAGATCGCATCTTTCGGATCGAGGTGGTCCAGCAGGCGATTGGTCCTGGCCCTTGGCGCGGTCGGCCGCGGCGCGTACGTCCCGGGCCAGTTGCCGAGCCTGTGCGTCGGTGAAGCTGTCCTGCGTCGCACATCGCCGTTCGATCTCGTCCGGATGCGTGCGCCAAGCCTGGTAGAGTTCATAAAGAGCGCGGATCGAACTTCCCTCAAGTCTCGCCCGGAGAAATTCCGGCATGCCTTGAACTGACGCGTAGCGCGACACCCAGTCTCTTGGCTTCCCTAGCTTGCGCGAGATATCCGCTTGGGTATCGCCGGCGTCCAGCCGGTCTGCGATGAACCTCGCGATCTCAGGCGCGCGCAAATCATCGCGCTGGATATTCTCGATCATCTGCGCGTATCGATCCGGCAAGCCCACGTCTCGAACGAATGCGGGTATCTCACGCAGTCCCGCGCGCTGCGTAGCGCGGTACCGGCGCGCGCCCATAGCGATGACGTACCGTCCATCCTCACTGGAACGGCGAAGAATGATGGGTTGCAGCACGCCATGCTCGCGAATCGTTTGCGACAGCTCCTCCAGTTCCTGTTCGCTGAAGTTGCGGCGTGGTTGATCGGGGTCTTCGTCAATGCAGTCGATAGCGACCGTGAGCGGCCTCCCGGTTGTCGCGTTAGGATTTGCAGCGGCGTCGACGAGTTCCTTAAAGCTGAGATCGAGCGTCACTAGTTGTCTCCTGATCAAGCCGTTCTGCGATCTTGGTGAGAATCGCGCGGATCTCTCGACCCGCTTCTTGCGCCGATCGGCGTTTCAAGCTCCAGACCGGCACCCGTTCCGCAACGGCTTCGGCATAGCCGTCCCTTGCAACAATTTGGCCTGGGAACACGTACTTGCCCGCTTCGCGCAATAACTGCTCCAAATGCGTTCGTTGGCGAGGCGACTTGGTATTGAAGTTCGAAGGCAGCAGGCCGAGGAATGTCGTGTCCTGGCGACCGTACCGTCGTTGAACACCGATCACGGTCTGCATCAGGCCTTTGACGCCTTTTACGGAATAGTCTTCCAGGTAAATCGGCGCCAGCACATGGGAGGCGGCGACCAGGCAAGCGACGCTACGAAGGCCAAGCGACGGCGGGGTGTCGATCACGCAGATATCGAATCGTTCGGCGACATCGGCGAGATTCTGCTGCAGGGTCATGACGGCAGCAGCATTGCCGCGATCGATATCCGTCAGGGAGCTGTCGGCCGGCGCCAGCGTGATACCGTTGTTTTCGCCAGCAGCAAGTCGGGTCGCGGGCTTGAAGAGATCGGCCGCCGAAGTCGACCCCGTATGCTGCTTGAGCGTGTCTGTCGCGTTGCCCTGCGCATCAACATCGATCATCAGAACCCGGCGGCCAGCTTCCGCCATGAACCAGGCCAGATGCACTGCAAGCGTCGTCTTGCCGACGCCGCCCTTTTGATTGTTGATGACGATCGTGTTCATCGGATGAAGCTTGATGAAACTATCTGCGCCCGTTTCATCGATTTTCCTCCTCCAGCGCGCCGCGCCTACCTTGATGACCGGCCTCCTCATCCCGGGTGTTGGTTTGAACCAACACCCGCAATGGACCAGCGCGTGCCCCACACTCCCGAAAACCGGGCACAAAATCCCCTGCCAGAAGAGTCAGGTGGCCAAACCAAACAAAGAAAGCGCTCAATCAAAACCAGTTCGCGCCATTGGACAGGCGGCATTGGTGGTGCCGGAAGCTAACGAAACCGAACGCGCGGCCCCCCTGCCCGTGTTGGTTTAAACCAACACATTCAAAGGCTCAGCCACCTCGCGATGCCCGTATTGGCTGGAAAGACGAACAGAGCCGATGTCCACCGAACGCAGGCAGCGGGCAAGCGCCGTGCGGCATCCCGCCCGAAACGTCCCGCAGGGCGAGGAGCGAAGGCGACGAGAGATAAGCTCGCCGGACCCGTTCCTACCAAATAATTTTGCCGCCGAGGGCGCGAGCGCATGGAATCCCGGACCGACCCGTTTCCGGAGGAATACGGCAAGGGATTCTTCTCCAGTGATGACCGGCCGCCGACGGCCATAGGTATCCAAGCCATGCAACCGGAGCGACCACTGGAGCCGAGGAAAACTGATGATCATCGCTTTCACCTGGCTCGCGTGAGGTCGGCAACGTCGCCTGAAATGCGCCAAACAATCTCGCTTAGCCCGCTCAAGCCGAAACCTGCCACAGCCCCCATCTTCACCTCGCTCAAGCTCGTCGCTTTTCGTGAAGCCGAGAATTGATCTGCGACATCAGGATTGGCCCAAGGGAAAATTCCCCGACCTCCGCCTTCCGCGTCAGTCCGCGCAAGTAGCCGCCAGCTGATCTGATCGTCGTCCCACGCTGCAGGATGCATGCGACGACGACCGCCGCTTGCATTTCGCCCAGGACGGTTTGCGCCTCCTCCCAGGCGCTCGGACTGATCCCCAGCATCGATCTCACAACGCCCGCGGTGGCCAGGAAATCGCGCCAGTTCGAAATCCCGCCCTTCGCATAATCGACGATGTCCGGGCATGCACTCAGGACCATTCCCAACGGATACGAACCTTCCGCGACTCGCGATGGTTGAAGTTTTAGCTCAGCTCCCCCCGCCCTGCCTTTTTGGAGGCTAGGTTCAAGATCAATAGGGGCATCTGTATTTGAATTCTGTATGTGGCGCTCAGACTGGGACTCATTGGCGCTCGGATTCTTGGATTTGATGTGTGCTTCCAGAAGATTGAGCACATCGTCGGCGAGTTGAGACAACTCGTCAGCGATCGGCTCGAGCTGCTGACGGGTGGCGGTCCTCGGAATCTGGGCTAGCATTGCCCTGAACGTGGCGTGGACGTCTTGCCAGTCGGCCGGCCCCTGCCCTCCCCTGCGTGTCGGGACGCCTTCCTCGATGCCGGTGGCAATCATCTTGGCGATGTCGCGCCGGCACAGAGTGACGCGCTCGCGCACAAGCTTGAGCGCGCGCGCCTCTGCTTCAATGTCAGCCGCCAGGTGCTCGAACTCTTCTGACCGCACGACGAGCGGTGACAGATCGAAGCCGAAGGCAAGCTCAATTTCGCCAGCGCCGCTTTTCCGCGCGTAGCGTTTGCCGTTTGGGCTATCGCGCCGAATGATCAAGCCAGCGTCGACCAGGACGGCGAGATGCCGGCGTAGTGTCGAAGCGGGCATGCCGTGTGCGCGCAACGTGAGCTTGTCGTTGGACGGAAAGACGATCAGGTCGTCCTCCCCTGTCAGGGCCGTCTCCGGATGGAAGGTCAAAAGCGCGTTCAACACGGAAAGTGAACGCTCGGAGACACCAAGGCGCGGCCGCGCCGTACAGATGGCGTGGAATATGTTCCATTTATGCACGACCTTTTCGGGCGGTCGCGCCGTGGCCCCCATTTGGCTTGCCACATGGGCAAGCGTCAGCGATCGCCGCCCAAAGGGCGTCGTTGGAGGATGTGACTGCATGTCTTTGCCTTAGTTGGGCAAAGAAAATCCGCTCGCCGAAACGACGCCAAAACGCTTGACACTGATTCGCGGAAGTGTGATTCTTTGGGTGCGAATACAAAGAAGGGGCTTCCGGAACGGCAACGTGACGGGGGCCTTTTTCTTTTGCCTATGGTTCTCCGACTTGGTTACGGTGGTCCTGATCCAGTCGGCTCATTCCGACCGGGCAAGCTGGGTTCATGCCGGGGGATCGCCGGCTTTGAATTCGTCGTAAAGGGTCTGCAACTTCTGTCTGACGAAGTCGCCGAACTTCGGTGCTACGCGATCGTCGAATGTCAGAGTGAGCCTCTTGCCGACGCGAGAGACTTTGGCAGCATGCGTTCCGTCCTTGGCAGCCCAATTCTCGGCCCGCGCGCGCAACGTCTTTTTACGCAGGCCCGCGGCAAGCGCCTCGAAACGTTTGTCGGTGTCCAACCCGTTGAAAGTTGGGGCCTTGACGATATCGAGGGCGAGAGCACGATTGGCCTCCTGCTCCAGCAGATCGGTGAGTTCCTGCCACCTTACACGGCCGAAGGCCGGGGCTGGCCCGATGGCGTCGATAACCTCAGCGGGCACCCGGGTTGCGATCGCGATGAGCCGCGAGAGGGCGGCTTTGTCGACGTTCAGCGATGCCATAATGATCTCGCGCGAAAATTTTCGATCCTCAAGCCGGGCTGCGAAACGCGCGCGCTCGATAAAGGTGAGATCAGTGCGACCGCTATTTTCCTGGCCCTGCGCGATGACCAGTTGCTCGTCGGTGAGGGAGCGAACCACCGCCCTCACCTTTATTCCGAGCTCACGCGCGGCCCTCAGGCGGCGGTGCCCGAATGCTACCTCATAGCGCTCGGTGCCGCCGGGCTTCGGACGAACAAGGATTGGTACGTTCTGGCCGTGCTGGCGGATGAGCTCGCAGAATGCAGCGTTTTGCTCCTCCGTCGCCTCCATGCGGTCCGGCACAAAGGAGTTGTCAATGAGCGCCGGATCGAGATCAACGATCACCTGCCCTTCAATGAGCTTCTGCTCGATTTCCTCCGCACGCTTTACCTTCTCGGAGATGCCGCCAAGCGAGTGCGATATCGCACCAAGCGCACCGGATTGCTTGATGGTGCGTTCAAGCCCGAGAAGCGGGCGCGCGCGTTGCGGGGCGACCTCGTGCGTTTCTGAGGGTTCCGTCACGGGAGGATCAAAGTTGATCTTGCGCGCCATCGTCAACTCCTGGCCCAGACCTGCTTGATCAGGCCTTCGATCTCTCCGTTCACCAGGTCAAGCGCTTCGGTGGCCCGATCATAGGTGCCGCGGGTAAATTGCTGTCGTTCGACCTCATACAGAGTCTGCTTGGTGAGCCCCGCATCAGCGATCGCGGTGCTCTTGACCATTGGGTGAGTCAGCACGCGCGAGCCGAAGATTGAGCGCATGAGACCAACCATCGTCGTTTGTGGTCCGTCGCTGGGCTCGTAGCGAGTGACGAGGTAACGCATCCAATCGTATTGAGTGGCGCCGCCGGCTTTGGCGACGACATCGAGAAGGCTTCCGGTCATGTTGAGGAATTGGGACATTGACATCACGTCGAGCATCTGAGGATGCACGGTGATCAGGACTGACGTCGCTGCGCATAGGGCGGAGAGAGTGAGGAAGCCAAGTTGTGGGGGGCAATCGATCACCACGACATCGTAGGCATCGCTGACCTGGGCCAGCGCTTCGCCAATTCTGGCGAAAAACATCGAGTCGTCGCTCTGACGCGTCATCAACGCTTTGGGCGTCTCGTGCTCGAACTCCATGAGTTCAAGCTGCCCCGGAACGATGTGCAGGTTCGGAATGTAGGTGCCTCGCACGATCTCCGGCATTTCGCGGCGTTCGGCATCATAGCGGATGGCACCGTAGATCGTCTCATTCTCGCCGACATCAAGTTCGGGCTGGTGTCCGAACAGTGTTGAGAGACTCGCTTGCGGATCGAGGTCGATTGCAAGGACGCGGTAGCCGCGGAACGCAAGATATTGAGCCAGGTGCGCGGCCGTCGTGGTTTTGCCGCTGCCGCCTTTGAAGTTCATCACCGAAATGACTTGCAGAGCCTCGCCATCGCGCCTGTGTGGAACGTACCGGCGGGCGCCTTTGCCGGCGCTATCGAGGTCGCTTCGCAGCGCGTCAATGTCTTCAATTGAATAGCTGCGACGGCTGTTCGGCGGTGCAGCGGGGCCCTTCCCTTCGGAAACCAGTTGCCGAAGATAACCCTCAGCGATGCCGATAAAGCGTGCGGCTTCGGCCGATGAGAATCGACGGATGGTCTTCTCCGCCGCTGGCGGGAAGTCTCGCAGTTGCTGCGCGCGCAATCGTGTCGAAAGCTCTGCCGCGTCGGCATTGATCAGCGACCGGAGATCACGCACATTATCGTCGAGGGGCTTGGTTAACGTCGGCATTCTAGATCTCTGCATCTGCGGGATTTTGAGCAGTTGGTCTCAAAATGCGCTGATGATTAGTAATGCCCGATTCTTTCGAAGCCGCAAGGATTATTGAGTTAACAAGTGGTTAACGGCTACGAGTGTTTTGAGGCACCACCCGCCGCCGTCACACACGATTGCATGAGAAGCACGCAGTTGTACGCTGACAACTTAACGGCGACCCGAATCAGTTACCGCGATTGGACTGAGGACGGCAGCAAGCGACGGACTGGTCTAGCGCACGGATCGCAATTGGTCTTCGCTATTGGACGCGGACCGCTGCGACCGTTGACGTCCGAATCGAATCGAATTCTAACTGGGCCCGATCTGAGAGCAACCGGCAAGTAAGCTCAAGTAAGCTTATGTCCAAGCGGATAATTCGATAGGCCTTCTGCCGATTGAGGCTCAAACTTTAGACTAGACTAGCCTCGAGACGGACGGCTCGCTTCGAGTTGTACGCTGACAACTCAGTAGCGTTCTCGGCAAACTCCCAAATGGGCGGCGCGCCGCTGACTGCGCTCAGTCCTGTAGTAGCTGACTTTCGCGCGGCCTCGGCCGAATATGAGAGCGGAAAACTCCCCGGCTTCGAACTCGCCATCCCACAGCGGCTCGGTGAAGAACACCGTACCGTTCGTGATGTCTGCCGCTGCCATTCGCGCAGGTTGACTAGGGTCCGACCAGAAACAACCCTCGTCGCTGACATCGCCAGTATTGGTGCGACCGAACTGGATCGCCAAGCGTGCTAACGTTGGCGACTTCGGATCACATGAATTGAGCGGCACCGCCGGCTCATCGCTGAGGTGCTCGACCCGCCCCGCAGCGCCGAGCCCTGGCTCGGCAAGGCGAACGGACCCTCCTGCCCTTTCCACCAATGTCCGAGCTTGCGAGACATCGCTTTGCCGTCGACGCCATATGCGGGCCTGTACCTCGCAGCACAGGGCCGCCGCGACGTCGGCATGCCGTGCTGCAGGCGGTCGAAGACTATCTCGCGCTGATGGAGATCGCCGTGGTCGCGGTGCCGCCGGAGACGGCACGGATCGCGCTCGACGCCTTCGAGGGGCACAGTCGCTCCCTTGGCGGGCGGCAAGGGAGGCGAATGAAGTAGGCATAGTCGCGGATATCGAGCTGCGTGCTGCTCATGAAGGTGATGGGAGACGCGGACAGGCTAGCCATACGTCCACCAATCGCCGGAACACGTTGTTGTCAGCTGACAACATCCTCGTCGCCCGGTGATCCAGGGCCGCAATCCGAAGAAAGTATCCCTCCAGTCGAACCCACGGGGCATCACGTCAGTACTCCTCATCGTTCCGCGCCCTACTGAAATCGAAGCAAACAACGGCAGGGACGAATCGTCGTCGGCCGAAGCCGGATCGAGATCAGCAAGCATGACATTGATGGAAGCCGCGTCCGGGAGAGGGAGGGGGAGGGCGTTAATAGATAATTGACCATATATGAATCTACCTAACGTACCGCGAAAGCCGCAAGTCTTTGTGGAATTGCCGGAATTTCCATATATCGAAGCGCGCGATTGGCGGGCCGCACGGATGCGATCTCTCGTCGATCTGGCGTTCGGCGGTCGCCATTTCCGGGATCTGGGCCGTCAAATCGAGTTCTGACGTCCAACACTACCGATTTGGTGATTTGATAGTGAGCAGTGACCGGAGAACACGGGTCGCTATGACGGAATCCAATGCTGTGTTAGCTTCCGTTTGGTCGATTCCCGTTAGGGTTATCAAGGTCTTGACACCCAACTATCAAATCCCCGATCCGCTGCCCTGGGCTCAGCTCGCCGGGCCGCTCGCGGCCGCCGAGGACACTGTTGCCCGCCTCGACGAGCGGCTGGCCAAAAGCCCAATCCGCGACGGCGCGATCAGCCGGACGCACTTCGCCGACGCCTGCGCCAGTCTGTGGCTTGACGGCGAACTTGTCCACCTCGATGACCTCGTGCTCCACGACGCCGGCATGGACGTCCGTACCCCCACCCACGAGTTGACCCGGGCCCATACCGTCCTGCGCGCCCGCCGGCGCATCGCCGAGGCGAAGCCCGATTGGGCGCTGTCGGATGCCGGACTTGCTGGCCTTCGAGGACAGGGCGAGCGAGAGGAGGAAAAGGGCCGCCGAAAGAGCGATGAGGGAAGTTTTGGAGGCGGCAATGAGGGTGCGGAGGGGGACGAGGTGGATCTCGATGCGCCGCGCGGCGTGATCGACACCGATCCTCACCTGGCGGCCGCCTTCGCCGCGGTCGACGCCGCGAACGCCAGGGCGGAGCGCAGGCTCGCCGACGAGACTCGGTCGCGGCCAGAACGGGCCCCCCTAATCTACGATCCCGACTGGGACGAGGACGGACGTCTCGACCATTGGCGCGCCGTGGTCGATCAAACCCGCGGCTTGCCGCCGACCTTGGCGGCGGCAATCGCCGCCGACGCTTGGGGCGCCATCGAACCGCTCGAACATATGCCTTGGCTCGGACGTCTGCTGGCCGCAGCGCTGTTGCGCGACCGCGGCAAAGCGCGCTGGCATCTGCCGTGCCTGCATGCCGGGCTAAAAAGCATTCCGCGCGAGCGCCGGCGGCCACGCGACGCCGCGGCGCGGCTCGCCGTGCAGCTCGATGCGCTTTCGGCTGCGGCCGAGGTCGGCCGCAAGGACCACGACCGCTGGCTGATGACCAGAAACCTGCTCGCCCGCAAGCTCGCCGGCCGTCGCGCCACTTCAAAACTGCCGGATCTCCTCGACTACGTGCTGACCCGGCCGATCGTCTCGGCCGGCATGATCGCGGCCGAGCTCGAGATCACGCCCCGTGCGGCCCAAAACCTCGTCGCCGAGCTCGGCTTGCGCGAGGCCACCGGGAGGGCACGCTATCGGGCATGGGGCATCTTGTAGGGTGCCGAGTCAGTGGGGTGCGCCGCCACGAAGCAGATGCCGATAGCCGTGCTCGGTCATCCAGTGGGCGCGGGCGAGATGGGGTTTCCAGGCGCGGCGGGCGCGATCAGGCTCGCGGCCCGGATCAAGGTGCAACACGATCCGCGCAACCTCTTTCCAATCGGCGCCGTTGGTTTCCGCGTCGAGCAAGCGCAGATTCGTGACCTGGTGCCGCTCGTCATAGCCGGTCAGAGCGGGCGCAGTCGGCGCCGCGTCGGCGACATCTGGGTCGACGGCGGTTTTTGCATGGACGATCCGGAAGGACTCAAGGCGAGGATACCGCGGTCAACACATTATGGGGCAGTCCCATATTGCGCACCACGTGGTGCCTGATCAGCATCGCCCGCCGTGGTTCGGCGCTCAAGAAGCGCTGCAGGCCTCGGCTGGCTCAAACGTGAGCGTCGAGCGCCGCCTTTGTTGGTCGTCGCGGCCAGCACAAGCGCGAAGCAGGCGGGCGGGATCGGGAGGGGGCGGATGGTTTTGAAATCTTGAATGTCAGAAAAACATGTACTATTTTCTGACATGAAAATTGCACCATCCTCAGTTCCGGACAGGATCATGAAGCGCGCCCGCACCGGCGGGCGCGGCAGCGTCTTCACGCCGGCTGATTTCCTCGACATGGCCGGCCGCGCGGCTGTCGATCAGGCGCTCTCGCGGCTGGCTAAGGGCGGCAGGCTGCGCCGCTTGGTGCGCGGCCTCTACGACTTCCCCAAGGTGCATCCGGAGCTCGGCCCGCTCTCGCCCGGACCCGACGATGTCGCGCGAGCGCTTGCTCGGGAGACGAACTCGCGGGTACAGATTGCCGGCGCTCGCGCGGCCAACGCCCTCGGCCTGTCCACCCAGGTTCCTGCCAAGAACACTTATTTGACCGACGGTCCGTCCCGCCGCGTCGTGCTCGGCAAGCGGATCGTCTATCTACGGCACGCTTCACCCAAGCACTTGATCGCTCCCGGCAGCGCGGCTGGCACCGTCGTTCAGGCGCTGAGGCATCTCGGCGCGATGCGGGCGGCCGACGTCGCTCGCGTCGCCGCCCTGCGGCTGTCGGCGAGCGACAAGAAAGCGCTCGCCACGAGCGCCGTTCAGGCGCCCGCTTGGATGCGGCCGACACTCGTCTCTATCGCCATGTCCGGTGCGGTCGATGGAAAAGTTCGCCGGTCTCGACGAGTGAATGAATGACCGGACCTCACGTTAAATTTGACGTTCCTGCCATCCTTCGCAAATGGCCCTCGCTGAATAATGCGCGTCGCAATGATGGCACGGGTCCATACTTGGTGGCCGAAGGAACGCTAAGGGCGTGCATACGGGAGTTCATGGCCAAGCCTGAAGCGACGCGTCACTTATATGAAATACATACTGCGCAGCAGCCCCACTAATTACCGAGGTCTTATCGGCCGCGCATGTCATCGAACTCGCACGGCTGCAAGATTTTCTCTGACGGCACGTGACGCAGCGTGGCGCTTTTCGCAATCCAGCTCCATCTCGCCCGCTCGCTGGATAGGAGACAGGAATTTCAAGGCCGACCTTTGTCGATTCATTTCCTTGGGGCCCGCCGGGCGGTTTGCTGCCAACGTCTTTCGATGAGTTTCTTGCCGGGGAAGCGCGCTGCTCGACAAGATTGCAGGGGAACCCGAGGAAAGGCCCCGCCTTTCGGCGGGGCCTAAGGTCGGGCCGTCAGTCCCGGCTGGGGCGGGACCAGATGAGCTGGAGACCTTCCTGGCCTTCCACCTCGATCAGGGTGGCGTAGATCGGAGCCGGGAAGCTCGGGTCGTCCAGCTTGACCGAGAGGTAATCGCGCTCGGTGTCCTTTGCGGTCTTCTGCCAGGCCGCGCCCAGTTCGACATTTCCGGCGAAGATGCGGAAGTGCGGTCCCTTTTCGGAGGGGGTCTCGACCCGAACCAGCTTGGCCTTTGCGTTGAGGGCCAGGGTGCGAACCGTGCCGTTGAAGCCGTTGCCGGTCGAGGTGAAGGTACCGATGGTTGCCATTTTCGTGTCCTTTTCAGTTTCTCGGGCCGCGCCCATCGCGACCTCGATGGCTGGCGACAGACCGGAGGCGCTCGACCCGCACCCTGAAGGGGCCGGCACGCAGTAAAGGGCAGCCAGGGGCACGACTTTCTTGTCTTGCGCGAGGAATGGACGCGCAGCGGTCCAGGGGAAGAAAGTCGTCACCGGCTGTTGCGGGGATAAGAGCGAGGTGGCGCGCAGCGACAACGCCCTTCGGTCAGACATGCCCAATCGAGGACGACGTGGGTGTGCCCGAAGAAACCGCCAAGGAAACACGAATTGCGACCGTCGATCTTGACCGAGGACGGAACCCCGATCACCGTTCACCGCACACATCCGGCACTTCCCCAAGCTTGCTCGTAGAGGCGGCAACCGGGAAGGTAAGCGCGTGCTGCCCAGTCGCCAGGAGTCACGCGGAAGCGCAAAGTGAACCCGCAGGCCGCGAGTGAGATTTACTCGGCAAAGCGAGAACCTGTGCAAAGCCAGAACGTCATCCCCTCGAAGGGTGGTAACCAAGATCACCGTCAGGTCACGACATCCAGCACGAGGAATAAAGGGGCGCTGGCCGTCGAGCGGCCAAGCAAGGGGTTGCAATCGCTGATCGCAGAACACAAGGGCCGGCAAGCGCCGGTGCCCATTACGTTGTGCGCTCATCATGCCGCCTCCTCGACGTCTGCGGCCTTCGGCTGCTGGTCGTGCAGATAGGCGACGGCGCGTTGCGCATGCGCGGCAGCCGAGAAGATAAAGCGTTTTTCACTAGACAAGACCTTTAACCACGACGCGAGGTAGCTTGTATGATCCGGCCGCGGTTCAAGTTCAGGAGATATCCCGAGATCCGCGCAGAGGAAGCAACTCCCGAGTTCGGCAATCAGCTCTTCGCGCGCGCGTTCGGTCCGATCCTTGCCGTAGCGGCTGAGATCGCGATTAACGCGGTGAGCGGGAGCGGTCCAATGCACGGTCTCATGGGCTCTAACGGCGATATAGGAGTCCGTGTCGCGAAAACTTTCGATCGGCGGCATCTGAATGTGATCGGACGAGGGCGCGTAAAACGCCATCGAGCCGCCGTGCCGAACAATCGCGCCGGTGTTGGCAAAGAACGCGTCGGCGTGCGCATTGCGCTCGATCGTTGATGCGACGGCAGCCGGCCGAATGTAGTAATGCTCTGGCAAGCCATCGATTTGATCGACGCAAAAGACGGTATAGGCTTTGAGGAACGGGATATCCCTTTCGACTTCGTCGCCGTGAGTGTCCGCCAACCTCTTGGTGAAGCGGCTCGCATACACCACAGTGCTGCCGGTCTCACCCTTGCGGACATGCGCGCCGAGTTCGCTGGCCTGCCTGAATGTCATCCAGATAGGAGAGCGGAAACCGCGCGCGACGGCTTCTGACCAAAGCAGCACGACATTGATGCCCGTATAGGGCTGGCCGTTATGCCGCAACGGTCGCGTGATGCGGCCCGACATATTCGCGGCCCAAGGTTGAACCCAGGGCCGCACGCCCCGTTCAAGCTCCGCGATGATGCGGTCTGTGATGCGGGCGTACAGCTCGCCTCGCGACTTTTCTCCGTTTCTGCTCATTATAATAACCTCCGTTCTGGAGGCCGCGCCCATCGCGGCCCCTCACGGGGTCCGCCACCGCCGGGCCCGAAGTCCGCGCACCCGGAAGGGCCGTAGCAACGCGAAGGACGGCAAAGCCGTTGTGCGGGCAACGGGTCCGGCGCAGCGACCTGGACCGGGAGGGGCAGCAATGGCGAGTGATTTGGACGACTGACATGGTTGCCATCGCGACACGAAAAAGAGCCGATCTCGCGGACCGGCCCTTCAATTGGTTGCAGTGGAAGAGGCGCGGGGCCGAGGCCCCGCGCCAACGGTCAGTCGAACGCTGACATCTGCGCCGTGGCCGCCTTCCGGCCGACGGTGTCGGTCGTGTTGTCGACGGGACGCTCGAACGGCTTCCAGGCCTCGCCGATGACTTTTTCGTAGGCTTCGACGGCGCCTTCGGCGGCCATGCGAAGCGCGTGAGCCTGCACGCCCATGTCGGCGGCGAATTCACGTCTGCGCTGGGCTTGGCTATCGAAGCCGACCGGACCATCGAGGTCCTCATCGCGGCTGTCGTTGGCGAGCTTGGCGGTCGCATCTCGCGCTTCAGTGACTGCGCGGGTGTAGAACTGCCCGGCACCGTGGGCCGACCCGACATAAGCTCCGACGATCCGTTGAAGGTGGATCTGCATGGCGCGTTCACTCAAGCCGTCCTTGAGCGCGTCGGCGGTTTCGATGATGAGCCGCTCATGCAGATCGCGTATGCCGTCGCTGTCCAGGATCGCAAGGCCAAAGCTTTCGGAGATGCGCTGCGCCTGCGCCGAGTCTGGGCAAGCGAGCCGGACCATTTCGAGAGTGATGCCCTTGCGAAGCGGGATGACACGGGCGCTGGCGCGAGAGGAACGAGTAGTCTTGGTCATGGTGAGATCCTTTCTCGGTTTCGCCCTCGGGAGCTTCGGCCCTCGACCGTCTGTCCCTCGGGTGCGGTCCACCAGAACCGGCGCGAGCGGGCCGCTTCAGGGGGCGGCGGTTGCACGGCGAGCATGGGCGGGGCGCGGACGAGCGGGCCTTCAGGCCTGCGAAGGCCGCGGCCCCCCCATGTCGAGACGGCGGCCGCCGATCGCTCGCGACTTGCCCTTGAAGAGGACCGCGGCCGGTTCAGACCGCAGCACAAACCGAGGGAGTGACGGCCGAGGGTCTACGCTCGACTGCGAACCGAGATCGGCTCGCGATGATCGACCGACCTTCTCCAAGCCAGCCCGTTTCGCCTTTGCCGGCCGGGCACCTCATCGCTATGGCCCGCCTGGACGCAGCGCAATCACGGCGCCGCCGGACTGCTCTGACGCGATCGCAACGCGGCGATCGCCAGCTCCTGCCGCTCGAGCTTGCGCGTCAGAGCGTCGACTTCGCCGCGACGTGCCAGTGTGAGTTCCGCAATAAGTTGCCGGAACAGTCGCTCGTCGGCGCGCGTCCCGGTTGACGCGCCGCGACCAAGCCGTCGTCGCCTCACGCGATCGGTGACCGTCATGCGCTCGGCGCGGGAGATGATCTGGCGTTCGATGATGCGAAGGCGGCGACGCGTGTCGCCCTCGGCTGTCTCCATCCTCGCCAGCAGCATTGCGTTGTTGCATAGGCTCGATCATGGAAGCGTCTTCCTTGGCCTTTCCCGGAGCGAAGACGGCGCTAGGACTCCGGAGAGTGGACGGAGAGCCGCACGGCGCGCTTCCAGGCGTCATCTCCGCTGAAATGCCGCTTGAGCAGCGGATGCCAGACGACGAGGAGGGGCGTGATGCCGTCCTCGTCGGTGGCGCGCACCAGCCAAAGGCCTTGGAGATGAGGTGCCAGGGCATTGGTCACCTCCATCCGACGAAGTTCGAGGGACCGTCGTAGAGATGATGCCGCGCTTCATCGATGACGAACCCGAAGCGGCCGGGATCGTATTCGCCCGAGGGAACGAGATAGCGGCGCTGTTCGGCGGCGCCGCGATTGCCGCCAAGCGTGGCGACGCATTCCGCCATGCCGGGATGATGGCCCGAGCGGATAGCGGAGATCACGACCCAGCGGAGGGCATGATCGCGCTCGAATTCGCGCCGATCCTTCTGATGGGATTCGCCCGGTCGAAGGGGACGGCTATGAATGGCCTCCCAGGCGTCGGGATACCAGTCCCGGATCGTCCGGTCGGCGCAGCGACGTTCGTATTCGGTGAACAGCTCCGGAAAGGCCTCCGCCACGGCCGCCCAGGCGCAGTCTTCCTCGTACCAGCCGTCCGGCGCGCGAAGGGCAGGGTGGACCTTCGTGTTGTGCGCGGCATCGAGATGAAAACCGCCGTGCCCCGCCGTCGAATGGGCGACGACGCCGTCCGAATAGACGGTCTCCCCCTGCGACACGCCCCAAGGCGTATTTGCGCGGGACCGAATCTCCCGCCGGCCGAGCGCGGCACGGTGGCGCTGATGCTCGGCATTTTCGTGTGCGCGCGCCCGAAAGGAGGCTTCGTCTTTCAGCTCGCCGCCATGACTGTGAAAGTCGACGCGTGTCCATTCTTCCATCGGCGCGCACAGCCGCCAGGCCGATGCGAGATAGTGGCGCCCATTGGCGCCCGGCATCATGACGAAGGCGTGGTCACCGACCTTCGCCACCAGAAGGCCGTCATGGGTCCGGGCAAACAAAACCCCCGCCGAAGCAGGGGTGGGGTCGTCGTCATGGGGCGCGGGCTGAGGCTTGTTCATGCCACCCTCCCTTCAGCCCTGTCCGATCTGCTCTCATCGGCGGAGACCTCGTCGAGCACGGCGTCGGAATAACTGTGCGATATGAGCCATGCCTTGGCCGCGGCGCGCGTATCCGCGAGATGCAGAAGTTCGGCATTGTCGCCGGCGCGGTCAAGAACACGCACCATTCCAGGAATCGGACGTTCGATCACGGTGAACGTCAGCGCCGAATTCACCGAGAAGGTCTTGAAGACCTTCAGGACGATGACGCCGGCGTTGCCGAAGTCGCCCTGGTGCAGCGTGACGCTCGCCGGCGTGGTATGCGTGCCGACGGTGTGTGGCGCGCTCTTGCGCACGAGGCGACCGCCATCGTTGTTGTTCTCCCAGGCCGCGAGCTTTCTCTTGAATCGCTCGGGTGGTCGTGGCGTGCCATCGAAATAGCGGACGAGAGAGCCGAGCGGCACAGTGTCGTAGATGGCTTGTGCGGACATGACGTCCTCCTGTATCGGGTTGTGGAAACAGAACCGCCGTCGGCCGGAGCCGACGGCGTAGATCGTTCGGAAGGAGAGGGGAGGGGCTATTCGGCCGCGACGGCATAGGAGCCGGCGGGCTCCTCAAAGCCTTCATCGACCGCGACATCCTCAGCCACGGCTGCGGCGTCCTTGCCGTCACGATCGTCAGACGCTTCAGACGTCTCGTCGAGCTCGTCTGGGTCGGCCGAGGAAGAGCGTTCGGCCCAAGCTACGACATTGTCAGTCGAGGGCGCGAAGAGGGCCACTTGATGCACGAAGCGCCCGTCCGAGAAATGCTTGACGAGTTCAGCGCGCGTTTCCTTCACCCGCGGTCGGGGCAACACGGGCGTATCCCTGCAGGCCGCCTCGAGCGCCGTTCGGGATAGGCACGACAGGAACTCCTCCGTGCCCATATTGGGCAGGAAGCTGTTGGCGCCGACCGCATCGCCAGCGACGCGCGCAACGATACCACTGTCCGACCGGTTCACGCGGCAAGACAATACGTCCATCAGCAGGGCCCGAGCCGCCTGCTGTACACTCTCACGCTCGAAGGCGAGCTTGCCATCCTTGTCGATCAGGTGGGCAGCATGTCGTGCAAGGCGCGCGAAACCATCGGCATTGCCGGAGGCGATGCTGACATTCTGACCGGCGAAGGCGAGCACCAGCAGCGCAATCAGCATGTCGTCCTCGATCGGAGCTCGTCCGAGCGCTTCATGCAATGCATCGGTACGAAGATCGCCGATCATTTCCAAGCCCTTGCGCGTTACCTCGGGTCGCGCCTTCGGCGTCTCGATCGGGCCGTCCTCCGAAGCGAATTCGTCATCGCCCGCCTTCTTCTTGGCTGTAGCAGGCATGCGATAGCAGACGGACTGCACCTTGCCCTCGCGATCAAGATACATCGCGGTGTGGTCGGATTTTCCGGGCTTGCCATAGACGCGGTCAGCCTTCGGCGGCAGCTTCGGCTGGCCGTACTCGTTGACCTCGACGATCGCGCCGCGCTTGGGCAGATGGCTCGCCATCCACTCGTGCTGCGCGCCGAGATAGGCCTCGACATCGGTCGTATAGCGACTGTCCTCGTCGGCCGGGGCGAACAGATCCTCCTGCCAAAGGATGCCATAGGCCTGGGCGAGGTCTTCGCCGAAGCTTGCATCGCGCGCGTACATCCGTGTCTTGGTCAGCGCCTGCGCGACGCTCCACCACGAGGCCTGAGGATTAGCCTTGCTCGGCTTGTGTTTTTTCCAGACCTCCTTCTGATCCTCAAGCGAGGCCGACGCAATGGTCCGAAGCTGGCGTTCATCGGGCATATCGCCCTTGGCCATCTGGTCGAGCATCGCTGGCAGGACGTTTGCAAGAAGGCGAAGCTTTCGGATCTGGCGGACGGGCTGTGCGAGCGCGACGCCGATCGCCTCTTCGGTCCAGCCGAGCGCGACGAGCCGCTCGATGGCACGCCACTGGTCGACCGGGTTCAGCGGCTCATGCGCCAATGTTTCGGCGAGCGATCGCATGGCGCCGCCATCTTCAGCCCGGTCAACGATGAGGACTGCAATCTCCTCAAGGTCAGCTGCGATGGCCTGCTTGATGCGCCGGTGCCCGGCGTCGATGACATAGCCGTTGCCTCCGTCACCTTCGGGCGTCACCACGGGCGGCTGGACGATGCCGACCGCCTTGATCGTGGCGAGCAGCAAGGCGTCGGCCTGGGGATTGGACTTGGAGTGGCGCGCCTTGTCGGGGTTCTCCTTCAGCGCGCGCGGATCGACGAATCTCAGTTCCATGGCAATGCTCCATCGAGGGTTCGGGCCCACCGTCTCGGCCGGCCTTCATCGTCTTCTTTCCGAAGACCCCCTCCGGCCCGCAGGGCGAGCGGAGCGGCGCAACTGCCGGCGAGCATCCCTGCCCGGCAGGCGCGAGCGGGGCGCGAAGCGCCTTGCGAGCGCGCCGCGGCCGGGATCGCGAGACGGTCGGTTGAGCGCCAGCGGCGGCGCTCCGGCTGCTCTGCGAGCGGGTTTCTCTCCCTCTTTTCATCGCTAAACCCCTTGAATGCCGCTTTATCTGACGCTATATTGCGTCATAATAGGCGTCATAAGGATTCCGAAGGAGACCGACTATGGGATTGGTCCGATATGCCGACGACGGCTTCTTTGCCCCGCGCAAGATCGCGGAAGCCTTTCGCACGACAAGCGAGGAAGTCGCGCGCACAGCCGGGCTGGGCAAGGACGCCGTTCAGCGCAAGGAGCGGGTCCGTTCGGACAAGACCCAGAGGCGTCTGCGCGAAATGGTCGAGATCATTAACAAGGTCGAGCCGCGTTTCGGGTCGGCGATGATGGCCTATGCCTGGTATCGATCCGAGCCGCTGCCGGGCTTTTCGGGGCTGACCGCCATGCAGCTCGTGCGCAGCGGCCGCGCTGACGACGTGCTCGAATACGTCGATGCGGTCGATGCCGGCGTCTACGCCTGATCCGACCGATGCTCTATCGCGGCCCGCTCTATCGCGCCCTTAACCCGATCTATGCGCGTGAACCGCTGTCGGGCCGCGGCGCCGAACTCTACGGCGGACGCTTCAATCCCAAGGGTGTGCCAGCACTCTATTCGTCGCTGACGGTGATGACCGCGCTCCGGGAAGCCAACCAGGCGGGTAGCCTCCAGCCGACGACGCTCGTCTCCTACGACGCGGAGATCGCGGACGTTTTTGATTGCCGAGACGAGGAGGCGCTGAAGGCCGAAGGCATGGATGCGGCCGCGCTTGCCGACACGACATGGCGTGATCAGATGAAGGCGACGGGAGAGGCGAGGGCGCAGAGCTTTGCCCGGCGCTTAATGGGCAAGGGCTTTCGTGCGCTGCTGGTCAGAAGCTTCGCGCCCGGTGCAACCGAGACCGATCTCAATCTCGTACTCTGGGACTGGGGCGCCTCACCGCCGTCGCGCCTCACTCTGATCGATGACGAGAACCGGCTGTCACGTTGAGGCGGGAGCCGGACGAGACCGTGGCGATCAAGCGACCGCTCTGCTGACATCCGCTAACCCGGCGGTGTCAGCGCTATCGCCGCCATTGGCAAGATCGACCTCGATCTTGGCGAGTTCCGCGCGCTTGAGACCGAGCTCGGCGTCGAACGCGAAGGCCTCCCCGACCCGCGTGCCATAGGTGTCGAGGCGTTTGCGCGCGTCGGCGAGCCGGTGCCGGTAGGCGTCCTGCTCGCCCTCAAGATTGGACAGTGCGTGTTCGAGGCGAGCGATGGCGCCGAGCGGCGTTACCGTCACGGGAAGGTCGATTTCGAACTCCGCGCCGGTGCGTCGAACCAAGGTCGTGTAGTGGTAGCCTTCACGTCCCAGACGCTGGCCAGCGAAGACAAGCTCGAAACCACCGATCGAGGCGATGATCGCCTCCTTCTCGTGCTGAAGCTGAACGAGGGACAGGACCTCCTGCATCAGCGCCCGGCCGGCGGGCTTGCGCTCCGTAAAGGCTATGCCCATGACGGTCATCGCGAAGGCGTCTCCCCCTGTCGGCACGTAGCGGACGATGTCCTGCCCGATCTCGCTGATGCGGCGGGTGGCACGCTCGATCTCGCGCTCGGCATCACGAAGCTGGCGGCGGATGGCATGCTGGTCATCGATGTGGGCGGCGCGGAGCCGTTCGAGACGAGCGATCTCGGCCTCAAGCCCGGCCTTCTGCATCAGGCGCGGGTCGCCGGACGCGATCGCCTTGGCCATCGCGAACTGATTCGCCTGGCCCTCGCCGAGATCTTCGAGGCGCCGCACGCTGATATCGCCCGAGAGCGCCGCGGCGATGAAGCGGGCCTTCCGCTCGTTATTCTGCCACATCGTGGCGTCGAGGGAGCCGAGCGTCGCATAAGCGAAGATGTCGACCTCGTCATGCTGATTGCCTTGCCGAACGATCCTGCCCTCGCGCTGCTCGATCTGCGACGGCAGCCAGGGGACGTCGAGGTGATGCAAGGCTTTCAGGCGAAGCTGGACATTGACCCCGGTGCCCATCGTGTCGGACGAGCCGATAATGAAGCGCACCTTGCCGGCATTGAAATCGTTGAACAGGCGCTGCTTCGCCTCGGATTTCTTGAAGTCCTGCATGTAAGCGATCTCGGAACCCGGCACGCCGAGGCGGACGAGTTCGTTCCTGATCCAGCGGTAGGCGGAGAAGCCACGCGTGGCCTCGACCGAGATCGTGCCGAGGTCCGAGAAGATGAGCTGGCCTGCACCAGGCTTCTCGAAGGCTTGGCCGTCCTTGCGATGGTAGGCGCGCGCACCGGTCTCGCTCCAGACACGGAAAGCGTTTGCGACGAGCGCGTTGAGTTTGTTTGCAGCCTCGTTGCCCTGCGCCGGATCGACGAGGCGCAGATCGATCGCGGCGTGTCGGCCGTCGGTGATGACCGAGAGCAGTATGTCGTCGCCGGGCTCCGGCGCGCGGTCGCGTTCCTCGATCGCGGTGATGCGCTCGTCGAGCAGGCGCTGGTAGGCCTTGAAGGCCGGCGTCGGCTCTGCCGTGATGATCTGGCGCTTGCCACCGGAGACGTTCGGCACCTTTACGAATTCGCGAAGGTCATCGGGCAGCACCACGTCCGCGAACGAGCGGAACATGGCGATGAGTTCGGGAACGTTGACGAACTGTGCGAAGCGCGTCACCGGCCGGTATTTGCCTGAGGGCTGCAGTTCGAGTTCGGTCGAAGTGTCGCCGAAGGTGGACGCCCACGCGTCGAACTCGTGCAGGCCCCGCTCGCGCAGTGCCGCTTGGTCCATCAGCCGCTGCACGGTGAACATTTCGCCGAGCGTGTTGGTGATCGGCGTGCCGGAAGCGAGCACGAGCGCGCGGCCGGGGTTTTTCATGTCGACGTAGCGGGACTTCACATATAGGTCCCAGGCGCGCTGCGAGCCGTTCGGGTCGACGCCGCGCAACGAAGTCATATTGGTGGCGAAGGAGAGTTTCCGGAACTCCTGCGCCTCGTCGACGATGATCTGGTCGATACCGATCTCCGAGATCGTGAGCAGGTCGTCCTTGCGCGACGCGAGCGCCTCCAGCCGCTCCTTGTGTCCCTCTTTCATGCGCTCGAGCCGCTTGCGGGAGAGGCGATCCTGCGAATCGATGCGGGTCAGCAGGTCCTCATAGGTTTCAAGTTCGTCTTGTAGCATCTGCTGTTCGAAGGAGGACGGCACCGGAATGAACTTGAAGGCGGAATGCGTGATGACGATCGCATCCCAATTCGCGGTCGCGGCGCGCGACAGGAAGCGGTGGCGCTTCTCCTTCACGAAATTCGTCTCGTCGGCGACGAGAATGCGGGCGTTCGGATAGAGCGCCAGGAACTCGCGCGCAGCCTGCGCCAAGCAATGACCCGGCACGACAAGCATGGCCTTGTTGATCAGACCAAGCCGGCGCTGCTCCATGATCGCGGCCGCGATCGAGAGCGTTTTGCCGGCACCGACCGCGTGGGCGACATAGGTGCTACCGGAGGAGATGATGCGCCAGATCGCGCGCTTCTGGTGCCCATAAAGAGAAAAGGCGCTTGAGGCGCCGGGGAGCTGCAGATGTGATCCATCGAAGTGACGGGGCACGATGTTGTTGAAGGTGTCGTTGTAGAGCCGCGCCAGACGGTCGGTGCGATCCGGATCGGACCAGATCCAGACCTGAAAAGCGGCCTTGATCTTGGCGAGCTTCTCCTTGGCCGCCTCCGTCTCGACCGTGTTGAGAATCCGCCGTTCGCTGTCGCCCTCCTTCACCGTGTCGAAGATCTGCGGGATCGACGAGTTCAGCGCGTCCGAGATGAGCTCGCCGGCATGGCGGCGATGGGTGCCCCATTCCGTCGTGCCCGCGGCCGTCCACGACAATTGCCGCGCATTCACCGTCCAGCAGGCAAGTTCGGCCGTGTGGTGGATCGTGATGTCGGCATCCATCGTCTCCTTGACGAAGGCGATGATGTCGGCTGCGGGAATCCACGGCGCGCCGAGGCGGGCGGTGATGTCGGAGGGACGCAGATCAGGCGGCTGCACCCGCTCGAGCGCCGCGACATTGCGGGCGAAGGCCGGATCGAGTTCGGCAGCCGCGCGTGCGGCGGCGAGCTTGGAGCGCACGGCGCCCGCGAGGTAGGCGTCCGCTGTCAGCCACGCGCCGTTTTCCGGATCGCGGAAGATCGCGTCGCCGAGTTCAGCGATCACGGCGTCTACATCGCCGTGCAGGAGCTCCGCGACGTGCGCCGGGTCAACGGCGCCGCGCTCGTTGAGCACCACAGCGAGGGCGTCGACTGCCGAGGTGATGGCGGGCGATGGCGGCGGCGCGATGACCCGCTCGGTGAAGATCGGCCCCGGTTTGGCGGTATTGCTTTCGAGGTCGTAGTCCTCGATCGAGGCGACGAGCCAGCAGTCGGGGTCATCGGCAAAGGGGGCGAGGTTCGGCCGGCGGTGCGTTTCCCGAACCTCGCCGGTCTCTTCGTCCTCAACCGACGACACCACGGTGGTGTTGATCGGTCCGAAATCCCGCACGAAGCTCGACCAAGCGATGCGAAGCCGGACCTGTGGCTGCTTCCAGGATTGGTCCGTCTCCTGGCATTTGAGGATCTCTCGGACGGCGTCGCGGATCGGAATCAGCTTGCGGACGATGCGCGCGTGCTTTCCGAAGACGCCGTCGGTGGATCGACCTCTCCGGATCTTGATCGTGGCGGCCTCGCCGTCGACGATCTGCACCAGGGCGCCGTTCGCCCCGATGGAATAGCTGCCCTCGCGAATCCAGATCCCGGGTTCGTGGCGCCGATCATCGACCGCCGGGTCGGCGTGACCGGGGCCGACAGCTTCCGGCTCGCCGTCGTAGACGCATTCCGGAAGGCGCAGGACCGCGGCAGCGAGCGCCTCGCCCAGATCGGTGCCCACATGTGGCAGGCAAGTATAGGCTTCGCCGTACGGGCCCGAGGCGAGAGCGTGCGTACCGAGCACCATCTCCGGATGCTCGGAGAAATACCGGTTGATGCGGATTGCGCCCTCGTCTTCGGTCGCACCGCGAACCTCTGCGAGCTCGAGCCAGGTCTTGCTTCGGGCGGACTCTTCTTCAAGGCGCTTGCGGAAGAACAGGATGTCAACGACGACGTCGGTGCCGGCCTCGGTCCGGAAGCTGCCCTCCGGCAGGCGGATTGCGCCGACCAGATCCGCCGTCGCGGCGATGTGCATGCGTGCGCTCGTATCCGCCTTGTCCATTGTGCCGGTCGAGGTGACGAACGCGGCGAGTCCGCCCGGCTTCAAGCACCGAAGAGCCTTCGCGATGAAATAGTCGTGCAGGCGCAAGCCGAGCGCGCGGAAGGTACGGTCGCTGCGCACGGTTCGGTCGGAGAAGGGCGGGTTGCCGATCGCGAGGTCGAAATGCGCCCTCAGCTCGACCCGCGCGAAATCCTCATTGAGAATCCTCGCATGCGGCTGCAAGAGTTTCACGATCCGGGCGGTCACCGGATCGAGCTCGATACCGGTGACGTGGCAGACGTCGCGCAGCGCTGCCGGCATCAACGCCGGAAACAGGCCGCTGCCGATGCCGGGTTCGAGCACCCGGCCGCCGCGGAAGCCGAGCCGCATCACAGCCATCCAGACCGCGCGGATGATGTATTCCGGCGTGAAGTGGGCGTACTGCGTGCAGCGGGCGAGCGAGGCGTACGACCTGGCGTCGACAAGCCCCTCGAGCTCTCCACCGATGTCCTCCCAGCCTTTCCGGAATGCGTCCTCGCCTGGACGCCGGAAGACGCCGTTGGCAAGCTCGGACGCGCCAAAGCCGGTGAAGCGGATCAGGTGTGCCTGCTCGTCCGCCGTCGCCGGCCGATGTTCGGCCTCAATCACCGCTGCGAGCCGGATCGCTGCAAGATTATCCCGCGCGCGATCGCGCCAGCTCTTCGCGAGCCCGCGGTCGCCGTCGAGGTGGAAATTCTCGCCGCGAACGAGCGCCGGTTTCGAAGCGGTGAGCGGAAGGGCAGGGGCGGGTCTCGTAGACGAGACGGCGTGGTCGGCGTCGTCGGGCTCGCCCGCGGCGGGGAAGGCCGTGACGCCGAGCCCGAGGCCGGACGAAACCGACGTGCTACCGAAGAGATCGAGGGTGAAGGGGTCGTTGAGCGCCATCGGGCGGACTCCTGTTTGGGGCGCACGGCATCGACCCGCCGAAGATGTTCGGCGGGTCGCGTTGCGTGGGTTGTGGATGGGTGCTGAGGGGGTTCAGAGCCGGAAGGTTCGGACGAGATCCTGGTGCCTTTGGTGGCAGTCGAGCATCTCGTGGTAAAAGCGCTTGCGCGCTTCCCTCATCGCCGGAGCGCGGCGATGATTCTTGGCGATGCGGCCGTTCGCGGCGCGCACGACGTCACGCCACGACGCGAAGGTGTGGACGCGGAGACGATCGTAGGTGCCTTGCATTGGAGTTTCCTCAGGCCGCAAGCGGCGGAAGGCGGCGCAGTTGCACAGGCAGCTTGGCGGCGATCTCTTCATCGGAGAGATCGTCGAGGAGCTTCAGCACGGTGCCCATTTCTCCGCAGAACACCAGTACCGTGCGTTTGCCTTGCACAGCGGCGGGCCAGCGCGCGCCGGCGTGGCCGCGGTAGTCGTCATGGGTGCTCGACCAGATATGATCGAGGCGTTCATCCCGTGTCATGGCGCGGACCGGCCGCAACTCGCGCTCGACGATCGCCTGCTTCGTGCGCTCAGGGGCGCTGCGATCGGCGAGGTCGCAATATCCGTGGAAGAAGCGCTTGCGGCCGTCGATGCAGAGAGAGAAGAAGACGCTCGTGACGCTGCCCGTCATGAATTCCCGCATCGCGAACATGTCGGCCCGCATGAAGAGCGGTGGCAGGATTTCGAGCATGTAATCATGCTCGGCCTCCGCGATCTCGAACCATTCGCCGGCGAAGAGGTGCCGAGCCTCCCCCTCGGCCATGGCCGGATCGCCGCGATGGCGGTTGAACATGCGGTACATCTCGTGGCGCGTCGCGACGCCTTCGAAGACTTTGCGGATGGCAGGTGAAGTGTGCATCGGCGGCTCCTGTTGGCCTGGCCGGACTGAAACGCGAGCGATCCGCCTGATCTTTTCGTCACTTCAGTCCTTCATCACACCTCCTCGCCGGCCGCCTCGCCGGTCCGGCGGGTCAAGGGCCGCGGTACGCGGGCGAAGCTTCACCCTTGACGCGCAGGCCGGGCATGCGGCAGCGCCTCATTGCCATTTCATTTTTTCCTTTCTCATTGTTCGATCTCCTTCGCCTGCCGCTCACCAGCATCGGGGCCGCACTCAAACCGCGGCCTTGCCGGCGCGCCACGACCCGGCCGGGCGTCGCGTTTGCGAGCCGCATCAAGAGCTGGCCGTCGGCGCCTTCAGTTCCTCGTTCCAGTCATCGGCGCGCGGTCGCAACCGCGCATACCGCGCGCCCGCTTGCGCGGCGATAGCACGCACGCGATCAGCATAGACGTCACCTTGCCGATTGTTGTCGGTTGCGGCCACAAGCCAGGTGTTGGCGCGCTTGGCCAGGTCGCGGATGGCTTCATCCGTCGCCGGAGACCAGCCGCCACCGGTGCTGACATAAAGGGTATCGGGGTGCAGACCCTCGATCGCGGCGAGGCTCATGGCATCGATCGCCGCCTCCGTGATGCAGATTCGCTCGGACCCGGCCGGCCCGAAGCGGAAAAGCCTTTTGGCGCCGTCCGTGGCGAAGCCGCGCCATTCCGGTCCACGTTCCTCCCACCCCCTGAGCGCTCCAGCAGAATCGCTATGTGCTGCCCACATGCTGCCTTGGGGCCCCTCTCGCAAACGATCGCAGGCGACCGCCTGCTTCACGATGTCAGCCGGCAGCCCGCGCTCGCGGGTCAGATAGCGCCAGGCCGGCGAGCCGGGGCGTGGCTCGAAGCGATGTCCCCACCGCTGTGCAACGGATGCAAGGGCGGCCTTTGGCCTCGCCGGACGCTGCCACGCTGATGAACTGGGAACGAAGCCAACCACATCCGCAACGCGGCCACACGCTTCGACGAAACCGTCAGCTCCGAGGTGTTCGGCGAGCGAAAACACGTCCCCTTTTGCGGGCGACAGGGGATCGAACCAACCGCGGCCTTCGTGGATGACGATGATGATATTGCTGTCACGGCGATACTTGATCGCGCGTCGGGTGCTTTCCTTGACGTCGACCTTCCAGCCGTCTTTTTCCAGCAGGGCCGCGCAGCCGATCTTTTGGCGCAGTTCTTCGATTGCTCGTTTGTCCATTTGTATGCACCGGACTCGCCCAGGCGAGTCCGCCTCCTCCTTGCGTTGGTCTGTCTTGCTCCTCGCCTTGCGGAACGTCCCCGACCGGCCGCGAAGCCTGCCGAATGCAAGGGCGCGCTGACCAAACCGTCAGTCGCCGCATCGTCGGGCGCGGCGAAGCCTCCCTTGCAGCCGGCATGGCGCCAGCGGCAGCCGGTCACCCGGCTCAATGAGCCGGGCACCAGGGGTCGTACTCATGAACGATGGCGTCCTGATCGCCGTCGTACTCGCTGGAAACCATCACGCCGAATTCGTTCTCAGCCTGGAAGAGGATGACCGGCACCATCAGCGTACGCGCCAGGTCGAAGGCATGGTTCTGAGCGAGGGTGAGATTGTGCGACATTGAACGGCTCCCGTCTTGCGGCGGGGACCATCCCCGCTCGACAGGCGCCGATGTGTTCGGGGGCGGCTGCGGTCACCTCGCAGGCGAAGCCGAAGAGGTCGCACGCTTGCGTAGCGAACCCCTTGCGGGTTGATCGTGGAAGGCCGAACCAGAACCAAGGAAAGCCCATTCGAGAGCGGGGATGGTTTTTCACCGGAAGCATGGTGTGCCAAACAAAGTGCACATCTTTCGTCCGTGCAGCTACTGCCGCCGTGTTCAACAGCAAGAACGGACGTCGTCCGTACGATGACCGGCGTCAACGAATGCTGTTTTTCGTACGACCGGGGCTTCATTGCGACATTGCCGTTCCATTCGACGCCATCAAGGGCGTACACGTCGCATGCACTAAGAAGTAAAGCCTGACCCGAGTACCTGAGAGACTGCTTCCTATCGGATCAGCAGTTGCACTTGTCCTGGGACGCCGCGTCAGGGATGGCAGCCCGCAAGGGGGAAGACCCGCTTGCGGGGCTTGAGCGCAGCCAACAGCCCGGCCCGCAGGGCGACGCCCAATTCCCGCCAAGACATAAGCACGATGAACTGTAAGCAGCACATCGTTTTTGGCTGAATACGGCAAATGATCGGGCGCCGACTTCACTGGAAGAGTTCCTGCACCACCGTTGGCAAGCCCACCTTGTTTGAACCGCAAATCTTGGGGCCACTCTTGCCGAACCGGACGTTCGTTCTGCGCATTATGGGAGCAATCCCTGCCGAAGCGCGAGGGCCACAGCGTGCGGAAGGGTTAATGCAGCAAGATTGCGCCTGGCATTGTCCAGATGAAACTTTACACCTCGCGGCGTGACATCAAGAAGGTCCGCAATATCCTGCATCGTCTTGCCGTCAGAGATCCATGCGAGGCACTGCCGCTCGCGCTGTGTCAGTGGGCTCCCTATCCCGCCGCCTGCTGACGTGCGTCCGATCTTGGCGCTCACATGTGCATGGTAGGTGAGACCGACCATTTTCAACATGTCTTGCGAGGTCTCGATGAAACGATCGAGGCCAAGGCTGCGGTCGTCCACCGCCAGCGTGAACGCCGCGAACTGGTTTTGGCTTGAGGGAATGCGAACGGTCAGGCCGGTCCTGATCTTGAAGCTGAGCGCATCGTCAAACAGACGGCGTTCTTTCGCCGACCTTGCACTGCGCGCCTCGCGTCCATCCCACAGGACCACCCGGCTTGTATTTCGCGGTTCCTGAAGAACGGGATCGATGTTGTCGTATCCTTCCCGAAAATAGTGGCTGGTCCAGCTCTTCGGGTAAGATGAGATCAGATTGGGGCCATTCGCGCGCTGACCCAAATAGGCGAACCACCGGAATCCCAATGCATGCGCGGTTCGTTCCGCGACACGCCGAAAATCATCTTCCGTATGGGCAGCGTGAAGACAATCGACGAATTCATTGCACGCTCTTTTGACATCTTTCATTGCGCCACTTCAGTACTTCGTAGGTTCCCCAACGCGAACTCCCCAATGATTCGCGCTCTGCGTGCAGGCCGTCTATTGCGATGTTGCGGCCGCTTTGCGGCAAGACCCAATTCCAACAGCAAGAACAATTCCAAAACGCCCTGTCAGAACTGACAGCGCAACGCCGCGACCGCGCCTGCTTTTCTGATCTCGAAGCTGTGATTCGTAAGCAGGAGATCAATAATGAAGGTCATTGTGCGGACGCGTGCGGAACTCCTGTGCGACGCTGAACTGACAATGGGAATGCATCGCCTGCGAGGGCGCGTGTTCAAGGAACGGCTCGATTGGGACGTTTCTGTCTCCGACGGATTGGAGATCGATCAGTACGACACATTAAAGCCAACATACCTTTTAGCGGTCGATCACCGCGACGTTGTTGGTTGTGTTCGCCTGCTGCCCACCACAGGACGCAACATGCTGGCGGATACGTTCCCGGTGTTGCTGGATGGCCACGCGCCGCCGAAGGCTGCCAGGATCTGGGAGAGCTCCCGCTTTTGCGTTGACACCAAGAGTGTGGCGGCAACAGCAGAAAATGGTCTGCGAGAAGCGACGTTCCTGCTGTTTGCCGCAATGATCGAATGGGGCCAGCAGCGCGGCCTTCAGGCCATCGCAACGGTCACGGATCTGCGCATGGAGCGCATCCTGCGCCGGGCCGGATGGCATCTCGATCGCCTGGGCGCGCCTCGTCAAATCGGGGCGACCAAAGCGGTGGCTGGATTGTTGCCCATCACCGATGCCGCTCTCGGCGCGATCCGGGCAACCGGAAAGATTTCCGGGCTTGCGATTGACGCGCCGTCAAGTCTCGTGCTCGCGGCATAGCATCGAACGTCCTCAGCTGCCGACAAAAAGGTTCTCAACCATGGATCCTGCCGCATTTGCCGCTCTGGTCGCACAGTGCGCCCCGACGCCAGACCTGGTCCGGCCGCTGACGGCGATCGTGCGGCAGGCGAGTTCGTTCGAGCCGCTACTCATCACGATTGAGGGGCGCAAACCGATTCCGATTCAGGCAACCAATCGTGATGAAGCCATCCAGCTCGCAACTGAGGCCATCTCCGCCGGCCAGCAGGTCCGGACCGGACTCGCTCAACTTGATGCCAAGGAGACAAAGCAGGCCGGGCTGACGGCTACCACGACGTTCGACGCGTGCAAGCACATCGCAGGCCTTGGCAAATTGTTTGACGCGCGACTGCAGGCGGCAAACATGAAGAGCTCGGAGCACGACCAGGCGATTGCCCAAGTTGTCGTGAGTTTTGCCGCCAGGGCTCCCAGTACAACGCCGGCGCCTCGTACCCAGCCGAAGGCGTCCGCCGGTGCCAACGGTTCCACTGGCGACACGACAATCAATACTCCTTCACCCTCTGTCAGCGAGCGGCCGCGCTGGGACGTCTATCGCTCAGGACTGGGCACGTCGGCCTTTGTCTATGACCGATGAGGATCATCATCTTCTTATCTCAACTCAACGCCGCGGTCCGGATGGGCTGCTGTGCCAATCGGAGCCGTGTCATGACTTCCCCTCTTAAACACTCCGTCGCCCTCCTGTGCATGGCGGCCGTTCTCAGCATCGCCTTGGCCGAGCCCGCCCTGGCGCAGACCGCAAATATCGAGGGCGTGCTCCAGAACATCGTCACGATGTTGACCGGCAATGTCGCGCGGTTGCTGGCGACACTGGCGGTCATCATCGTCGGCATTGCGTGGATGTTCGGCTACCTCGATCTGCGCAAGGCCGCCTACGTCGTGCTCGGCGTCGCCATCACATTCGGTGCCTCCGAGGTGGTTTCGACCCTTACCGGGGGGCGCTGATGATCGTCGTCACCCACGAGCCCATGCGTCTCACCGAGGACACTTTATTCCTGGCCTGCACGCGTCCCGCCATGATTGCCGGCGTCACCATGGAAGCTATGGCGCTCAATGTGATGTTCTCCTGCATCCTGTTCCTGGCGGCTGGAAGCATTTTATACGGCCTGGTTGCGCTGCCGATCCACGGGCTCTGCCGGATCGTCTGCCGCCACGATCCCAACATGTTCCGGATCCTGCTTGCCTGGATCGAGACCCGGGGACGCACACGCAACGCACCGTACTGGGGCGGATCGTCCTGCGCGCCGCTGAAGCTGGTTCGGCGGTACCGAACGAAGGATCTCGGCTATGCGTAACGCTGCGCTCAAGGCTCGGGAGATCGAACCCGACGTCTATCTGCCGTTCGGTCGGCACGTGACCGATACGGTGATCAGCCTCTCGACCCGCGCCTTGATCACCGTGATCAGGATCGACGGCACATCGTTCGAGACGGCTGAGGCGGCCGACCTGAACGATCTTCATGCAAAGCTCAACCTCACGCTACGCAACATCGCGGACGACCGGCTCGCGTTGTGGTCCCATTTGATCCGTCGTCAGACATCGGCTTACCCAAGCGGCACGTTCCGATCGACATTTGCAGCCTCTCTTGACGCGCAATATCGCCAGCGGCTCCAGAGCGACGCGCTGTTTCGCAACGACCTTTATTTGACGCTGGTATGGCATCCCGGCCGTGCCACGACGGACGCAGCGGCAGCGTTCTTCAAGCGGCTCGGTCGCGCCAGCGGGCGCTCCGCCGAGGTTGACAGCGAGGCCTTGAAACGGCTCGAGGATGCCAAGCGCGACGTCGTCGCGGCGCTTGAGCGTTACGGCGCGCGTGCCGTCGGTCTGGTCGAGCGCGATGGCATCGTGTTTTCAGAACCGATGGAACTGCTCCACGCGCTCGCCTCTGGCGAATGGATTTCGATGCCTTTGCCACAAGGACCGATCGGTCCTGCGCTCTATTCCAACCGCGTCATCTTCGGACGCGAGGCTCTTGAAATCCGTGGTGCCGGCGGATCGCGCTTCGCCGGTATGTTCGGGATCAAGGAGTATCCGGCGTCCACCCGGCCGGGACTGTTGAACGCACTGCTTTCGGCGCCGTTCGAGCTCATCCTCACGCAATCTTTTGCCTTTCTGTCGAAGGCCGATGCCAAGACGGTACTGACTCGAAAGCAAAATCAGTTGGTGTCGGCTCAGGATCCGGCGGCCTCACAGATCGACGAGCTCTCTGACGCCCTCGACGACCTCGAATCCAACCGGTTTGCCCTCGGTGATCATCACCTCTCGCTGCTCGTCTCAGCCGATACGCCTTCGCAGCTGCAGGGCCACATGAGCGTGGCACGGCGCGCGCTGGCCGACGCGGGCGCCGTGGTGGCACGCGAGGACCTTGGGCTTGAGGCAGCCTATTGGGCGCAGCTTCCTGGCCTGTTCAAATACCGCGCCCGAGCGGGTGCGATCAGCTCACGCAATTTCGCGGCATTCTCCCCGTTCCACACCTATCCGGTCGGAAAGCCAGACGGCAACCATTGGGGACCGGCGGTTGCGATACTCAAGACCGCTTCCGGCTCGCCGTTCTATTTCTCGTTCCATCACGGCGACCTCGGCAACACCTTCATCTGCGGCCCGTCGGGATCAGGCAAGACCGTCGTTCAGAATTTTCTGCTGTCACAGGCCGAACGGCTTGGCGCAACCTATGTGTTCTTCGACAAGGACCGTGGCGCCGAAATTTTCGTCCGTGCTGTGGGCGGCACGTATTTGACGCTCCGCAACGGCGTCCAGACCGGCTGTGCACCGCTCAAGGCGCTGGAGCTGACACCAGCGAATCTCTCCTTCCTGGGCGAGTTGGTCCGGAAGCTTGTCACGCCCGAGAACCGTCCCCTAACCGTCACCGAGGAGGAACGGATCGATTCCGGGTTGCGCGCGCTTAGCCAGCTCCGACAGGAGGAACGCTCGTTCGGCGCATTGCGCGCCTTTCTCGGCCAACAGGATCGCGACGGCATTGGTGCCCGGCTGGAACGTTGGTGTCTCGGCGCTCCCTACGGCTGGGTGCTCGACAGTGACCGGGACGCCACCGGCCTCGACGCCCGCTTCATTGGCTTCGACATGACGGATCTGCTCGATCACCCGACCGTCCGGACGCCGCTGATGATGTATCTGTTCCATCGTGTCGAGCGCCTGATCGACGGCCGGCGCCTGATCATCGACATCGACGAGTTCTGGAAGGCGCTTGGCGACGAAGCATTTCGCGATCTCGCCAACAACAAGCTCAAAACCATCCGCAAGCAGAACGGCGTCATGGTGTTCGGCACCCAATCTCCGCGGGATGCGCTGGCCTCCCCAATCGCGCACACCATTGTCGAGCAATGCCCGACCCAGATTTTCCTGCCGAATGCGCGGGGAACGCGATCGGACTATGTCGACGGCTTCCACCTCACCGACACCGAGTTCCGCTTGATCAAGGAGGAGCTGGCTCCCGAAAGCCGGCGCTTCCTGGTCAAGCAAGGCCATAACTCGGTGGTGGCGGAACTCGACCTCGGCGGTTTTGACGACGCGCTCGCCGTCCTGTCAGGACGCACCGAAACGGTCGAACTGCTCGATCACATTCGCTCCGAGACCGGCGACGATCCGGCCCAATGGCTGCCGGTATTTCACGCAGAGCGGAGGAAAACCCGATGATAACTCAACGTGGACCGACGCTTCTCACCTCGCTGTCGGTCGTGACCCTCCTGATGGCCTCGCCGGCAGGGGCGGAGATTGTGTTCGACCCAAGCGTCTTTGCGCGGCAATTCGAGCAACTGACGGAACTGAAGAAGCAGGTTGATACCCTGACGTCGCAGCTCAAGGTCGCGCAAGATCAATTGAACCAGGCCAAGCAGCTTTATGACAGTTTCAACAAGCGGACCAATGCCAACGACATCGGAGCTCTCTTAAACACGCCGCAGTTCCGTAAAGTTCTGCCGCAACAGTTTGCCGATATCGAAAAGTTGCTCGCGGGGCAGGGCAGCGGCAATTTTGCGAACTCGATCAACCAGTATCTCAATCAAAATCGCGCCTATGCCGGCAACAGCGGCAATTCGTATTACCAGAGCGAGCTCGACCGGATCGCCCGGCAGACCGGAGCGAAGCACTCGATGGGCCAGGCGGTGTACGATACCGCCTCGCAGCGCGTCGATGCCCTTGAGGAGCTCAGAACTCGCATCAGCTCGGCGACCGACGCCAAGGAAGTTCTCGATCTGTCGGCGCGCCTGCAGGCCGAACAGGCCCTGCTGCAAAACGATGTGCTCCGGATGCAGGGTCTGGCGATGATCCAGCAGGCTCGCGTGGACATGGACGGTCAGCGGGAGCGGGAGAAACAGCGACAACTGGTCGATGAAATGAAGGCGGCGCTGCAATGAGGATAACGCCTTGCATTCTGCTGGTTGCCGTCACCGCCGCTCTTGCGGGCTGCAATGAGGCCGATACCAGTCATGCGCCGAAAACAGTCGGCTGGTTTTTCGAACATCGCGACGAGCTTGCAGTAACTCTCAAGGCGTGCCGCGACAACCCGGGCGAACTCGCGAAGACGCCAAATTGCATCAACGCCAATGAAGCCCGCAACAAGGTCACCGTCCAAGAAATGAAAGACGCCGTGAAGTAAGGACCGCCGCCATGGCCATAAACGTCTTCGACAGCTTCTTGAAAGAGTTCGAGCAACCGATCACGGCATTCGTATCGACCTCGGTGTCGAATCTTGCCTCCTACATCGATGGTCCGCTGCGCACCGCCGTGATGCTCTACGTCATCCTCTATGGTTTTGCCGTGATGCGGGGAGCGATAACTGAGCCGATCATGGAGTTTGCATGGCGGGCGATGCGGATCGTGGTCGTGGTGCTGCTAGCGACGAACTCGAGCGCGTTCCAACAATACGTGACGGGATTGTTCTTCGATTCTTTGCCGAAGGAGATCGGCAATGCGTTGGCGGGCTCGGGGCTGAATACCAGTTCCGGCGCTCCGTTCGATCAGCTTCTGTCCAAAGGGATCGACGTTGCCAACAAGATCTACGATCAGGCTGGCCTGACCAACATCGCGCCTGCGCTGATTGCGGCCATCCTCCTGGTCTTTGTGGCCGTCGGATCGTTCCTGCAATTCGCCATTCTGCTTTACGCAAAAGTGGGTCTTGGCGTGGTCATTGCGCTCGGTCCGGTATTCATTGCGCTAGGTCTCTTTGAGGCGACCCGCCCGTTTACAGAAGCCTGGCTTCGGCAAGTCGCGAATTTCGTGATCTTATTGGTGCTGGTGGTCGCCCTCGTCGGGCTGATGTTGACCACCGTCAGCGGCTTCATCGACAGGTTCGCGGCAAACGCCGGAACAGCCGGCGAGATGGTAGTGGCCGCGATCGCCATCAGCGCGGTGCTCGGTCTTTCCGGTTATATCGCGCTTCAACTGCCGATCATCGCTGGCGGTCTCGCCGGGGGTGGTGCGTCGCTCGCAAGCCGGCTGGTGACGAGCCCGCTGATCGCCAATACCACGGCCGCCGCCGGCGGCGCCTATGCCGGCGCGCGCGGGGCGGCCAGTCGTGGCCTCGCGGCGATGCGGGCCAGCCGCCAGGGCGGCAGCATGCGGCGCACCCGATCGCAGGGGAGCACGGCCGCATAACCGGTTATTCTCCGGTTGGTCGGGCCAAAAGAGTGTGGCCCGCGCACGTACGAGGGGCTGATGGGTAAATCCTTCAGCTCCCGACGGCCGGTCGCCAAGGCTTGGAATGACCAGTCTAAAGTACTAATAAAGGTACGCTATTTGGTTCTATGGAGCGTGCTATGGCTAGCCTGATATTGGCGGAAATGACGGCGAGCGTGTCGGAGTTGAAAGGAATCCGATGGGACCCGTTGCAGCCGGAGAAGGCGCGCCTGTCGCTATCCTTAATCGAAACGAACCAGCATTCTACTGCGTGCCGGCCAAAGCCTACGAAGCGATGATGGATCGGTTGGAACATATCGAGCTGAACGCTATTGCCGACGCTCGTAAGGACGAGGCCGTCATCAAGGTTACGTTGGATGACCTATGAGCTGGCATTTCTGGATGCCGCGCCGAAAGAGTGGCGGAAGCTCGACAGCAACACGTAGGATCAATTCAAAACTGGTCAGTCCGCGCGTGCCTGCCGCGAAGCTTTCAGGGCAGCAAGGATCGATACAAAATCAAGCTGCGAAGCGTCGGATATCGGCTGGTTTTCGAGGTTCGCGACGGCAATTGATTTTCGTCGTAGTGGCGGTCGGAAAACGTGAGCGAGACGCGGTCAATAGGGCCGCCGAAAAACGGTAACAACGAATCTACAATCTCCACTGTGAATAAGCGTCCAAGAGTACTCCTTCGAGCGCAAGGTGGAACATCGGTTTACCGTACTGATCGGCATCGGGACCCGCGCCGATCAACACCTTGCTGCTATAGCAACTTGCAAAAACACGCTGTTCACCCACTGGCTGTTCTGATTAGCCGGACATTCATCGGGACGCAGCGAAAACCGCCTGTGATCAATTCAGAAATGCTACGCCAACAAAATTGCCCTGCCGCCAAATCACGCGGCACTTTCGGGCAGTGTGAAAATTATCGAACGTCAATTCAAAGTCGACCGGCAGGACGTTGCAGTCTTGCAGCCGAATTCCTGCACCTCGGTTCGTAACATCGTGAACTGTGCACGTGAATACGCCGCGCCGCGCGTCGAAATAGAACAACGCGCTCTTCGAAATCGTCGTTCGACCAACAAATCGCCGCTCGACCATCACCACGTGACGACCTCGCACCCTTGACTGCACGTGGGGCCGACTATGCTCGTCTATGGCTCTAGGTTCAGTGAATTTGATCGCCGAAAAGTTGCTGTACGTTGGTTACCTGCCGTTAACCACGCGCCTCCTAGTATTGCCATGACCTTCTGGTGGTCACGAGCGTGAAAGCCGTCGCTGATCTCAACCCGGCGGCGGCTTTTTCATAGGGCGGAACGGCCTCGATGAATTATGGAGCGTTCACGAACGACAGCCTCACCATGATGTACGAGGGTATCCGAGGCGCGCTGGCCGCCGATGACGCCCTAAAGGCGCAAGGCGAGGAACCCCGGTTTCGGGTCCGCCACACGCCGGACTGGAAAAAGCACGCCGCCGATCTGGAAGTAGAGATGCTCAGGCGCGGAATGACCTTTGATATAATTGACTGGTCGGAGGATCAGGCGACACTTCCTTTCTAGCGGATGAGTGTAGAGTTTGTCTCGTAGCAGGAAGGAATAGCCAACGGCGCCGCCAAGTTGATGATGGACTGGAGTGAAAAGCCAATTTTTTCATATCAATAAAGTGCCACGTGTGCAGTCCGTGTGCAAAATTCTGACTTCCTCGCGCATCGTGAGCGTTGACGTGTGCAACTCACTTCGCGTGAGAAAAATGGGACGAGCGGGGAATTCCGAGGATGTATTCTCGCAAGCGAAGCGGCGTGATCTTCCCTGCTCATGCCCGTCATCGCCGTCACCAAGGAACGTCGCGCCGCGCGGAGACACGGGCGACCGCGTCCCTGTTTGTGTTCGTCGTGCCTGGTTCGTGAGGTCCAGTCACAACGCTGCGTGACCACGTTGGCGCAGCAGGCGATACGTCGGGCCAACCGGCGCTATCACCATGGCCGTTCCGGCCTCCACCTTGGCCACTTCGGCCCTCTTCGCCGAGCCGCGTTCCGCGCATGGTGGTCGATGGAGGGCTCAGCCCTGTCCGGCGCTACAGCCCCTCGGACGGACAATTGCGCCACCGGTTTGGCGGCGCGCCAGGGAGACATGCCGTGATGGGAACCTCGTTCATCGCCACTCACGAGAGCCTCGCGCAGGACGAGTACGAGCAGATGCTGATCGCCTCGACGGTCGACGACCTCGTCTGCACCAACACTGTCACCAACGTCCTGGGCAACTGGTTGCGGCCGACCCTTCTGCGCGCCGGCATCGATCCGGATGAGCTCCTTTTCAAACCTAAGGTCGACTTTGGCGACGAGAAGACGCGCGAGGCGAACCTGAAGCGCTGGCGCGACATATGGTCGGCCGGACATGGCGTCGGAAGCGTCACCGATATCGAACCTGTCGCCGCGATCGTCGACCGGCTGCACGCCGAATACCGCATAGCGGCCGCCAAGCCCTCCTGCTTCGCCTAGCCGTCCGACGCCAACCCACGCATCCAAGGAGATCCCTATGCCAACGATCAACCAACAGGTCCGTCTGGCCGAGCGACCTGCGCCGGGGCTCGCCGACCCCTCGATCTGGTCCCTAACGCACGAACCGGTCGCCCAGCCCGCTGAGGGCGAGGTTCTGGTGGAGGTCCTCTACTGCTCCCTCGATCCCGCGATGCGCACCTGGTTGAACGCCGGACGATCCTACATACCCCCCGTCGGCATCGGCGAGGTGATGCGTGCGGCCGGGGTCGGCCGGGTCGCGGCCAGCAAGGCCGCGGGCTTCGCGAAAGGCGACATCGTGGAAGGCGTGTTCGGGATCCAGAAGTTCGTCGCCATCGCGGCGGACCAGGTTCAGCGGATCGAGGCCGACGGCACGCCGCCAGAGGTGCATCTGGGCGCGCTCGGCACGCCCGGGCTCACCGCCTATTTCGGGCTGCTCGACGTGGGTAAGGCGAAGCAAGGCGATACGGTCGTGATCTCGGCCGCCGCCGGAGCGGTCGGCACCGTCGCGGGGCAGATCGCCAAGGCGATCGGCTGCCGCGTCATCGGGATCGCCGGAGGCCACGAGAAGTGTCGGATCCTCGTTGACGAACTCGGTTTCGACGGGGCGGTGGACTATCGGGCGGAGGACTTCGGGGCGGCCCTGAGAGCGGCGTGTCCGCAAGGGATCGACGTCTTCTTCGACAATGTGGGCGGTGCGGTCTTGAACGCCGTGCTGCGCAACCTCGCCCAGGGCGCGCGCATCGTGGTCTGCGGCGCCGTGTCCCAGTACAACGCCACCTCGGTCGGTCCCGGGCCGACGAACTACATGAACCTTCTGATCGCCCGGGCGAGCATGATCGGGTTCGTGATCTTCGACTATCAAGACCGGTATCCCGAGGGGCGCAAGCAACTCGCGGAATGGATCGCGGACGGCAAAATCAAGCCCAGGACCCACCTCGTGAAGGGCCTGGAGAACTTCCCGACCGCGCTCAATCAGCTGTTCGCTGGAGACAATGTCGGGAAATTCGTCTTGCAGGTGGCGGAGGTGCCCTGAGCGCTGGGCCGCAGGGAGCCGGGGCGCCGCTCCGGACCCGGCCCGCGGCCCATCCAGATGATCGCTTCCAGAGCGAACCAACCTGTTGGCCTGGCGCTCAGCCCGTCGCGAAAGCCGCCGCGACGAAACAACGACCGGCTCAAGAGAACGCTCCCGCCCGACGGGAGTCTCGAGGAGACACGAGATGCCGTGGCTCAGATCCTATCCGGAAGGCGTCAAATGGGATGCTGACCTGGCCACCGTGCCGGTTCAGAGGTTGCTGGAGCAATCGGCGGAGAGGTGGCCGAATAAGCCGGCGATCGACTTCATGGACCGGCGCATATCCGAAGACAATTGAAGACGCGATCTATCAACATCCGTCTGTTGCGGAAGTCTCTGTCATCGGCGTTCACGACGAATACCGCGGGCAGGCGCCGAAGGCCTTCATCAAACTCAAGGACCAAGCGCCCGCCGTCACCCTCGCCGAGCTGAAGAATTTTCTGAAAGACAAGCTTGGAAAGCACGAGATGATCGCCGACGTGGAGGTCCGCGCGGAGTTGCCCAAGACGCCGATCGGCAAGCTTTCCAAGAAGGAACTTCACGAAGAGGAATCCGCCAAACGGGCGAAGGCCCCAAGCGCAGCGCCTATCCGGTCCGAAGCATAGGGAAGGGCAGGGGTTCCAGCATGGCGACCTTCATACTGATCCACGGGGCTTGGCACGGCGGATGGTGCTGGGAGCACGTGGCGCCTCTCCTCACTGCGGAAGGACACCAGGTCCTTCCCCCCGACCTGCCCGGCATGGGCGCGGATACAAGCGAACTCGGAAGCGACCCGCTTTCTGACTGGGCTGATTTCGTGGCTGATCTAGCATCCCGGGCCGAGGCTCCGGTCATTTTGGTGGGCCACAGCCGGGGCGGACTCGTCATCAGCGAGGTGGCCGAACGGGTCCCGGATCGGATCGACACGCTCGTCTACCTCACGGCCTTCCTGTTGAAGGAGGGGCAGTCGCTGGTCGATGTTGCTGGGCGCTATCCTGACGTCGGACCAGGAGCGGTGATCCAGCCTGCCGCCGACCCATCATGCCTCGTGGTCGATCTGGAACCGGCGCTTCCGATCTTCTACGGCCGGACCTCAGAGGCCTTGGCGCGAGCGGCTGCGAAGCGTCTTACGCCCGAGCCTACGGCTGCGCTGACAACCCCTGTGAAGATCAGCGCGGAGCGTTTCGGGCGTGTGGCCCGCGTCTACATCGAAGCCACGGACGATCTGGTGATCAGCCTCGAGATGCAGCGCGAGATGCAAGCCGCCCTGCCGTGCGAACGGGTGATCACCTTGGACTCCGACCACTCGCCGTTCTATTCGACCCCGGCGGCGCTTGCGGCGGCGCTGCTTGGCCTCTTCTGAGGGGGCTCGGGGTTGGCCCGGCGTCGGCAACCTAACCGCCGAGCCACCCAAGGCGAACTGACTGCGTTCGCGGCTCTCTAAACCCGTGAATGTCCCACACGGCGGGCGCCAACTCTTGCTTGACCATCTGAATGTCGATCATCATTCTGATGTGGCTGTATGAGATATAGCATGCAGATGGGCGGGGGCAGTGCGCGGGATGTTCCGCCACCCTCAGCTCCGCGCCGAACGGGAGATGTTTCGATGAGTGAAGCTGCCGTGCAGGTGGGGCGTGTTCGCTATGAGCGCCACGGTCACATCCTGAAAGTGGTGATCGATAAGCCGGGGCTGACGAACGCGATCGCTTCAGGCTCGACCCCGTCCACTTGACCTCGGGACTGAACACTGGTCGTGCGGCCTTTCTGCTCCGGCCTGTCCGCGAGCATTCTGCTGCAGACGCTCCGAGGATCAGGCCTTCGCCTTATACGACGGCATCCGGTCGCCCATCCGCTTACCCATCTCCTCGGAGAGGGCTATCAGACCGTTGAGCGGACGGACCATTACCTCGAAGTCGACGATCCGACCCTCCGTATCGAACCGGATGAGATCGGCACCCTTGACGCCCTTGCCCGCAATCTTGGCGCTGAACTCCAGGACAACGCTCAGGCCATCGTCGGTCGCCGCCTCACGGTGATAGCTGAAGTCCGAAAACACGGTGACGACCGTCTGGAGCGCCATGACCATGGCCTCGACGCTGGCGTAGGGATTGAACGCCAAGGGCGAGCGGAAGGTCACCTCCGGATGCACGATCAGGGGCAGGTCACTGAGGTCCAGCTTTGCCATCATCTCGTGCCACTTCTGGAGCGTAGCGGCGGCGGCGGGTTGCAGATTGAGGAGTTGGGTCACGCCATCGTTCCAAAATCGTTGGACCAGCTTCAGATGTCCGCCCTCGGCGGGCGCGATGCATAAGCCTTCGCGATCCTCGCCGATCTGGAGAAGATTGGTCTCAATATTGAACTTTTAGACTCGCGACGCGGCGCTGTCAAGCTTGGCGACGCGTCCATTAAGGTTGTCCCCGGCGACGAAGGCGTAAGTCCGCGAGGACAAGCTGCCGTCCGCGGGCGGAGCGCACTTTGAGCTGCTCCAGTTCGCTGCCGTCGACAGCGTCGAGCATGCGGATCGGCGGCGGTGATGGCCGGAACAACCATCGATCGCCCCACTGGCGCAGCGCGATGATGGTCGTGAAGAGATCTTCGCCCATCTCCGTCAGGACGTATTCATGCCGCCGCGCTTCCTCGGCGATCGGTTTGCGTTCGAGGATTCCGCTCGCGACGAGTTTCTTCAGTCGCGCCGTCAGAAGATTGCGGGACATCTCAAGTTGCTTTTGGAAGTCGTCGAACCGCGTCGTGCCCACAAAGGCCTCGCGCAGGATCATCAAGCTACCCCAGTCGCCCACAACGTCCACTGAGCGGGCCATCGGACACTCGGCGGAGGCCCAACTCTTCCGCTGCATAGGAGGTCTCCTTTGTTGTTTGCGCTTGGTCGCGCGGCGTAGCTCAGCGTCGCCGCTGAAGGCGTGCAACAACCTAGCGCCGATGTCTGCTCGTGGAAAAGCTACGGCGACCATCCGACCACCGAACGACCCGCATCTAGACCACTGCAGCGGCACGAGCGGCGAGGGGGCCGGTCAAGGCGCTCGTGCCTTCCAGAACCCAGGCCGCGTGACCGCACCAGGCGGGCAAGCGAGACCTCTGGCCAACCGGCGCCGTCACCGTGGCCGGCTCGGCCCCCCTCTTGGCCACCCCGGCCCTCTTCGTCGAGCGGCGTTCCGCGCATGCTGGCCCGGAAAGGGCCGTGACGATTGGTCGGAAAACCCGCGAATGGGTCTGAGACTGGAGCAGTTTGGTCGAGCTGCCACATAGCTTCGTTTTTGGCATTCGACCCGGCCCTTTGTCGCGCCCGGGGACAGTTTGACGGAGGTCGACGGTGCAGTGGAGCGAGCTTGGGGACGAGGCCTGTTCGTCGGCGCGCACCTTGTCGGTGATCGGAGACCGCTGGACGCTGCTGATCCTGCGCGACTGTTTCCTGCGGGTCCGGCGGTTCGACGATTTCCAAGAGCGGCTCGGGATCGGCAGGGCGATCCTCGCGGACCGGCTGGGGAAGCTGGTCGACGCCTTCGTCCTGACGAGGGTGGCCTACCAGACCAATCCGATGCGCTATGAATACCGGCTGACTCCCAAGGGGCTCGACCTATACCCGGTGATCATGGCCATCGTCCACTGGGGCGACATTCATATGTCCGGCAAGAAGGGTCGCCCGCTACTGCATCACCACACCGCCTGCAACCATCAGTTCGATCCCGTGATGGTCTGTTCGGAATGCGAGGAGGTGCTCGATCCGCGCGAGGTCCGTCCCTTGCCCGGTCCCGGGGCTCGACATCCGCGGCATTTGCCCATGGCCACCGCCGGTCGCCGGTCGCCGGCCGGCAACGAAAGCGGAGGGCGAGCCGGTTAGCGGCGCAACATCTTCCAGTCCTTGTGGCCGGTCACGAGCGCGGCCTGCTGGATCTCCAGGCGGGCTTCGAACAGGCGGCTGGTGCCCTCCTGCCGCAGGTCGTGGAAGTGCAGGTCGACGATCCCGAGAATTCCGCAGGCCCGTGTGAACGCGGTTCCGGCGGATTTGTGGTTTGCGGGAAGATCCTGTCGTCTTCGTTGCTGCGCACCGCACGCTGCTCTTCGATCAATTCGACGGCGTTGAAACCGGAGATGTCGAGCAGCGGGATGCGCTGGTGGTTGCCCTTCTTCTCCCGTCGGTCCTTGCGGTCCCGGATCAGCAGCATCTTGGTACGGGGATTGTAGTCGTCCCAGGTCACCCGGAAGATCTCTTCCTGGCACATCGCCGTTGCGATGGCGAAGCGCATGACGCGGCTCATGGGGATGCACGGGCGCCTGAGGCTGTCGAAGTGCTTGAAGAGCCCCTGAAGCTCTTCCTCCATGGGGCGCCGATCGCGCTCGTTGCTCTTGCCGACGAGTCCCAGGCGCTTCAGCGCGATGCGCGCCGGATCGACCTGCTGCATGCTCACGGGCAGGCCGTGGACCGCCGCGGCATGTGAGATCACCAGCCTGACGGCGCCGATATCCATGCTCACCGTCACGGGGCCTACGCCTTGGGCGGCGCGATCACGGCCGAACTTGATCAGGCGCTTCTCGCTTATATACCGGCGCTTGCGCCGGACCACGGCGCGCCAGGAGCCAGACGGAAGCCTCACGAACGCGGCCAATTTCGTGTCCTCGATGTGTACAGTGAGGCGTCGAACGGTGGCAAAAAACGTCGTATCGCGTCGCAAAATCGAGTGTACAAGCCGCGATCTAACTCTTTGAGACTACAAGAAAATTGCAGTAATTTCAAGTACATAGATTGTCCGTTGCGCCGATGACTTTTCGTGCCCGCTCTGTGAGCAGACGAATATTACGGTGATGGGTTGGCTCATTTCCAAACTCGCATTGGCGCGGTTGGGCACCAGTTTACACACGGTTATCGTGAGCGTCCGCCAACGCGGACGTCAACTGACAGATTACCCAAGGGTCGCTTTTCACAACGGCATTTGTTTGCACGATTGCGGCCGGGGGCGACTTTTTATAGTCGCCGGTCGCCGCCACCGTGACTAGGCCACCGCGTCGTATCGGCGTCAAACCCGAAAACCCAATTCAATGCATCTCGAGAGTGCGCCACCTCAAGCTCCGAAGGGTTGTCGCGACCGCTCAAATCGGCACGATTTCGATGCACTATTGGTGGCCGACCGACAATTCTTGAACACCCTGCCGAAACAGACAGGTCACCATTGGGTCCACCTCTAGTTTTGTAACCCACGTACGCTTGTGGGTGAGTCTGTTGGGCAGAACGATCTGCGTGAACGCGAGTGCGGGAGCCAAAGCAAGCGATAGCGCGTTAAGCAGGGGCATCAGAACGATGTGGCGTCGACTATTCATCATTTGCATTATCGCATGGCAGCTTGGCGGCTGCGCGATTTGGTCAAAGGGCCCGCCGTCATGTGACGGCCTGGCTCGGCGGCCGCTTAATCGCTCGTTGTGGGACTGGGAATCCGGGGCGCCGTTGCCAACACCGGAGCCGCCAGTTCCGCCATCTGCACCAATCATCCGCAAGGGTGAAAGTAGCCCACCAGCGCCCTCCGTTCATCTCGCCTTATCCGGTCGCTGGATCGACATTGCGACCTCTAACCGCGCCTGCGGCAAGGAGGCGTGAGATGATCGGGCATGATGACCTGAAAGCCTACTTCGATAATGCGCGGCGATGGGAACAGGATCTGCTGCTATCGGCTCATCGCTCGCGGCGAATAGCGTGGGTGATTGCCGCGGGCGCTTGCGCTTTGGCGGTGGCCTCGGTCGGTGCAGTTGCAGCGCTGGCGCCGCTGAAGACGGTCGAGCCATTCGTGATCCGCGTCGATAGTGCCACCGGCATTGTGGACACCGTCTCCGCCCTCAATTCGACGCCGGCACGCTATGACGAAGCCGTCACCAAATTTTTTCTTGGGCGCTACGTACGCGCGCGGGAAGGTTACAGCTACCCAGAAGCCGAAACCAATTTTCGCACAATTTCCTTGCTTTCGGGGCAGGGCGAACAGGCTCGTTTCGCGGCCTGGTACCGCGGCTCCAATCCCGAAAGCCCGCAGGTCGTTCAAGGCCGTTTTGGGATCGCGACGGTGCGCATCAAGGCGATCTCGCTCCTGGCCGACAATGTCGCGTCGGTGCGTTTCATGAAAGAGAGCCGCAAGGGCGAGGAAACCAGAGTGACTCATTGGGTCTCGACGCTGACGTTCTCTTACGCCAACGCACCGATGTCTTCCGCCGACCGTCTGATCAATCCGCTCGGCTTTCTGGTTTCGGAATATCGCGCCGATCCGGAGGTCGTGCCATGAAACCTCTCGCTCTTTTGATGATACTGGTGCTCGGTATTGCCGACCCCGTTATGGCCTTGCAACAACCGTCTCCCGGGCAGCGCGATGCACGTGTGCGCACGGTAACCTATGACCCGGCCAACGTGGTTCGCCTCAACGGCGTGATTCGTGCCTCGACTCAAGTCGTCTTTGCCGATGACGAAGAGGTGGCCCATGTCGCGATCGGCGACGCGGTCGCATGGGAAGTCGCACCTGCGGGTTCGATCCTGTTCCTCAAGCCGCGAGAAAAGCATCCCCCGACCAATCTGCAGATTGTCACCACCCGTCCGGACGGCCGCAAGCGCTCGTACCAGTTCGAGTTGTCGATCGCGGAGACGACGCTTGCGGATAGCTACTTCGTCGTCCGCTTCGCCTATCCCGGTGATGAGATTGAGCGCCGGCGCACCGAAGCTGCGGCCCGTGGCGCCGAGCGCGAAGGCGCCCTGATCGAGCAAACTTTTGCCCTGCATCATGCCTATGGCGCGCGCAACTGGCGGTTCTCAGCGCAGGGTTCGATCGATCTCGAGCCGGAAGCCGTGTTCGACGACGGCAAGGAAACCACGTTCCGCTTTGCGGGCAACCGCGAAATTCCGGCCATTTACCTGATCAACTCGGACGGCTCCGAAAGTTTGGTGCCCAAGGACGTTCGCGGCGAGCTCGTAGTCGTTCATGCCACGGCAAAAGAGTTCCGATTGCGCAAGGGGGACAACGTGCTTTGCATCTTTAACGAGGCCTTTGACGCGGTCGGTGTCAATCCAGGCACCAACACCACGAGTTCCTCGATCGAGCGGCGGGCGAAGAAGTCAGCTCGATCCCAAAAGTCACGATAGGGGGCGCGAGATGACCGAGCTTCAAAACGAGACGCTGCCCGATGACCGTGGCATTACTCCTGTAGGAACAGGGGATAACGGTCGAACGACGATGCTCAAGCGCGGCTTCGGCGCGCTGGCGCTCACCGCATTTGCGTTCCTGATCATCTGGGGGACCTGGAAAGGCGACAAGCCGGTAAGTGATTCCGCCCGCAAGCTCACGATTCGGCAGGCAGCGGCGTTCGAACCCGTCAAGGAGACGCCGGCGGCACCGATCACCACGGCGTCCATCCCGGTCGCTCCGGTCGCTGCCGCGTCAGCGGCACCCGCGCCCGCTCCAGACCAGATGCTCGAAAGCGCGCGGCGCGCGCCGGTATTGGCCTATAACCGGCCGGTGTCGGCTGCACATCCCCCTCGTGACGGCGTGACCGGAAGCATCGGTACCGATCCCTACAGTTTTGGGCGAGGTGAGCCGCGCAATGACCTTGCCGACAAGCTCAAGCCTACGCCAATCGAAGGGGTACGCGCGGCACGGCTTCCCAATCGTAACCTGCTGGTCACACAGGGAACATCGATCCCGTGTGTGCTGGAGACGGCGATGTCGTCGGACGTGGCGGGCTTCGTCTCCTGCGTCGTCATACGAGACGTGATGTCGGATTCCGGCAATGTCGTCCTGATGGAAAAGGGCACCCAAGTGGTCGGCGAATATCGTGGCAATGTGAGGCGCGGCTCAAAGCGCATGTTCGTGTTGTGGACGCGGGCCAAAACGCCGACCGGGGTGATCGCAGCTTTGGCCTCGCCCGCAACGGACGCGCTGGGCCGCGCCGGTTTTGATGGTGACCTCGACACCCATTTCTGGGAGCGATTCGGCTCTGCAATGCTGCTGTCGATCGTCAGCGACGCTTCTTCGATCGGGCGTCAACAACTGCAAGATGGCTCAATCCAGGTCAACAACACGACGGGCGCCACCAACACCGCCGCCGCCATCGCCGTCGAGCAGTCCATCAACATCCCGCCGACGCTGAACAAAAACCAGGGCGAATTGGTCAATATCTTTGTCGCCCGCGACGTCGACTTCTCCTCGGTCTATCAACTGCGGCGGATTGAGACCCGCACGCAGATTTTGGACCGCACCGTCCCGGGGGTCAACGTGGCCCCGGCTGTCGTGACAAAATGACCGCGGCGGTCCCCTCGATTGAACGCGATGGCGGCCGCCTTGTGCTGGCGCGCTACCTTGAGCCGCTGGCGCCGTATCTGGCGGATGACACCCTGACCGAAATCGTCGTCAACCGCCCCGGCGAGCTTTTTGTGGAAGGGCCTGGCGGCTGGACCCGGCATGAAGCGCCAGCACTCACCCATGCTTATCTTATGCATCTCGCGACCGCGGCCGCCGGCCATACGCGGCAAGACATCGGTCCGGAACACCCGGTGGTCTCGACCAGCTTGATCGGTGATGAGCGCTGCCAGATCGTGATGCCACCAGCGGTGCCGGCCGGCATTGTCAGTCTCACGATCCGCAAGCCGTCTATGTTGACAATGACACTCGACGCCTTCGAGCGGGCAAAACTGTTCGACGAAGTCCGCGCCGCCAGTGACGACCTCACGGCCGACGAGCATCGTTTACTTGCCCTGAAAGACGCCGGTGCCTGGCGCCAGTTTCTCGAGCTTGCGGTGCGGACCCGGCGCAACATTATCATCTCGGGTGCGACCGGCTCGGGCAAGACCACGCTGTCCAAGGCATTGATTGCGGCGATCCCGGCACATGAGCGGCTGATCGCGATCGAGGATACCGCAGAACTCGTCATTCCGCATCAGAACTGTGTCCGGCTGCTCTACGCCAAGAACGGCCAAGGTCTTGCCAAGATCGGCCCACGCGAACTGCTCGGATCCTGCTTACGGATGCGGCCCGACCGTATTCTGTTGCAGGAGCTGCGCGACGGTACGGCCTTCTTCTATCTACGGAATGTGAACTCCGGTCATCCAGGGTCGATCACGACGGTTCATGCCGACAGCGCCCGGCTCGCCTTCGAGCAGCTAACCTTGTTGGTAAAGGAAAGCGCGGAGGGACGCGACCTTCATCGCGACGATATCCGCTCGCTGCTGTTTCTTTTGGTTGATGTCGTTGTCCAGATGCAAAAGCGCGACGGCCGTTATCGCATCACGGAACTCTATTATGACCCCATTCGCAAACGCGACCGCATCAGCTGAGGCGGCGCGGGGCATCGCGCTTGCTCTCGCGGCCTGCGCGCTGTTTCTGCTGGTCGCCTCGAATGTTCTGCTGCTCGGGCTGCGGCTTCACGACGGAGGCTTGCACTGGTCGGAGATTGTCACGGGCTGGCCGCGTTACGGCGCCGACCCACGTTTCGACCGGTGGCTGACGCTGGCGACGCTCGCCGGTGTCGTTGTGGTGTTCGGAATGCTGGGTGCTGTGCTCCGTCACCGTCCTCTGCCTCTTCACGGCAGCGCGCGCTTTGCGTCAGAGCGGGAGATCAAGGCCGCGGGCTTGCGTTCCACTGAAGGCATCCTGCTCGGCCGCAAGGATGGTGAGCTACTGTGTTTCGGAGGCTCCGAACACGTCCTCGTCTATGCCCCGACCCGGGCAGGCAAGGGCGTCGGCTATGTCATTCCCAATTTGCTCAATTGGCCAGATTCGGTGGTTGTTCTCGACGTCAAAAAAGAGAACTGGGATCGCTCGGCGGGATTTCGCGGTACCCATGGGCAGGAGGTCCATCTCTTCGATCCGCTTGAGGAGAATGGCCGCACCGCGCGCTACAATCCGCTCGGTTACGTGCGCAGCGATCCTGCGGATCTTTATGACGATCTGCAACGCATTGCCGTCATGCTGTTTCCTGCGGAGAGCCGCGGCGACCCGTTCTGGTTCGAGGCCGCCCGCTCGGCCTTTGTCGCTGTTGGAGGCTATGTCGCGGAAACACCAGGCCTTCCCCTGACGATCGGCGAGATCCTGCACCAGCTGTCCGCTGCCCCCGACCTAAAGGCGCATTTCGATAAAATCATCGCGGCGCGAAAATCAGGTCCATCACCTCTTTCCCGGCATTGCATCACGGCGCTGAACGATTTCCTTGCCGCTTCCGAGAACACCATGAACTCGGTGCGCAAGACCGTGACGGCGCGCCTGGGTTTGTGGCTCAACCCCCGCATCGATGCCGCAACTTCGGCCAATGATTTCGATTTGCGGCAACTGCGGCAACGGCCGATGTCGATCTATCTCGGGGTCACGCCTGACAATCTCGACCGCATGGCGCCGCTTCTCAATCTGTTTTTCCAGCAAGTCGTCGATCTCAACACCCGCGAACTGCCGGAACAGAACCCAAAACTCAATCGCAAGATTTTGCTGCTGCTCGATGAGTTTCCCGCCCTGGGCAATGTCAATGTGCTCGCGAAATCCGTCGCGTTCATCGCCGGGTACGGCATCCGCCTGCTTACCGTGGTCCAGAGCCCGGCGCAGTTACGCGCAATCTATGGAATCGACGCGGCCCGCAACTTCATGACCAACCATGCCGTCGAGGTGGTGTTCGCCCCAAAGGAACAGGACGTCGCTAATGAACTTTCGGAGCGCATCGGGTACGACACCGTGAAAGCGCGCAGTCGCAGCGGACCGAAAGGGCTGGCGATGCGCTCGACCAGCGAGACGGTCTCCGAGCATCGTCGCGCCCTGATGCTGCCGCAAGAGCTAAAACTTCTTCCGAAATCCAAAGCGTTCGTTCTGGGTACCGGTATTCCGCCCGTTATCGCCGACAAGATCGTATACTACGAAGACAAGGCGTTCCTGAAGCGATTGCTGCCGGTGCCGGCCCCGGAATTGCCCAAAGGACGCTCAAACGCGCTCCTCGATGCAGAGATCAAGGTGCTTCGCTCCGAAGTCGCTGAGTTGCGGGCGGTGTTCCGGGCCCGGCCGATGACGGATGAGGAGGTGGCTGACCCGTCCACAATTCCCGCCAACGCTAGTTTCGATTTCGGAGACGTGGACGTCGACCTTGAAGGGTTGTCCGAGGACGACATGAAAGCCTGGACCCTGAATTACATCGACGCTCAGGCCATCCCGCCGGCGCGACGGGCAAGCCGGAAGCAGAATGGACGGCAACATGAACGACACGCGTGAGAACAGCCAGGACTTCAGCCTCAAACGGCAAGAGCGAACAGGGCGCGATCCTGACACGGATAACACAATCGAGGATTCCGCAGCGAAGTCAGCATCGGCCGACAAAGCATCCACCGCAACGGTGGGTGACAATGGGCTCCCCGATCGCATCCGCCGCAAGTATTACGTTGTGGCCAACGAGCCCGGCAAAGAAGGGGCAGACGGGCAGGCGCGGCTTTATGCCGATGAGCGGGGCGAGTATCTCGCGTTCAAAGTCGCCGAGAATCGTCTAGTCACGAGGCTGGCCGCCGCCGAGGTGATCCGCGATATGGTCAGCGTGGCGCAACATCGGGAGTGGAACGCCTTCCAGGTCCGCGGCTCCGCAGAATTCCGGCGAGAGGCATGGCTCGAGGCCAACGCGCGCGGAATGGAGGTACAAGGTTATCAGCCTACCGAACTCGACCGGCAGACGCTCGCCGACCGGCAAGAAGTCTGGGAACGTACGCATCCGCGCAGTTCGGAAACAGAGGCTCGTTCGGTTTCTGACAAAGATGGGCACACCGAAAGACTTGATTACGACAAAGGTATCTCGGGACGCTTGATCGAGGTTGGCCAGGCACCGTATCGCAATCGGAACGATGCCGAGAAAACTGCCTACGTGGCCATCGAGCTCGACAGCGGTCATCGGCATCAGGTGTGGGGCGTCGGTCTTGAAAAGGCGACCGCCGACAGCGACGCGAAGCCCGGCGATCGCATTCAGGTGCGGAGGGACGGGGTCGAACAGGTCACAAAGAAAATCAAGGTGATTGACGCCGCCAACGGGCAGACGCATGTCGAGCGGCGGCAAGTCCCGCGTAACCGCTGGCGGGTGACAGCGGAGAAGTTTCGCTCAGCCGACCGGCAGGCGGCTGCGCGTGATCCCGCCCTTGTGACAGCTCAATCGCAAATGGCGATCATTGAGAGAGCTTTAAAACGCGCATTCCCGGACAATGAGCGTGCACGACAAAACCTCGCCGAAGTGGCACGGGAGCGAATCTCCCAACACCTCGAGCACGGTCATTTTTTTGCGCGAGCGACCGTTATGGAACCGACGCAAACTCGCAGCCGATCCGGAAGCGACAAAGACGATGTCCGTCAAGACACATTTAGTGAGCGTGTTAGAATTCAAGGACAAGACCGGTGAGCATCGGCTGGACGGTCCTAACGATTACGGCGAAACCGTCAGCAAATGGTGCGAAAGTTTCCAAGCCATACTGGCCGCACGCTCGCGCGTGATTCCGGTACGAGATCGCAAGCAAGTAGCTTTAGGCGTTGGGTCGCCACGTAACACCCGCTGTTCAGAACAGCTGACTCTTAATCATCGGGTCCCAGGTTCGAGCCCTGGTGCGCCCACCAAGCCTTTCAAGAACTTAGCAGTCTAGCCAAGCGCCTATTCCGACAAACTATCGGCGGCTATTCCGACAAACCGGCTGGTTTTGTTCGCTCGGCGCGGCGCTTTTGGGCGCCGGAAACAAGCTGCTTCCGGGTACGCTTCGCGTACGTCGGCAACTGCCGCGCCGACCGGTGGCGTCCTGCTGCGCGCAGCTCGGCATCAGAGAGATCGGAGTCCGCTCCTTCCGTAAACCCGCCGTGGCGAAATGACGTAAAGCTGAGCTCGTCACGAAGCCCGGCCGCTCGAATGATGCGCTTGACGGTGGCGCGCAGATATCCTCGACGATCGGCAAGGGGCCGTATTCCGTCGTACCGTCCCTGTCACGCCGCCAGTCGGGCGCGGTGAGCGTACCATCCGGTTCGAAGCGAAAATTCCGGACGAAAAGCTCTCCGTTGTGGCCCTTTCGGATGCTCGACCGCATTGCGCATGCGGATGAAGGGCTCGATGCACCCGGGCAATTGCCGCAGGTAGCGGGTGTAATCATGCTGCTCGCCAAACTTCGCAGCCGCCCACTCGATGACGGACGGCCTGGGCATCCTTGCCATGGTCCATTCGCTGGCCTCATCGAATCCGGTACCGAACAGGAGGTTCAGTATTTGGAGAAGATCACGGAGGTCGTTTTTGGCCTCGTAGAGATAGTTATGACATTCCGGCTCAAGCCGCATCACCTGCGGTAGGTGAGCTGCTCCTTCGCCCGGGCCCGGCGGCTTGTAGGCGGCCTTGTCGGTCTCCGTGCGCAATTTCTCCAAGATTTCCGAGCAGCGCAGCAGCTTCGGAGTGAGGGATGAAAGAAAAACGTTCTGAATCTTCTCTTTGTTTTCCTCTGCGATCCGGCACTTCTGGAGAATCTCGAAGTTCTGCAGCCTGAGACGCGCAACAATGGGATTCTTGGTCCCCTGATCCAGCTTCTGAGCAATCACAAACGGTGGCATTACGCCTTCCAGTATCTCGGGAGCACCGGGCCATGTCGTTTGACACACCGAGAATATTGCGCCCGTATTGTTAATTGCAAGGAGACCTGAAGAAGCCGGGCCCGATTGCCTTCCTTAGCAGTAAAAGCCGAGCCTTGCAGCTCGCCACGCCCAACCAAAAATGCACCAACCGTTGGCGACGCCAGCGGGTTAGACCTTTGATCTCAGCCTGGCCGCGACCTCACGGGCTTCATCAAATTCGTCCCGTCGAAATCGTTTGAAGAGGAAATTGAGAAACTGGCCTTTCTGCGATTCCGGAACCTTGCCTTCGTATTCGAGAAATAGCTCGATGTCGGGAAGAACTTCAACCGCGCAAAGGCGTTCTGCGGCTTCAAGCGACGCCCGAAATTCTGTCGTTTCGAAAGGCCGCGTATCGAGGAACAGCGACGGGCGACGCAGAATTAGGAACGGTCCGGTCTTCTGAATAACGGTTCTCAATAATCCAATGATGACTTCGCGCGATTCATTACTCGTACTCGCCGTGGTGCCATCCCAACATTCCATAAGAAGGTCCACTTGGCTGGGAGGGCTAAAAACAAAGAAGAGAATTTTGGATCCCCGCCGAAAAAGATGTCCAGTTTCTGCCTCACGAGTTAAGCGGGCGGCGAACCATCTAACGAATTGGACCGGTTGCTGTAAGAGGCCAACCAATGCAATCATTACTTCGCGCCAGTGTCTTGTCTCTATGCGCTTGCCGAGCACGGTTTCGAAATCTGGATCATCCCCGGTTAATTGGGCGTTCAGGTGCTCCGCGGCGAAATACTCCCCCCACAAGGGGTGGATGAATTCCACCGGATCTGCAGCGGAACCATCGGATACCAGGAACCGAAACCTTTTTGCTTCACCGAGGATCGCATCAAGCGTTTCCGTCTCGACGGGAATAGGCCACTTTCGGACCACGCCCAGCAACGGGGTTGTAATGGATCGATCCGTCATCTCGAAGCCAAGCGCGGCTGTGGCGGACAAGACGATATCTGGCGCAACGGCAAGACGCCATCCGCTCCGGCGCCTTCGATCAATCATTGCCTTGACGAATTCTTTGAACAGCAACCCTCGGTTACGCGGGGTTTTCATATCGCGCCGGGCCATTTCAGCTATCATGCTGAGGAAAAGTGCGTTGGACGCCAAGGAGAGTAGCTCGGCATTCCTCGTAAGTTCTTTGAGCAACTCATTAGCCTTGGTACCCAAGGCCTGTTTAAGATAGCCGCGTATTTCATCCTTTCGCAGCGGAACAAGCTCGCATGCCTCGGTATGATCCCGCAGCGTCTGGTCGTAGTCGGTCGTACGGCACGAAATGACGAAGCTGTGCGGGTAGTTCAGCAACGCTATCATCAAGCTGCGAGCCTGCTCATGGTGGGCCTCGGGAACTTCGTCCATCGCATCGAGCAGGATTACGAAACGGAAGGTCGGATCGGCCAACCAAGCTTTCATAATTCGGAGGGATTGTTGGCCGTCCATTGATAGGCTCGTTTGCGTAGGACGCAGTACAACATTGACCCTTTCGGCCAATAGCGACTCGATCTCGGCTTCACCGCGGTAATTCTTCAATTCGATTAGGACAGGGATCGTAAACCGCTCTTGGGATGTTATGTCCTGAAGTACTTGCGCTGCAGTCTGCGTTTCGAAGTGTTTCAACACCGTCGATTTTCCCAGACCGGGCGTGCCGAGCAAGACAAGCTTATTTGCTCGTTCAATTGCATCGCCAAGGGCTTCGTCGGGTGGTTCGACGGTTTCGTCCGAGGGCGGCGGTTCGCCCGCTTTGGGCTCGCGGACGACTTTTCGATTGATGAACAGCTGGCCCAACCCGATGTCAGCGGCAAGTTGTTCGAGATAGTTGGTAACCAGAACCGCATTGGGCGAGCCCGGCTCCGCGGGGCGGGTTGCAATGGCTTGGTCCGGTGAAATTGTGCGTGCGCGCCTGATCAAGCGTTTGGGAAAGACGGTGCTGGGCATCATGTAAGCAGTCGCATCCGGGATCAGTTGCCTCGCCTCGACGATCATGCCGACGACGGTCCCGTCGACTTCGACGGGAGCCCCGCTGAAGCCATGGTAGATAACGCCAGCCGGTCGTGGATCCGTTCCGACTAACGCTCGGCGTCGCGTCAGTAACGAGGGAGTTTTTTGCGGATCCGGACGCAGCAAAAAACGCCCCTGATATTCGCCGACTATTGCTCCATGGCTGATGTCGAAGTCCCAGTCCTCCGGAAATCCTGCCGCTTGAAATGATCGGGAAACGAGATTCTGGCTTTGTCCCAACGTCACCTTGGTCGCCGACGGCGGTGGATTGCCTTCCACTTTCAGTAAGCAGAAGTCGGCATCAGGCCGTGCATCGGGTGAAAACGGCTTCCAAGCGTCGCTTTCCTCTGCAACGGCGGCAATCAGGGGAGTCTGATCTCCCGGTAGGGCGCAAAACAGGACTGCGACCTTCTGCGCCGAAGTGGGACGTTTCGCTTCTCCAAGAGACCTTCCGAGCGCGGCGTTGACGACATGAGCACAAGTCAGCACCAAACGAGTGCCGATCAGGAAGCCGGCGCCTTGTGGCTCCGTGCCGTCCAAACCAGAAATCGCGACAATGCTGTTCGAAAGTGATTTCATCCCGCCAAGATCAGTTCTGAGGAATGCCAAGTTTCTTCAGGGCACCGTCGAAAACCGGCAGCAGGAGCGTTCCGACACCGAGGGTCACGGATCCCATCCAGGATTGCCAACTTGAATAGATAATGGTGACGACATCTGGCTGTATCGCGGTCACCCAGCAGACGAACGCGATGGGCGCAAGGATGACCTGCCGCCACGCGGTTTCTTTCTGCGAGGGCTTGGTTGCGAAAGCGATCCAGAATGGCGTTATTATCAGGACCAGTATCGTGATGCCCAAGCGCCAGCTCGTGACTTCTGCCGGGATCACTCCCACGATGAACTTGTAGGCACCGATCACCTCGATAGGGATCCAGGTGATGATCGCGTTCAGCAAGCCATCCTGGTCGCCCTTGGCGACGAGCGTGCGTCCTTTACCGGCTATGTTGTCTTCGCGTTTCACTCTGGGTCGCAACAGCATCCACGTTTCTCCCGTCAATCTTGAGTTTCATTCTCCGGTTGCCTCGATCAGTAACCACCAGAAACCGCATTCTCGCCCAGTTCGCCGGAAGAACTCGCGGGGCAGGCAGACAACCAGGGCAGCCTGGTTGACTATGCCAGTGCCGTTTTCAGGCGCAAGCATTAGTTGAGTGATTTTCAGTCATTACCCCTTGGCTGCCATTCGGAAAGATGTGGATTTCATCCCTGAAAAGCATTTAGTGAGCTCGTGCCGTTGACACGTTTGGCTCGCCCGAAAGCGCTACTTTCCGTCAACGCCGAATCCGAGCCTTCGCGCCTGAAGTCGCGATTGGAATTCCCGAAGATTCTCCGAGGCGCACAACGATCCGACTTCGATCCCGCCCGGTTCTACGACGACGTTGCTTGCGAGTTTTTCGAAGAAGTCGTCGGGTTTGTCCCCCTTCCGGGTGACCTCGCTGATCCTTTGCCCCAGCTTGAATGCCCGGACCAACCACGGCGGATGCACGCCGTCGGCACTTGGTGCGATGGCAGCCTTGCTCGCGACCTCCGGGGTGGCGCCGGGACCGTTCATCGAGATCCCGATTATCGTGAACATGAACTGCGTGAGACCGAACGACAAATCCTGAATCTGGCGGGGATCGGCTCCGCTCATTGCTTTCTCAATGAAATACCGGTCCGCCTCGAGTTCCTGCTCTTCGGTAAACGGCTTCCGGCGACCGAAGCTGCTTTGACCGTGCAGGACGGCATGCGCGATTTCGTGGCCGACGATCCACGACCGCATAACCCGAGCGACCCGTTCGTCGACTTTCGCGAACAGCTCCCGTTGCTGCTCCCAGATGTCGTCCGCGTCCTTTCCGTAGATGGATCCTCGAGTGAAGCTCAACATATTGGCAAACGTATTCAAAAAGTCCTTGTCGCAGACGATGGTCGACATGCCGATATAGGCGCAATTGCACTTGATCGAAGCCAGGCGGCCCTGCGGTTTGGATTTCGTCAGGTAGATGTTCAAGGAGCCGTCATGCATGAGCTGGTTCTTGGTGTTGACCTTTCCTTCGTACTGGGAGCCGCGGACCAATGGCGCAACCACGTCGGTCAGGCCCGCGGCAGCCTCGCCGTCGAAGCAGTTCCGTTTAATGCAGGCGGCAATCTCGCTCTCGATCGAGCCCTGACTGATCCATGCCAGCGCAAGGGTCAACACGACGCCCACTACGGGCGCGGCAATGCTCAGTGAAAATCGTCCCACGCCGAATGCCATCGGTTGAATTATTGCACCTACAACCTTAAGCTTTCCGATAGGGTGGTGCTAGGGGGAGGTGGAATCCATGCGCATACTGATCGCTGCAATAGGGCTGGCATTCATGTTTCTGTCCGGCTACGTCGCGTCGTTCTACTACCCGGGTGGATTCGGATACGCGCAGGCGACCAAGGACGTCCCCGGCAACCCATGGAACATCGTCCTGCTGGCGGTCCTCATGATCGCCGGCATATTCAGCAGCTTCGTATTCGAAAAAGCGAAACAGGGAGAGGGTATGGTGGCCGTAGGGCCTGCGTTACGCTCCATCTTCAACGACTTTCAGTTCATCGCCGCCCTGTTCGTTTCGCCTCTGATATTCAATTCGGTCTACGCCCTCACGAACCAGAACCCGGAATCCATGGGCGATTTCCTGCTTGCCTATCAGAACGGGTTTTTCTGGCAAACGGTACTCGCCGGCATTGCGGGGAAGGTCGGAGGAAATAAAAAAGCTACCCGTCCGGCACAGCCCCGTCGTGCCACCAAGGCGAATTAGGCTCTGGCCCGCGGGCCGGTGTTATTCGGATGCGTTGTGAAGCGGCTTGGACGGCCTAATCTCAGCCGGACAGCCGGGCCAGCGCCTTCATATCCTCTGCCGCGTTCACTTCCACCGGATTGCGTCTGTCGAGTTGCTTGAAACTGTGCTCCAGGGCCTCAATGGCCCAATGATGCTTCTTGGGGAAGCTGTAGCCCAGGTGATTGGGGATCGGTGAGGTCGTACTTCTGGCCTTCTTTCGCATGACCGACAGCGGCCCGCACCGTTTCCATGGTTATTTTTTTGATGGAAGGTTTGGTCATTTCTGGGGTCACACTCCGAAACCCTTGGGTCACGCTGGGGTCACAGAGTAACTGAATAGGTGCACGGGCCACTTGTTCAATAGATAAAGACCTAAACCGCATAAAATTCGATTTGGCCAATGATACCAATGGGAAGCTAACTGCCCTTAGCTTCCCATAAACGACCCCAGGGCGGCCACAACACGTGGGGTCACACTAACTCTTAATCAGCGGGTCCGAGGTTCGAGCCCTGCGCCCACCAAGCTTTCAATGGCTTGGCGACCTCGCAAGAGAGCTACAAGCGGTCAGCGGCTATTCCGACAAACCGGCTGTCTTTGTTCGCTCCTCGCGACGCTTTTTCGTGCCCGAAATGAGCTGTTTGCGCGTGCAAATCGCGTATGTCGAGAGCCGTCTCGAGGACCGGTGGCCGTCCCGCCAGCACCTCAACCAAGTTTCGCAGTCGTGCAACGATCGTTGCTTGCCGTCACGCGTGTCAACTCGGTCCAACAATTTCTAATAGAGTCCTCGAGGGTCGCCGACGTCACATTAAAGGAGCGCGGAGGTTGGTGCTGATGGTGCTCCGCACAGTGTCGGTCGGTCTAGGTCTCGTGTTGCTATTTCGGCAACACGACATCGCCAACACGGCATTACTTGTTCGCGATCACCGGCCCCTATGCTCCATGAAATCGGATGATGACGGCACAGCGATTGAGCGTCTCGCCGCATTGATCCGCGGGTCTTGGCGATGTGTCGATCGACATTGCGTCGTCTGATCCCGTCCAAATGATGCCGCGCGGTCCATGTGGAGCATTGCTGCGGTTCGAGCACAGGAGCGGTAGAATGCTTTCCGACGTATTCGTTTTTGACGCCATCGCTCACGCATACAATTTTCAACACTCGAATCGAATCGGTCAGCCCTATGCTGACGGAATTGCCGATGGCGTCTTTCAGATGCATCGGGAGTTCTCGCCGCCCAACAGGCCGGATCTGCTGCTCGACCTCGATACCTTTAATAACCGCATTTGCGACGCCCAGGTGACGGGAGGGGCGATTTTCGGCGAAAGCCACACCGACGCGATCATCTATCACGAACTGCCACTGTACGGATATTTCCGCGATGGTGGATCGCCACTGTCGGTCGGCGAAGAGATGCGTCGCTGCTGGCCTGGCCGCGTGTTCATCTATGGTGGGATATCGCCTCATCAGCCTGGAGCGCTCGATCGCGTCGATGAATTGGTCGAAAAGCACAAGGTGTCGGGGATCAAACTCTATCCCCATGACATGGTCGCCGGCAAGCTGCGCAGCTTCGGCATCGATGATGCCGAACTGCTGTTTCCGATCTTTGAGCGTGTCCAAAAATTGGGATTGCGCACGGTAGCGGTTCACAAAGCGATTGTGATGGGACCAGTCCCACTGGAACCCTATTATCCCTTTGAAGTAGGCGCGGCGGCGCGTGCATTTCCCAAGCTTAACTTCGAGATAGTCCATGGTGGCTGGGCGTTTCTCGAAGAGACGGTGTCGCTACTGCAGTGGCATCCAAACATTACAGTGAGCACCGAGGGCACCACCGGGCTGCTATTCAAAGCGCCACGAAAATTCGCCGAGATCATCGGGACTTTGATGAGTGCAGGCGCGACCGACCGAATCTTGTGGGCGATCGGCGGGCTTATGCTGCATTCGCGCCCGTTTGAAGAAGCGTTTTGGCGCTTTGAGATGCCGCGGGACCTGGTGGAGGGCTATGGGTTTCCGGAGCTGACCGAAGAAGTCAAACGTAAAATCCTCGGTCTCAACGCAGCGCGGCTGATGGGTCTCGACGCCGACAAGATGCAGCAAGCCATGAGCAAGGACGAATTTGCGAAGCCGCGGCGGTTGCCGGAGCCGTGGTCGGGATTGAAAAACCATGCAGCCTGATCAGAAGTTCGATCTCGAAGAGATGATCCGGGAGCGCCTGGAAGCAATCGTCGATCCTTGCAGTACAGCGTCGGGAGCGCCTACGGGGTTGGTCTCTATGGGCCTGGTTGGTGACGTGCAGATCAAAGCCAGCGAAGCAGGAGTTGACGTCAGGGTGACGCTTCGAATCACCGAACCAGGTTGCATGATGGGTGCCCTGTTTCAGCTCACCGCGCAAAAGCATCTTTCGGAATTACCGGGTGTTTCCAGCGTCGAGGTCGAAATGGACTACGCGCACGTCTGGGATCCCGAGCAGATGAGTCCGGAGTATCGGCGGCGTCTCGCGACTATTCGGGCGCAGCGTGAGGCGCTCAATGCAAAGCATTTGTGTGGAAGAAATCAAGGTAGGGGGAGAGACTCTAATGTCTAGATCGAGATTTGCGGAGCGTAGCGTATCGTTTGTAGTGCTGACAGCATTCACACTAGCGTCCGGGGGCGTTGTCAGCGCCGCCGACAATACCGGATTTGCCAATGAGGTCGTCAAGGCAGGTCAAACAAGTAAGATGTCACGTGCACCGATCAATGTTGGCGGCATCAACTGGACCGGCCCGACATCCTCACCGCCTCCGATCAAGGGAGCGAGTGTGGCGGTGATGCCTTGCCCGCTGGCCTATGCGGTCTGCAAGTATCTATTTGATTCTGCCAAGGCGGCGGCGACCGCGATGGGTTGGGAAGCGTTCCCGATCGACAACAAGGGTGACCCCGCTGTCGCACAAAAGGGCGTCGAGGCCGCGATTAACCGCAACGTCAATTGCGTGCTTACGCTTGCTCATCCTGCGCGCGACATCAAGGCGCAGATCACGCGTGGCAAGGAAAAGGGCATTGCGTTTGTTACCGGATTCTCCGACGATCCACGTCAATTCGGTGGCGATGTCGGTTACGGGCTGGATTATGCGGCTGCTGGTGCGCTCCTCGGCGCGCATGTGATTGCTAACGGCGGCGGAGGCATCGTTATCTTCAATGCGCCGCAGAATCCTCAGTTCAATGCCCGCATCGACGGCTTCAAGGACTTCGTCACCAAGTATGGCGGCGACACCAAAGTAATTCATGTCGAGGACTTTTCTCTTGCCCAAGGTGCACCCGGCGAGATCACGAAAATGCAGGCGTTGCTTACGCGTTTCCCGGCCAATAGCTTCAAATGGGTGATCGCCCCCTTCGATGAAACGCTGACGCCACTTCTACAGACTGCCCAGCAGCGCGGCCGTAGCGAGATTCGGGGAGTGAGCTTCGATGGTGAGGAAGTCGCCTATGCCGATATTCGCAAGGGTGGTCCGCAGACTGCCACCATCAATTGGGGCCTGGAATGGGTAGCATGGGCTGGCATCGACGAATGTAACCGGGCGCTGAACAAGGCCGAAACTGGTGTCAACAAAGACTTCCCGATCCAGCTTTCGGACAAGACTAACGTTCCTGCGCCCAACGAGAAGTACGAAATCGGCTTTGATTTCAAGTCGCGCTACACCCAGATGTGGAACGCGGCAAGGAAGCCGTGAGGCCGGCAATGACCGATGCCGGCAGCAGGCACCAGAACCGAGACGACGTGCTCGAGTTTCGCGGAGTTGTCAAAACGTTCGGCTCCGCGACAGCTCTCGACCGGGTCACCTTTCCGGTCAGAGGCGGCGAAATACACGCACTTGTGGGAGAAAACGGGGCTGGCAAGTCAACGCTGATGCGGATCCTTGCTGGCGACTATACTCCTGATGGGGGTTGCGTGGTTGTCGACGGCGAGGCCGTCCAGTTTCGCGATCCTGGCGAGGCGATCAGCGCCGGCATTGGCTGTGTTCATCAGATACCGATGTTCATACCCGGCCTGTCAGTTACCGAGAACCTGCTGCTCGGCGCACCTTACAAGCACCGTCGATGTGGTTTGATCGACTGGGTGGGTGAGCATCAGACGGCCCGCCACGACCTGGCGGCAGTTGGACTTGATCTGAATCCGCGAACGACACTTGAGTCACTGAGACCGCACGAGAGACAGCTTGTTGCGGTTGCGCGGGTGTTACGACTTGGCCTTCGGGTACTTGTTCTCGATGAGGTAACTGCGTCCTTGTCGGAGCCTGAGGTCGAGACCCTGCATGCGGTGATCCGCAGCCTTGCAGAACGTGGCGTTGCCATCCTGTACGTCAGTCACCGGCTCGAGGAAATATTCCGGTTGGCAGACACAATTACGGTCCTGCGTGATGGAAAGCGGGTGACGACGCAACCCGCTGCCGACCTCACCCAGAAGGATGTCGCGCGGCTCATCGTTGGGCAGGAAATGAAAAACCTGTTCGAACGCCAGGAAGCGGTTGAACCGAAACTGGACGGTCCCCCGCGACTTCGTGTCCGCGGTGCGGGCGACGAAAGGCTTCGCGATATTTCGTTTGATGTAGCGGCGGGAGAGGTGGTGGGGATTGCCGGTCTGGGCGGCGCCGGCCGGACGCGGCTTTTGCACCTGCTCTATGGAGTCCGCGCTCTTCAAGCGGGGCAGATGTTCATTTCAGGCAAGCCCTACCGACCACGGGAACCAACCGAGGCGCTGGCGCGGGGAATCGCGCTAGTGACTGAGGACCGCCAGCACGACGGCTTCGTTCCAACGCTGCCCATATGGCAAAATATTACCCTTCCACACGTTCGTCGCTTCCGGCGGCGAGGATTCCTACGCCTGCGTGACGAGTACAATGCGGCAATCGGTCTGGCGCGACGCCTCGGCGTTCGTATGCCATCGATCGCTGCCGATATGTCGCAATTGTCGGGCGGCAATCAGCAAAAGGCCATCTTCGCCCGCTGGATCTCAGACCGTATCGACATCCTTCTGCTGGATGAGCCGACCCATGGTGTGGACGTCCGGTCGAAGAGCGAGATTTACGATCTCATCCGGGAGCTCGCCGCGGACGGTACGAGCATCATTGTTGTATCGTCCGAGCTGGAGGAAATCGAGGCGCTTTGCGATCGTGTCCTGCTGTTGCGCAACGCGGAGCTGATCGGTGAGGTTCGCGGCGTCGACATCACCAAGCAAACTATCCTTCACGCCTTGCTGGCGGGAACGAACCCGAGAAAGGTCGCGCTGTGAGTACACCGGTTTCCAGAAGTGATGCGACCAGCGAATGGACGCGGAAGAAACTTGAGAAATTTACCGCGCTCTTTCTAAACCAAGATATCGGATCGCTCGCGCCGTTGATTTTCTTCGTTGCCCTGATCGTGGTTTTCGGCGCCGCTGAGCCCCGCGTTTTCCTGTCCGAAGGCAATCTGACGTCAATTCTGAACAACGGCGCGGTGCTGGCGATTCTTGCGTGCGGTCTCACCATCGTGCTGGTGGTGGGTGAATTTGATCTGTCGATCGCCGCCGCCGCCTCCTTTGGTGGGGCGTTGGCAGCTGTACTTGTGGCCCAGCACGGTTGGCCTCTTGCTCCGACCATCATTGCGGTCGTGCTCAGCGGTGTTGTGATCGGCGTCTCCAACGGCATCCTGGTCACGCGGTTTGAAATGCCCGCATTGATCGCCACCATCGGCGTTGCCAGTCTGCTTGACGGGCTGACCCTCTGGATTACGGGAAACGCAGTGATCTTTACGAATTTCAGCGACGCGTTCTTGATATCGGGGGGCTGGTCGATCGGCAACATCCAGGCTCCCGTGTTCTATTTGCTGGCAGTCGCTCTCGTGCTGGCTGTTGCGTTGCAGTATACCGCGACCGGGCGTTGGCTTTATGCCACCGGGGGAAATCGGGCCGCAAGTCGCATGGCGGGCATTCGCATCGACCGGCAGATCATGTTGGCTTTTGTAGTTGCGGACGTCCTTGGCGCGTTAGCCGGCTTTATCTATACTGCGCGACAAGGCTCGTTGACACCCCAGTTCGGCACCGGATTCTTGCTGCCGACTTTTGCAGCGGCGTTCCTTGGCTCGGTAACGCTGAGCCGGCGGTCATTTCACGTCGTCGGCACTCTTGTAGGCGTCTACCTCATCGAGACCGGAACGGTCGGCCTGCTTATCCTGGGGGCGCCCGCCTACACCCAGCAATTATTCGCCGGTGCCGTGCTCATACTGGCGACCATGGGTGCGCGCTATCGCGGGCGTGGTGGATCGATCCGACGTTCGTAAGGCATGGCGCGGCCGGATGCCGGATGCTTGCGGGCACGCAGCGCCTGGCGCCCGACAAATCTGCTTTGCCGGGCGGCGCTTTTGGTCAATGATTATGGAATGGTGTGATCCGATTTGATCTACTACGCGGACAAAAAATGGAATTCCGGGCGCTTCGCTATTTCTTTGAAACGGCCCGGAGCGGCTCTATCCGACAGGCTGCTGAACGACTGCACGTGGCAGCTTCTGCAGTCAGCAGGCAAATAGCCCACCTTGAGCACGAGTTTGGCGCACCGCTCCTCGAGCGGCGATCTCAAGGTATCAAGCTCACGCCCGCCGGGCAGCTCCTTGCTCATCATCTTGAGGCGACCTACCGTGACCTTACGCACGTCCGTGGCCTTATCGATGAATTTCGCGGATTGCGGCGCGGAGAGCTGTCGATCTACTGCATCGAGGGTATCGTCTACAGTTTCTTGCCCGGCGCCATTGGCCGCTTCAATGAACGGTACCCGGATATTTCCTTTAACGTCACCGTCGCCAGCACGGACACTATTGTCGAAGCGTTGCGAAGCGATAAGGCCGATATCGGCATCACCCTGAATGCACACCGCCGGCCCGATATCCAGGTGGTCGAGAAGTTTGTCCAGCCTCTTCAGGTGCTGGCTCATCGAGACCACAGCATCGCCGGCCGCCGGTCCATCACGCTGAAAGAACTGTCCCAATATCCAGTTGCTCTTCCGGACGTGACATTTGGGGTGCGGCAATTGATCGACCGCGGACTGAAGCGCGCCGACGTCACGTTGTCTCGCCTCATCACCACCAACTCCATCGCCATGACGCGCAGCATCGTGCGATTTGGCCGTGCGTTGACGCTTCTTCCCCAATTTGCCATTGCTGAGGATCTTGACAACGCGCCCGTTGTCGGGGTTCCGATCAGCGACAAGGAAATGGGCGTTACCACGCTTGAAATCGGCGTTCGGAAAGGACGTCAGCTCTCCTTCGCGGTTAAGGCCTTTCTCGAAACGCTGAAATTGGCGGCTGCAGATGTGCGCACAGCACCGCCGAGAGCGCCGGTCCGCCGGGAGAGAAAACGCGCGGAATAAGCTGACTCTGTGGTGTTGCCAAATGCGCAACACGGTATGGCCGACACGATATTAGCGGATGCGCTGTCGGAGTCCTATCGTGACTCAATCCAACAGGGAGGGGTGCGATGACCACGATCAAATTCCGGAAGGCAGGCGCGGATGCAGGAAAGATATCCCGGCGCCGTATGATCCACACGGCTTTCAAGGCCGGAATGGGGGCAGCCGTTCTGTCGATGGGGCGCAGTGCCTTCGCGCAATCGGGTGATACGCTGGTCGGATTCAGCTTTCCCGATTTCGAGCACTTCCGGTGGCCGTTCGACCGCAAATTCTTCGAGAAACGCGCAGGCGAACTTGGACTTCGCTCAATCATCCAGGGTGCGCAACAGAAATCCGAGATCCAGGAGCAGCAGATCGAGGCCATGCTCTCCCAGAACATCAAGGCACTGGTGATCAATCCGATCAACAACGCGTCGGCCGTCGGGTTGATCGAGCGAATTAAGGCTGAGAAGAACATTCCGATTATTTCCTACAACTCGGTCATCACGTCTCCCAAGATCGATTTCTGGACTGCCCGCGACAACTATCAGGTTGGTGAATTGCAGGCCAAAAAGGCGCTAGCCGATCACCCGTCGGGCGGCAATTGGGCAGTCGTCAGCGGTCCGCAAGGGCTCGATATCGCGCAGCAGAAAACCGAAGGCGCGATGCGGGTACTCAAGCCCCATATCGATTCCGGCGCTATCAAGATCGTGTCTCATCAATATCACGACGCGTGGTCCCCCCAGGGAGCGTTGAATCAGATTGAAAATGCGCTGACGCGGAATCGCAACAAGTTGGACGTCGTCATCGCCAATGAAGATGGCATGGCGCTTGGCGCCTTGCAGGCGCTCAAGGAGCAGGGGCTCGACGGCAAGACCTGGCTTTGCGGCGAAGACGTATTTCCCGAAGTTGCACGTGAAATCAAGGCGGGCAAGGTGTCCGCGAGTGCATGGACCGACCTGATCGCGATGGGCGCAGCGGCGGCCGATGCGTCATACGCGCTCGCGCGCGGCGACGTTCCGAAGTCGAACGACTCGGTGACTATCGCTGGTCGGAAAATACCGGGAATGCGTATTCAGTCGCAACTTGTCACGATCGAAAACCTTCGCGAATTCGTCACTCGTACGGGTTGGCTCAAGCCGTCAGATATCGGTCTCTAGCCGTGACGATCCCTGCTGTGGTCGCGATTGCTGCTCCCGTGCCGCTCCTCGAATGCAATGACGTGAGCGTGGAATTTGGAGCCACTCGCGCGCTCAACGGGATATCGCTTGCGTTCTACCCCGGGGAAATCGTTGGGCTCGTCGGTGCCAACGGAGCGGGGAAATCGACACTCAGCAAGGTCATGGCCGGGGAAATTGCTCAGGATAACATGATGGGCATGCTTCGAGTTGACGGCCGGCCTGTAACGCTCAATGGCCCCCGCGACGCGCAGGAGGCTGGCATTGTCCTGATTCACCAAGAACGTGCCACCGTCGACACCCTGAGTGTTGGCGAGAACGTGATGCTTGGCGCTGAGCCGGCCTGTTGGGGCGTGGTGGATTGGTCGCGCTTGAACCGCGACGCCAGTCGATATCTCGAGCAGCTTGGTGTCAGCGATGACGCAGAACAGGACATCACAGGTGCTAGCGTCGCGACCCAGCAACTGATCGACGTCGCACGGGCTCTGGCCCGCGGGCGACGCATGTTCGTGTTCGACGAGTCCACGGCTGCATTGGGGGCGCATGAAGTCGACCTCATCCTGGGGAAGATGCGTGAGCTGCGCCGCAGTGGCGCTGCCGTTGTATTCATTTCCCACCGCATCGCCGAAATCCTGGAAATTGCCGACCGAATTGTGGTCTTGCGCGATGGCGCCGTAGTGCTCGATGCAAAGCGGGGAAGCGTTAAGGAAGCGGACGTCATCGTTGCAATGCTTGGGCGCGGACGGCGGCCCGCGGACGGGGATTTGGTCCCGACAAAGCGCGAGGACACCGTCCTGTCCGTCCGCAACTGGCATGTGCCGCGCGATGACGATCGACGCGTGGCCGTCGGGTCCGTGAGCTTCGATCTTCACGCCGGCGAGGTGCTGGGCGTTTTTGGCGCATTGGGAGCGGGCAAGACGGAGCTGGTAAGCTCCCTCTTCGGGCTCTACGGCCGCACACCGTCCGGTGAGATGCGGATCGGTGGTCAAACCGTTTTCATCGACAGTCCGCGTGCCGCGATGCGCCAAGCGATCGCTCTGGTTCCGTCGGAGCGTCGGCGTGAGGGAATCCTTCCGGGGCTGTCGATCGAAGACAATATTGCGGCAAATCCGGCGGCCACGATTTCCAGCGGTGGCCGGCTATTGCATCAAACGCTCGCGAACATCTGCGATTCCTATATCCGCGAATTGAACGTCAAGGCGAGCGGCCGCGACGATGTGATCGACAATCTCAGTGGCGGCAACCAGCAAAAGGTGCTGCTCGCGCGATGTCTCGCGGGTCAGCCGCGCATTATCCTGCTGGACGAGCCCACCAAGGGTATCGACCTCGGCGCCAAGGAGGATGTCTTCCGTCTCGTCCGGCGTGTCGCCAAGAGCGGAACGGCATTCATCTATTGTTCGATGGAGCCCGACGAACTGCTCGCCGCCGCCGACCGCATCCTGATCATGCGTGATGGACAGCAACTCGGAATACATCATCGCGAGGATCTTACCGAACACGACTTGATGAATCTGTCGCTTGCGTGACGCATCGAGTCAAAGCCGATTATTGGAGAGTGAGCATTCTGTGAGCAAGGTAGATAACATCGTCGACAAGCCGACGCCGACATCGGCTGTTTGGTCCATACCCACGTTGCGCGTCGGCATGGCTGGATTGGCGGGCGCAGTTGCCGTTGTGTGGTTTGTTTTCTATCTCGCCACCGACGGTGTATTCCTGACCGATCGTAACCTGGTCAATCTGTTCCGCCAGACTGCGACCACCGGAATTGTCGCAATCGGCATGCTGGTGGTCATTGCCCAGGGCGAGATCGACTTGTCGGTCGGGTCACTGCTGGGCCTCGTGGCGACCGTGGTGGCGATGACGGAATCGGCCACCGGAGGTTCACTGGTGGTATCGCTGCCGGTTGCTATCGGCGTCGGAATAGCCTGCGGCATGTGGAACGGCTTCTGGGTGAGCTTTCTCGGCGTCCCGTCATTCGTTGTGACGTTGGGCGGCCTGATGATTTTCCGAGGACTCTCCTTGGTGCTCTCGGAGGGACGGACCATAGCGGGAATTGGCGCCGGCATTCGCTTTCTAGGGGAGGGGTATCTCACCGGCATTGCCATGTTTTCGGTACTTGCGATTGGGTTGGCCTTCGCCATTCTGCCGCTGCTAAGGCTACGCGATGCGGCGCCAAAGCGTCGCGCGCTTTACGTCTGGCGTACCCTGATGCTCGTCAGCGCGTTGATCGCGCTGGTATGGGCAACGATGTCGTATCGCGGGTTGCCGGTGCCGGTGGCGATCGCCCTGCTACTGGCCGGCTGCATCGCTACGGTGCTGGATAACACGCCGTGGGGACGGCACGTCTATGCCGTCGGCGCGAGCCGCTCGGCGAGCCGCATCGCCGGCATCAATATCCGTATGCATTTAATCGGAAGTTTTGTCTTGGTTGCCGTGATCTGCAGCGTAGCCGCGGTGCTGGTCGCGGGGAGGCTCGGATCAGTACCGCCGGACGCCGGCCAATTCCTCGAACTTAATGCAATCGCGGCCGTCGTCATCGGAGGCGCCAGTTTGTACGGCGGAACAGGCAGGGTTGGCGGTGCCGTGCTTGGAGCGCTTCTGACCCAGAGCCTTTTGAACGGGTTCTCTTTAATGAACATTCCAACGGCATACCAGTATGGTGCAAGCGGCCTGGTGCTCATGATCGCCGTGTTCGTCGATGTCCTCAGCAAGCGAGGCAGGCATGTCTTCGTCCGGCTTTGAAGAGGGGCGCCTGTGGCGCGGCGTCACCAGAAGCGCGATGGCCGCCGGCTACGCCTGGGGTCTGGTCAGAAGGGCAATCGCGTCAAGGCCGGTGCTCCGCAAGGTCGCTGTTGGTCCGCTCAGTTTCCAGCTGCCGCGACAATGGGGAGATTTTACCAGTTCGCCGGAAGGCGATGTGTTCGCCTCAAGCCGGCCGTTAGAACAGGTTCTGGATGGGGACACCAATTGGTACTCGACGATTTCCGAAATCCGGGTGCGCAAACCGGGCGTTCGTCCGTTGGCCGCGATGGCTCCCATGCAGGAGATCGAGCGGGTCATCGAGACCCAATATGGCCCCATCTCGATCGTGCTTCGCATTGCAAATGGCGTCGGTGTGCGGAAGCGGACCGAGGCACTTCGCGTCCTCGAGCGGATTCGCGTCACGAACGCGAGCCCAATGGTGTGGCCGTCACCGTAACACGGCGGCACAAAACAAACTGAAATCAAAGAAACAGCGACTGGCGAGGACCTCATGATCGACGATACCTTCATTATCAATCCGGTAGCACATGCCTATAATCTGACAGACCAGAACCTGCAGCCGAACAAATATGCGAGCGGCTTGCGCAAATTATTGGTCGATCTCCATCATAGCTGGAATCCGCCGGAACTGCGGGTACCGATGGAAGTGTACATGTCGGATTGGCCGATGGAAGCGCTTGCGCGCACCATGTTCCTTGAAAGCAACGTAGATATGGCCGCAAACATGTATCTTCGTCTGGACTCATGGTTCAAGGATGGGCTGTGCTCGCGCGAGAAGAACGTGGAGGCAGCCACGCGCTGGCCGCAACGTTTCTTGACGTATGTCGGCGTCGATCCAACCTCGGGGCTGGAAAATTGCCTGCGCGATCTCGACGATCAAATGCGTGAGCTGCCGAACTCGATTGGCCTCAAGCTTTATCCCGACCAGGTTGAACCACTTCGCAGCTGGCGTCTCGATGATCCAAAACTCGCCTATCCGCTTTTTGAGCGAGCGCAAAAACTCGGCATCAAAACGGTTGCGATTCACAAGGCGATTCCGAACGGGCCCGTGCCGATGAATCCCTATCGTGTCGACGATGTCGACGGCGCTGCCATTCATTTTCCGGAGCTCAATTTTGAAATCATTCATTCCGGGCTGGCTTTCGTGGATGAGACCGCCCATGCCCTCGCGCGATTTCCTAACGTCTATGCGAATCTTGAAATTACCAGTCTACTGATGTTGCACGGGCCTGGCTTCTTCAACGAGATCATGGCTCAGTTTCTGTTTTGGGGCGGACCAGAGAAAATCATCTACTCCGACGGAACGATGTTTTGTCATTCGCAACCGCTCTTGGATAAATTCTGGAATCTGAAGTTGCCGGATGAATTGCTCGAAAAATACAACATCGCGCAGCTCTCCAAGTCCGACAAATCCCTAATCTTCGGTGGCAACTACGCGCGGATCGTCGGACTCGATATTGAGAAGGCAAAGGCGCAGATCGCCGACGACGAGTTTGCGGCGGAACGACAGCGAACGGGGCTGCAAAAGCCTTACTCAAATTGGCTCGCAATCGCACGTGAGCAGGGGATTAGCTGGTGAGTAACATTCTTGATCCTGAAATATCCCGTGCACTCGGCTGTGTGTTCGACCCTTGCAGCATCGGGGCGAACACGCCGCTCAGCGTGATCGACATGGGTCTCGTGCTTGGCTGGTCGGTCGAAGGCTCGCATCTGGATGTGAGGCTTTGTGTCACCTCGCCGTGCTGCACGATGGCGCCGAACATCGCACGGGCTGCCGAAAGTGCATTGCTTCAAGTTCGGGGGATAGAAACGGTCGAGGTGACTATCGATCCCGCTGTGACGTGGACGCCTGCTCGGATGAGCGAAGGGGGACGGAGCCGACTGGCGCATCGACGTGAGGAGTCCATTCGCCGTGACGACCTTAAGCCGCAGCAATGGCGGGCCGCACGTGGGCGCGCGCAATAGTGGCGGCTTGAGATCGTGAATTGCGCAAATCGAAATTGACAGGGTTGCACCCAGCGCCACGAGCGCGGGCCGAATGACGCGGGCGAAAGTGTTGTTGCGGTTTCTTCTGCCAAGATTCGTTGCCTTCCGCGTGTTGCTTTTTGAGCAACGTGACACTGTCGAAACAGTACTTCCTTAAAGCGAGCGGGTCTGGTCGATAACTTCTCTGGAGTATTTCTAAACCAAGGAGCACGTATGAGCATTGAGGCAATCACGCCAGCGGGAGCGGCGCCGCCAATGGCGCCGTACTCGACGGCCATCAAGGCAGGAAACAATCTCTATGTCTCCGGAATGTTGGCGCTGGATCGCGACGGAAAGGTCGTCGCCGAGGGCGATGTCGTGGGGCAGACACGACACGTGCTCGAAGCCATCAAAGCGGTACTGGAGACCGCGGGCGGTACATTGGAAGATGTCGTTTTCAATACCGTACTGCTGAAGGACCTAGGAGATTATGGTGCGATGAACGCGGTCTATGCGGAGTATTTTCCGAAGCGTCCGCCAGCTCGATACTGCATTCGTGCCGATTTGGTACGGCCGGAATTCCTCGTCGAGATTGCGTCAATCGCTTACCTCGAGATCCTTCACCACATCTAGCGCCGTCGACGAAAAATCGGGAGCGGACGAAGCTCATGCCACATTTCGGTTTCAACGATATTGAGATCTACTATGAAACCCAGGGGAGTGGGACCCCGCTGCTACTGGTGCCGGGACTAGGCGGGGTCGGTAGTTATTGGAAGCCCCAAATCGATCTGTTCGCGCGTCATTTTCAGGTTCTCGTCCACGATCATCGCGGCACCGGCCGCAGCACCCATGATCCGATCAGGTATTCGGTCGAACAAATGGCTGAGGATCTTGTGCGGCTGATGGATGCGCTTCAAATAGAAAAGGCTCACCTCGTTGGTCACTCAACAGGCGGCGCTATTGGTCAGGTGCTTGCGATCGATCATCCCGACCGTCTGCATAGCCTGGTTCTATATGCGACCTGGACGAAAGCGGATCCCTTTATGCGGCGGGTCTTCGCTACTCGCAAGAATCTCGTTCTTAACGGTGGTGCCGAAGCTTATGTGACGGCGACGCCGTTGTTCCTATTCCCCGACTGGTGGATCAACGAACATGACGTAGAATTGCGAACGGCGGACAGAAGCGGGCTCTGTGGCTTTCCTCCCGCGGAGATTGTGGCAAGTCGGGCCGATGCAGTGATCGCATTCGACCGGGTCGAGCAGCTCCGGTCGATCGAGGCGCCAACGCTCGTTCTGTGTGCGAAGGACGATTATCTGACCCCGCTGTATTTCTCGCAAGAGCTATTTGGACATATTCCTGAGGCGAAACTGATCATCCTCGAAAAAGGGGGGCACTCTTGCTCGCAGACAGTGCCAGAGGAGTTCAACTCCGTAGTGCTGCAGTACTTGCAGTCTCAGGAAATCCTGCTTAATGGGCGTGGTTCGAGATCGCATACCACCCAGAAGAAAGAAGGTTAGGATGCGCTCGGTGACGGCCGCGCGGATTTACATGCCATGGGACTGCAGCTTTTGATATCGGGTCTTGCTCTTGGCAGCGCTTATGCGCTGCTGGCGCTATCGCTCGTTCTGACTCATAAGGCCACCGGAGTCATCAATTTTGCACAAGGCGAAATGGCGACCTTCGCCACCTTCGTGTCGTTTGCATTGTGGTCGCGATATCAGCCCCCGTTCGCGGCGGTATTGATACTGTCGCTGCCGCTTGGCGCCTGTATAGGGGCACTGGTCGAGCGGTGCGTGATTAGGCCGATGATGAGCTCGCCCTCCGTCAACATACTTATAGTCACCATCGGGTTGTGGATTACCTTCAATAGCGCGGTCGGGTGGATTTGGGGGTTCGATCCACATGTCATGCCGTCCGTGTTTCCAAGTACACCGATAGATGTTTTCGGAGCGCGGATCTCGCAGAGCGGCATCGGAATGATAGTAGTCGCGCTCGCGGCGATGCTAGCCCTCTATATCTTCTTCGAATACACCCGCTTCGGAACGGCGATGCGTGCAGCCACGATGAATGCGCGCGCCGCAGAATTGGTCGGTGTCAACATCGCGAGTGTCTCGACCATGGCGTGGGCGCTTGGAGGCGCGCTCAGCGCGCTTTGCGGAATTTTGGTCGCGCCGGTCGTATTTCTTGATCACGAGATGATGGTGTCGCTGTTACTGAAAGCGTTTGCCGGCGCTATCCTCGGTGGCTTCAATAGCTTGCCGGGTGCCGTGGTCGGAGCTCTTTCGCTCGGCGTATTCGAAAGCCTGTTTGGCGCATTGGTTTCCACGAGGTTCAAGGATGCTGTCGCTTTGGTGATCATTGTCGGAGCGCTGCTAATCCGCCCGTCAGGTCTATTTGGCGTGCGAGAGGGGAAGAAGGTATGATGGGCGGAGGCTGGCAACGCCCGACGTATTTGATCTCCGTCGGCGCGGTCTTGTTGCTGCCGTTCGGCCTTGGTCCCTACGGTCACTTCCTCCTTGCTAGTATCCTTGTCTATGCGCTCGTCGGCCTCAGTCTCAGCCTGCTGGTCGGCCTCGCCGGGCAGATATCGATCGGGCATGCCGGATTTTGGGCGCTGGGCGCCTACGCATCTGCCGTCGCGACGGTCAAGCTCGGCGCGCCGTTCCTGCTAGGTATCGTATTCGGCGGAGTAGTCGGCGGGTTTTTCGGAACGCTGGTAGCATTACCTGCCTTGCGCGTGCGAGGGCACTATCTGGCAATTGCGACGCTTGGCTTTTCCCTCGTTATTCAACAGGTATTATTCGAATGGGAGAGCTTAACTGGCGGCCGGCAGGGCATGTTCGTGCCACGTCCGCAGCTCTTCGGGTTCGCACTGGAAGACGACTTTTCCTACTTCTACTTCTTGCTTGCTTTTGTGCTCCTGGTGCTTGCCGGCGTTCGCAATTTCAACGGTTCACATACCGGCCGGGCCCTCGTCGCGCTGCGTATGAGCGAGACCGCGGCCCAGTGTTCGGGGATAGGCCGAGCTCGGCATCTGGTGATTGCTTTTGGCCTAAGTGGAGCGCTTGCGGGAGTTTCCGGTTGTCTCTACGCGCATCTCATCGGCCAGATCAGTACCGACGCATTTACGCTGTCAGCCTCGCTGTCGTTTTTGACTATGGCCGTGGTTGGTGGCATCCGCAGCCCGCTCGGAGCAGTGCTGGGGGCGGCGTATCTGACCTTAATGCCCGAGGTGTTTCGCGAATTGAGGGAAGCACAGATGGTCGTGTACGGCGTCAGCTTAATCGCTTGCCTTCGGTTCTTTCCCGATGGGTTCGCAGGAATCCCCGCGCAAATCGTTGCTTGGCATCGGGCGGCACCGAAATGACGCTACTTTCGATCCAGAATCTTTCGGTCGCATTCTCCGGGCTGCAGGCAATTGGCGACGTCAGCTTCGATGTCGACCGCGGAGAGATCGTCGGTTTGATCGGTCCGAATGGTGCGGGAAAGTCGACCTTGATGAACTGCCTGAGCGGCGTCTGCACTCCGCAGGTGGGGCGGGTTTTATTCGACGGCCATAATGTTCTGGATGTCTCAATTGACCGGATCGTACGACTCGGTGTCGCCAGGACCTTTCAGAATATCGAGCTGTTCGGGCAATCCACCGCTGCTGAGAACGTGCTGATCGGCTGCATGTGGAAATACCGGCCGGGCCTGTTGGCAGAAATCCTGGGGCTACCCCAGGCCCGGGCTGCATATTCCCGAGCGGCGGCCGACGTCGAGACTATCCTGAAGACCCTCAAACTGGATCCGATCCGCAACAGCAGGGTTTCCGAATTGGCGTTCGGGACCCAAAAGATGATCGAGCTTGCAAGAGCGCTTGCCGCGCAGCCGCGATTGCTGTTGCTCGACGAACCCGCGGCAGGATTGAATTCCCGCGAGAGCCTCCAACTTGGTGACTTCCTCAGGCAGTTGCGCGACAGGGAGGGGATGGCTGTGCTTCTGGTCGAACATGATATGCCGCTGGTGATGAAGATTTGCGACCGAATTGTCGTGCTTGATCATGGTGAGGTAATCTGTCAGGGCAGTCCCGCGGAAGTGCGCCAGAATACACAAGTTATAGCGTCCTATCTCGGCGACGAGGTCCTGGATGCTTGAAGTCAGCGGCCTCGATGCGAATTACGGCGCCATCTCAGCGCTTCGTCAGGTGACGCTGCAAGTGCCTGCTGCCTCCATTGTCGCGTTGGTCGGGGCCAATGGCGCCGGCAAGACCACGCTGTTGGACGCTGTCGCCGGCGGGGGAAAGGCGATAACGCGGGGCACAATCAGCTTCAATGGAAAGTCGATCCGGGGGCTGCCGGCACGCGAGATCGTAGGGTCTGGAATTGCGCTGGTGCCCGAAGGCCGGCAGCTGTTCGGAGAATTGACTGTCGATGAAAACCTGCGCATGGGAGCGTATTCGCGCCGCGATCGCGCTGGGGTAGCCAACGACTATGACGCGGTCCGCACGCTGTTTCCGCGCCTGGTCGAGCGCCGCCGCCAACTCGCCGCAACCCTTTCCGGCGGTGAACAACAGATGGTGGCGTTGGCCCGAGCCTTGATGTCAGCACCCAAACTACTACTGCTCGACGAGCCGTCCCTCGGGTTGGCCCCGATACTTGTTAACGAGGTGATGACGTTGATCCGCAGGATCAACGAGCGTGGCGTCGCCGTGTTGCTGGTGGAACAAAACGTGCGTCAGGCCTTGGCGATTGCTTCTAAGGCCTATGTTCTCGAACGGGGCGTCGTCACGTTGAGCGGGCCGGCAAGCGATCTGGCGAGGGATGCCCGGGTATTCGCTGCTTATCTGAGCGATGATGAGCAAGCATGAGAGGAGAGGATGATGCGTCGTTCAATATACCCTGTACTTGGGCTAGCTTTGCTCGCCATTACGCATTGTGCGCGGGCCGCCGTTGCGGCAGAGGTCGGCATTTCTTCCGATCGGATCCTGATCGGCGCCTATCTACCGTTGCAGGGAGGGCTGGCCGCCGGCGCCAGCCAGCTCCGTGACGGCGCCGATGCTTATTTCAAGCACGTCAACGATCAGGGCGGCATTCACGGTCGCAAGATTGAATGGCTCGTGGAAAACGATTCCTACAATCCGCAGCAGACCATGGCGATCGCCAAGAAACTGGTAGACCGGGATGGGGTATTTGCACTGGTGTCAACATTGGGCACGGCGACGAACCTCGCGGTGCTACCGTATCTGGAAAGCCGAAAAGTCCCGCTTCTCAATCCGGTCGGCGTTCATGCTCTGTTGAATGCCCCGAAGGCTCCGAATGTTTTTGGCTTGCTGCCGGTTGGGCAGGTACTGGGTCGGTCGCTCGCGGAATATGCCCTCACAGGTTTGTCCGCAAAACGCATCGCGATTTTCTACCAGAACGACCAGTTCGGAAAGGATCCGCGCGACGGGGCTTTCGAATATCTGCAGAAGCAGGGAACTAAGCTAGTCGCGGAAGCGTCCTATGTGCCGAGTGACGTCGATCTGAGTGTCCAGGTCAACGCATTGAAGGAAGCCAATCCGGATGTCGTAATTCTCGCCTGCATCACCAAGCAAGGCGCGCTTTTTGTCAAGGAAGCTGAAAGGCTCGGTTGGAAGCCCCACTTCGTGGCCTTAAACACGATGGGAGATCCGATCGCCTACGAGTTGGCTGGCAATGCGCTGAATGGCCTTGTCATCAATGTCTTTACCGCAGTGGAAACCATGAACGAGCCTGCCGTCGTAAAAGCAAACGAAATTCTGGCGCGATATCGACCTGAGACCAAGCCTGGCTATTGGAGCTACCTCGGCATGGCCGGTGCCATCGTGTTCACGGAAGCAGCACGCCGCGTCGGTCCGGAGCTTACGCGGGCTAATTTGATCGCCGCACTAGAGGGGCTCGGCGATTTCAAGCCGGGTGTGGTGCCTCCAATAAGCTGGAGCAAGGCGAACCATGGTGGGACGGAAAAGATCGGCTATGCGCAGTGGCAGGCCGGGAAGCTCGAGATCATTCAGGGCTGGTAGCCGCCATCACTGCCAGACATGAGCGCTGGTGTATGATCGCCGGGACCCCCAGAGAAAATCGATGCAGTGCCCGATGTACTGCTACCAGCTCGGCTGAGGCCGAGGCCCTGATGGGGTGTTCCTCCCTTGACTGGCCCCGCCACTGCGGTGGTGGGGCCATTTTCGGGCTTTGTTAGGTCCAGATTCAGCACTGTGTCGCTGGATGACAACCGTCAATAAGTGACCGTATCAGTGGTTGCGAATCTCGATTCGTGCCCAAGCTCCAGCGTCGAAGCTCCCGCAACCGTGGCAACCCACAGCGAATTGGCCGATGGCAGCGCGGTCCATTCCCGTGTCATGCCCGGGCTCATGCTTACGCCGCGGGACGGCGAGACGTCGGACGTCAAGCCATTCTCGGGACAACGTCCTTTGCTGCCGAAAGACCGTGGCCGTTCCGGCCTCCCCCCTTGGCCGCTTCGGCCCTCTTCGTCGAGCAGCGTTCCGCGCATGCTGGGTCCCCTCGACATGACAAATAAGGGCTCAAGCATGCCCAGCTCCACAGCCCATTGCACGAATAACGCGGCGCACCACGGAGACAGCACTATGGCCGAGGTGCGGATCTTTTCCTACTTGCCCAATCCTCGTGTTTGGAAGGC
>NZ_JAFCLY010000039.1:0-81145 GCF_018130185.1 Bradyrhizobium sp. AUGA SZCCT0182 | reverse complement strand
CGCGGTGGTGTTCAGGAATTGTCGTCGATCCATGGCATTCCTCCCTGTGCTTTTTCTGGTTTATTCCGAAAACGAGGCTGGCAGCATCTGCGCCTGTTGCGCCTGGTATTCGTTCATGACGAGTTCCCTGATATGGCTTCGCAGTTCGCCGAATTCCGCACGTTCCTGCAGCGATTCATTGCGCGGATAGGAGAAGGGAACGTCGATGATTTGCTTGATGCGGGCTGGCCGCGCCGTCACCACCACGATGCGTGAGGCGAGGTAGATCGCTTCCTCCACCGAATGCGTGATCAGCATGACGGTCTTGCCTTCGGCGGCGAGCACCTTCAGCAGCAGGTTCTGCATGTTGCCACGGGTCTGGGCATCCAGGGCGCCGAAAGGTTCGTCCATCAGCAGAAACTGCGGCTTGACCGCGTAGGCCCGCGCGATCGCGAGCCGTTGCCGCATGCCACCCGACAGGTGCTTCGGATAGGAATTAGCGAAATCCGACAGACCCATCAACGCGAGATAGTGTTCGCAGATCTGGTGCTGCTCCTTTGCCGGAACATGATTGGCCTTGAGCTTGAGGCCAAACGCGATGTTTTCCTTGACCGTCAGCCAAGGGAAGACGCCATACTCTTGAAAGATCACGCCGCGTTCGGGGCCCGGTCCCGTCACGGGATTTCCATCAAACAACACCTCGCCGGTGGTCGGCTTCTGAAATCCCGCGAGCATGCTCATCATCGTGGTCTTGCCGCAGCCGGACGGTCCGATCACGGCGATGAAGTCGCCGTCGTGGATGTCATAGCTGACATCGTCCACCACCCGCAGTTTCCCCTTGGGCGTATCGAAGGACAGCGAGACGTGGTCGAATTGTGCGCGTTTGGCGCTGGCTGGACCGCTCATGCGACAGCTCTTTCCTGCCACACCAGCAGCCGCGCGCTGATCCGCCGCAGGATCGTATCCATGATCAGCGCAATGCAACCGATGCAGATAATGCCGACATAGATGACGTCGAGCAGGAAGTAGGTCGAGGCGTTCTGGATCATGGCACCGAGCCCGCGCTGGGCCGCGATCAGTTCAGAAGCGACTAGGGTAGCCCAGGCCACGCCCAACGCGACACGGAGCGCGGTCAGGATATGCGGTACCGTCAGCGGGATGATGACCTTGCGAAAAATCTCGAGCTCGCCGGCGCCGAGCGTTTGGGCGACGCGGATGTAGAGGGGCGTGATTTGCGAGACGCCTTCATACATCACGATCACGCCGGCGAAGAACGAGGCATAGAACAGAATGACGAGCTTGGCGATTTCGTCGACCCCGAAATAGACGATCACCAGCGGGATCAGCGCGATCGGCGGCAGCGCGCGAAAGAAGTTGATCATCGGATCGGCGAAGGTCCGCGCCGGCCTGTACCAGCCAAGCAGGAAGCCGACGGGAACGGCGACGAGGATGCCGAGCATGACGCCGAGAAACACCCGCCGCGTCGATGCAAAGACGTCGTACAGCAGGCCTTCGTGCAGCAGCAATTCGACGAACTTCGCCGCAACCTGATGCGGCGACGGGATCAGGGAAACATTGACGAATCCGCTCCAGCGCACGGCGTACCACAACAGGATCGCGCCGGCCCACGGCGCAAGTCCAAGTAAAAAGCGTCTTGCGACACTTCCGTTCATTTTTGGGGCTTCCGGCTGCAATTGCGGTTGATGTGAGGAAAGTCATATTATAAATAGGATGACCATACAAGAGGCGGCGACGTTGCGCCGCGCTCCGGGTTCTTGAAATGACATCGCCGAACTTCACAGTCCGTAGCGTCCAGGCCTTTTGCTATCGCTATCCGTTGTCGACGCCGGTCGTCACCTCGTTCGGCCGAATGCTGAACCGGCCGGCGGTATTTGTCCGTGTGGAAGACGCCGACGGAAATGCGGGTTGGGGAGAGGTGTGGTCGAACTTTCCATCCACCGGCGCCGAACATCGCACGCGACTTGTGAATGAGGTGTTGGCTCCCGCGGTCGCGGGATTTGCAGTCGGGGAGCCGTCGCAGGTATTCGAGAAACTCACACAGGGTACAAGCGTGCTCGCCCTGCAATGCGGGGAGCCTGGACCATTCGCACAGGCGATCGCAGGCATCGACATCGCCATATGGGATCTCCATGCACGGCGTCGCAAGACAGCGTTATGGAAGCTCCTCGGCGGCGTCCGTCAAACGATCAAGGTCTATGCCAGCGGCATCAATCCGACCGGTTCGCGGCAGATGGCGGAAGCAGCGCTGGCTCGCGGGCATCGCGCGCTGAAATTGAAGATCGGCTTCGAGGCGGCGGCCGACCGCGCTAACCTCGCATCGCTTCGCGACCTCATCGGGAACGGCATGCTGGCCGCCGATGCCAATCAGGGCTGGTCGATCGACCGGGCACTGGAGATCGCGCCCGGATTGGCTGAATTCAATCTTGCCTGGCTGGAGGAGCCGATCCGTGCCGACCGGCCATGGCAGGAGTGGCAGGCCTTAGGGAAGGGCGCGGGCGTACCGCTCGCCGCGGGCGAAAATATCGCGAGCCGTGACGGATTCAAGCAGGCTATCAGTGACGATACGTTGTGTGTGGTACAGCCCGATATTGCCAAATGGGGCGGGCTGACGGAGTCCAGCGCCATCGCCCGCAATATTGTCAAATCCGGCAAGACTTTCTGTCCGCATTATCTGGGCGGTGGGATCGGCCTGCTGGCATCAGCGCATTTGTTGGCAGGGGTAGGCGGGGACGGCCTGCTCGAGGTCGACTCCAACGACAACCCGTTGCGCGATCGATTTTGTGGTCCTGTCGTCGATGTCCGCGACGGAGCGGTCACCTTGAGCGACGATCCCGGCCTCGGCGTCGAGCCGGACCTTGCTTCAATCGAACAATACCGGACGGCCTGACATGACGGCGCAAGGCTACGACTACATCATCGTCGGCGCTGGGTCGGCCGGCTGCGTCGTTGCCAACCGGCTGTCGGCCGACCCCTCCTGTCGCGTACTTCTGCTGGAAGCCGGCGGTTCGGACCGGAGCTTCTGGCTCAAACTGCCGGTCGGCTACTACCGGACCATCTTCAACGAACGTTTTTCCCGCCTGTTCAAGACCGAGCCGCACGAGACCACTGGCGGCCGCTCGATTGTCTGGCCCCGCGGCCGCGTGCTCGGCGGTTCGTCGTCCATCAATGGCCTGATCTTTATCCGAGGTCAGCACGAGGACTTCGATGACTGGGATCGGCTGGGCGCGTCGGGATGGAGCTACCGCGAACTGCTGCCGTACTTTCGGCGCTACGAACGTTATTCGGGCGGCGAAAGCCAGTACCATGGCGGCCTCGGCGAGTTTGAGGTTTCGAACCTGCGCAACAACAACGCTGCATCCGCGGCCTGGGTCGAAGCCGGCGTCGAGTTTGGACTGCCGCGCAATTCCGACTTCAACGGTGAGACGACCTACGGCGTCGGCAGCTACCAGCTTGGCATCGGCAAGCATTGGCGGACGAGTTCGGCATCGGCCTTCCTGAAGCCGGTCGTGTATCGGAAAAATCTGACGGTCATCACCGGTGCGCAGGTCAGCAAAGTTAGTTTTCGCGGAAGCGTTGCCACCGGTGTCGAGTGGGTCGCGAATGGCCGGACGTTGAGCGCCAGCGCGGATAGCGAGGTCATCTTGTCAGCCGGCGCGTTGCAGTCGCCGCAAATACTGCAATTGTCAGGCGTTGGTCCGCCCGGTTTGTTGCGCGCGTTCGCCATTCCCGTCATCGCTGATTCCCCGGAAGTCGGGCGTAATCTGCAAGATCACTATCAGGCGCGGTTGATCGTGCGGCTAAAGCAGCGCATCTCGCTGAACGATCAGGTGCGCAATCCCGTGGAGTTTGCCAAGATGGGATTGCAATGGATGTTCGCCGGCAGCGGCCCGCTGACCGTCGGCGCAGGGCAGGTCGGCGGCGCTGCCTGCACGGAATACGCCGCTGGCGGGAGGCCTGACGTTCAGTTCAACGTCATGCCGCTGTCGGTCGACAAACCCGGCGATCCTCTGCACCGCTATTCCGGATTCACGGCATCGGTTTGGCAGTGTCACGCCAAATCGCGAGGAAAGCTTTCGATCCGTTCAACCGATCCGTTCGAGCAGCCGCGGATTGAGCCCAATTACTTTGCCGAGGAGATCGACCGCAAGACGATCGTCGCGGGCCTGAACATTCTGCGCAGCATTTACCGGCAGAAATCATTCCGCGATCTCTGGGACATCGAGATGGTGCCGGGCGAAGCTACGGGTGGCGATGCCGGCCTGTGGGATTTTGCCCGCAAGACCGGCGGCACGGTTTTTCATTGCGTCGGTACCTGCCGGATGGGAAGCGACGAGACATCGGTACTCGATCCACAATTGCGGGTTCGCGGCGTCGAGAGACTGCGCGTGATCGATGCATCCGTGATGCCTCAGATCACATCGGCCAACACCAACGCCACCAGTCTGATGATCGGGGAGCGCGGTGCTTGTGATGTCGTAGCTGCAAGCCGGAGAGCGTGAGATGGAACTGATTTCCGACAGTCACGTCCCAAAATATGCACAGATTGCCGATATCTTCCGGCAGCGTATCGCTCGGGGAATATGGGCGCAGGGCTTGCGGTTGCCCGCGAACGAGAACCTGGCGGCCGAGTTCGGCGTCTCCCGCGTTACCATTCGCCAGGCGGTCGATCTGCTGGTTCGTGACGGCATTATAGAGGCCCGGCAGGGCCGTGGCACGTTTATCACTGGCATCTTGAAACAGGATCGCTGGCTCAAGGTCGAAACCACTCTGTCCGACCTTGCGGAGGTTTACCGCGACACTTCGCCTGAAATCATCAACATTTCGGAGAGCCGCACCGATGCGCCGCTATTGCCCGAAGACGGCAAGGCAGCGACAAATTATGTCTTCATGCGGCGCGTGCATTCGCGAGATAAGCGGCCTTATTGCGTGATCTCGATCTATCTCGACGAGAAGGTGTTCAGGAAATCGCCAAGGCGATTTCGCAAGGAGACGGTGATTCCGATCCTGAAGGATATGCGCGAACCGACTATCAGCAGCGCCCGGCAGACGCTGACGATTGGCACCGCCGATCTCGAAGTCGCGAAGTTGCTGCAGGTGCCCTTGAATTCGCCCGTTGCCGAGGTCCGGCGGGTGTTTACGACCGCGGACCGAACAGTGATTTATTTGGGTGAGGTCACCTATCGCGGCGATTTCATCCGCATCGACATGGATTTGCGGCCGTGAAGGCTCCTTCATCGGAAGAACAGTTCCGGACTTTCGCTGAGAGACCGCTTACAGAAAGTGCAAGCTCCGATTGCTCAAGTGCACTTTGAACGACGCAACTCGTCAAAGCAGAGGAAACTGGACTGACGTCTCTTCGTTTGCCTCGACAAAGCCGGAGATCGAGACGCCTAAAAGCCTAATTGCTTTTTTAGTCGGGAAGATAGCCCTTAACAGGTCGGCCGACGCTGTCGCCAAGGCATCCCGGCTTCCGAAGGCATCGGTCGCAGTCCTGCTCCGTGAGATCAATTCGAAGTCGGCAAATTTTACTTTGAGCGTCACCGTGCGACCCCTCGTGCCTTTGTCTTCGCAATGCCGCCAGACCTTATCGATCAGCGGCTGCAATTCTAAGAGCATGGCGTCAAAATCGATAAGATCGGTCGAGAAGGTATTCTCCGAGCCAACGGACTTACGTATCCGATCGGGACGGACCTCGCGATTGTCGACGCCGCGCGAGATCCAATAATAATAGCTTCCGGCTTTACCGAAATTGGTTTGCATAAACTCAAGCGACTGATTGCGCATGTCCAGACCGGTATGGAGGCCAAGCGAATTCATTTTTGCGCTGGTCGCAGGGCCGATGCCATGAAACTTGCCGACCGGCAGGGCCTCGACAAACGCAGGTCCCATTTCGGGCGTGATGACATACTGGCCGTTCGGCTTACGATAGTCGGAGGCGAGCTTAGCCAGAAACTTGTTGTACGAAATCCCGGCCGATGCGTTGAGTCCCGTCACCTGCTTGATCTTCCCGCGGATCGCGAGTGCGGCGTCGCGCGCGAGCGGAATGCTCTGCAAATTCTCAGTGACGTCAAGATAAGCTTCGTCCAAAGACAGCGGTTCAATGATCTGGGTGTACTCGGCAAAGATCTCGTGGATCTGCTGCGAGACCGCCTTATAGACCTCGAATCGCGGCTTCACGAAAATCAGGTCAGAGCATTGCCGCTTTGCGGTAACCGAGGGCATGGCCGATCGGACGCCCAACTTCCGTGCTTCGTAACTCGCCGCCGCCACGACGCCTCGCTCTCGCGATCCACCGACCGCAACCGGCTTGCCGCGGAGATTCGGATTGTCCCGCTGCTCGACCGAAGCATAGAAGGCGTCCATATCGACGTGGATGATCTTTCGCTGGCGGCTTTCGGTCATCGCACTCTGCTGAGGAACCGCTTCCGTTGCTTCAAAATTTCAAGCCGGCTTTCTGCCTGCGGCAGCCCTGATGAGTTGCTTGACAAATCAGAGCATGCCGGAACAAAGATAGAACGATTTCGGTGTTACAGCAACGGCGGAGTGGCGACTTGGCGCTCTGCGTTCGGTTCAGGGGAAAGCTCAAAGGCTCTGCGGATGAAACGGCCGGATTTACCCGTCTATTACTACCACGACCATTTCGTCGAGATGCTGGCGTTTGTCAGAGCGACTTATGGCTCGATCCTCACGGATGAACACGAAGCGTTCGTGGCGCGGTTCCAAAAACCTTTCCAAGGATGCGCAGTGTCTGTTGATACGGATGGTCAATCGGCGGGGAGCGATCTTCAATAGGTCGCTCTTTAAGTACGCGGAGATCTTGGAGCTGGAGCGGGCAGCAGACGAGCTACTGGCGCGTGGCCAGGCCAGGCTTCTCAAGGAAGAAGACTATGCTTTGTTTGTTACGTGCCTGCCCAAGGACGTGTTGGTAAGAGGTGCAAAGGCGGCGCAGCGGACAGACGTCCGGGCCTCTTGGCCGAAATCGAAATTAATCGATTACTTTCTGGCGCAGGTTCCATTTAGGGTCGCCGCAGAGCATTGTGGGGCAGCCCAATTCATTGCTTTAGATGACGTCAGGCCCCTCGAATTCCTGCTCTACCTTTACTTCGGCAAGACTGAAGAAGACTTGAAGAACTTTGCCCTGCGCGATCTGGGCATTATGAGGACGAACAAGGTATCGTCATTTAAGGCTCGTTTCACAGATGGAGACGAGGCGAGGGCGTGCTTCCACTACAGCCAGCTTCTCGATCGGATCGAACTGAAATCGCCTAGCGTCCACCAGGAAGCGGTCGCCGACATCTTCAGTGGTCCCGATTGTCCGAGCGATTATGCCGCTGATCTGCGCAGCCGCGCCGCCTGCCAGGTTGGCCAGTTTTTCGAGAAGCTGGGAGACAAGGATCTCGCCAGGCAGCTTTATCGCGCCGGTTCATCGCCGGAATGCCATGAACGGTTGGTCCGTCTGCTTTATGGCGCCGGTAATAAGGCAGATGCAGAAGATTTGTTGCGGCGGATGATCGACGATCCCGCCAGCGACGACGAATTCATGTTTGCTTCAGACTTTTACGCCCGGAAGTTCGGAGGCCGCCGGGCGGGATTGTGTACGGAGCTACTCCGCGCTGGCGTGACGTTGACTGTCGACGACACCTATCGCGGCAATCCGGAAGCGGGCGTCGCCGGAGTGATGCGCCGCAGGGGTTATAGGGTCTTCTTTGCGGAAAACACTCTCTGGCATTCGTTTTTCGGATTGTTGTTCTGGGATGAATTGTTCGAGTCCGATCTGCTTCATAGCAGTTTCGATTGGGTGCCACATTGTCTCAAGGATCGCAGCTTTGCGCGTCGGTTTGCAGCTCAGATCGACGCCAAGCTGGATGCAGTACGGTCCGGGCATGCTCTCAATTTACTGCTGCGCCCGATTGCGGAAAAGTGGGGCCGTCCGAACGGGATTTTCGCCTGGGACCACGTCGATGTCGACGCGCTGCGGTTACTGCTGTCTGGAACCAGCGGCGATGGAATCGCGACGATCGTCCGCTCGTTGTGTCAGAATTTCCGAGACATGCGTGACGGGTTCCCGGATCTTATGCTGGAGAAGGACGGGATTGTCTCCTTCATGGAGATCAAAGCCGAGGGCGATGTAATCCGCCGCAACCAACTTACCCGGTTGCGACAACTCGGAAACGCCGGGATCCGCGCGGAGATCGCCCGGGTCGACTATCGCTTCGATCCAGAGCAGGATTATGTGGTGGTCGACGTCGAGACGACGGGCAGTTGGGCGTCCGGCGACCGGATAACCGAAATCGGCGCGGTCAAGATCCGCAATTACCAGGTCGTCGACGAGTGGCACTCCCTGGTAAATCCACAGCGTGCCATCCCAGCCAAAATAACGCAGATCACAGGCATCACGAACGAGATGGTCCGCGATGCACCCGTATTTTCCGATATCGCGGACAGCTTCATGCAGTTTATGGGCGACGGGATCTTCGTCGCGCACAACGTCAATTTTGACTATGGATTCATCAGCTACGAATATCGACGGCTTGAGCGCCGCTTCCGGTTTCCAAAGCTATGCACGGTTACCGGAATGCGTCGGCGCTACCCCGGACACAAGTCGTACGGCCTAGGAAGGCTGTGCGAACATTACGGAATTGAACTCGAGACGCATCACCGTGCACTGTGCGATGCACGGGCCACCGGCCACCTGCTGAGCCTCATGAATTTCAAGCGGGAAGGTGGCGCGACCGACCGTGCGGATGAAGCGGCCTGACAAACAGCCCGATTCAAGCCGATTAAGGTCGAGATTGTGTTGAGCCTCGTGTACGAAGGCCGGACCGATCGAATCCGGAGCGAACCGATTCCCCAACTCATATTCGGCCTGATCTATCTGCTGATCCTGACCCGCTTCATCTGGCCACTTCAGCTGCCGCTCTTGATCAAGGTCGTCGTGGGGGCGCTTGCGTTGGTCGCACTGCAGTTTCACCGCTGGAGCAAGCTGTCGTCGGGCTCGGTATTCTCTCCCGAGTTTCCTCGTCCAGTGGTCGCACTCTTTAACTGGGCGTTCGGCGCGGTCGTCCTGCTTGCGCTGATGCAACTGGCGCTCGATGTCGGACTTCTGTTTGGAAGCTCGATCCATGGCGGCATCGTAAGTGCGCCTGACGGCGTCCGCTACGGATTGGCCGCGTTAGCTGCCCTCGCGGCCGCGATCGGCGTCCATCAGGCTATGCGGGTTCCACCGTTGAAGGACATAGAAATCAGTATCAAAGGACTTGCGCGACAATTCGATGGCTACACCATCCTGCAGCTGACCGATCTCCACATCAGCCGGTTGTTTCCTGCTTCATGGGCGCGCGCCGTCGTCGAGCAAGCTAACAAACTCGGCGTGGACCTGATCGCGATCACGGGCGATCTGATTGACGGCACGCTTGATGCGCGGCGGGCCGACATAGAGCCGCTGGGGGACCTGAAGGCGACTGACGGCGTCTACGTGATCTCCGGCAATCACGAATATATCTTTGGGTACAGCACGTGGATGGCGCACTTCGCCGCGTTGGGGCTGCTCTCGCTCGAAAACCGGCACATTGTTCTGGATCGCAACGGTAGCAAGTTGGTCCTCGCCGGCATCACTGACCGGGCATCGCGCGGCAGGGGACATCCCGTCCGCGACCTTGCTGCAATCATCGAAGGCGCCCCCAAAGGCGTCCCTGTCATCCTGCTCGATCACCAGCCGAGCGACGCGCGGCAGGCCGCAAAGCTTGGAGTGGCTCTCCAACTCTCGGGACACACCCACGGCGGATTGATCCTGGGGCTCGACCGGTTGGCCGCCCGCGCCAATGCCGGCTACGTCTCGGGCCGGTACAACGTCGACGGGATGACCCTCTACGTGAACAACGGTACCGCACTCTGGCCCGGCTTCGCGCTCCGACTCGGCCGCCCTTCCGAATTGACGCGGATCACGCTACGCCAGGCGGTAATTACCTGATTTCGTCATGCTTCAAGTCTCCGTGCTGCCCGCGTCTTCCTTGACGCCCCGGGCGACGATCCGTAGTGATCGGTCCGGCAGCGGCCGCTGCAGCCTCAAGGCTTCCTCTGGAGGCGCTGTCATCCACGTCTCGACCTCGTCCGGCGTCGTCAGGATCACCGGCATCGCTTTGGGATGAATGGCGCCGACTTCGACGTTCGGCTCAGTCGTCAGAAAGGCGAATATGTCCTTGGTCGTCTCACCTTCCTTGACCTTTCGGACGGAGGTCCAGTTCGTCCAAATGCCGGCGAAGCAGGCAAGAGGACGGCTCTCGTCGAGTGCAAACCAGATGTCGCCACCCTCGGCCTTGTTGAACTCGCTGAAGGAGTTGAACGGCACCACGCAGCGGTTCTCGACTCCCAGCCAGCGGGTCCAGCGTTTGCTCTTCACATTGCGGATGTTGGTCGTACCGCCGTCCGGCTCCATCCTGAGCAACTCCTTGAAGTCGACCGGCTTGCCTTTGGCTTCCAGCTTCGCAGCACGCTTCTTAGTGGCTTCCATCAGCGCATGCTGCGAGGACGGCACCACCGCGCCGTGGCGAGCTCGCGGCCTTGGGCTCCATTGCGCACGATCGGCGCCTGGTAGTCGGGAAAAACTCCAGGCATTGGCGCAAGATTGCCCACGTATCGGTTCACAACCCGGAATAACGCGCTGATGGCCGCTTGATTGGTTGTGATCGAATAGAGATTACACATGGTCAGATTTCGGTTTTGGGATGACGTGGCTGCCAAGCTAATTGTAGCAGAGTCGCGGATGGACGGCGGCCCGCATTGGCGCATTTGCGGCAGCGCAGCCGGCTCGCGAGGTCGTGCACAAAGGTCGTGGGCGGATGCTTCATTGCCGCGAGGTCAACGTCGCTCGGCGTCTGGCAGCGCGCACAACGAATCTCCAGCCAGGGAAAGCCAGCGTTGACGGCCTGGTCGATCGTAGGCGACGGATCGATCGGCTCTCCATCTGACCACATCCGCTCGTTCCAACTTTCGCAGAGCAGCTTATCGGCTTGCTGAACGAGTTTTTCAGCCTTTGCCCGCACTTCTGCTGATTGCGCGGCAAGGATATTGGCCATCGCGCGTGCCTTGCCAAGCTCTTTCGCAAGAGCTTTTCGATCGCCGCCCGACAGAGGAGTGGGGTGATATTTCGGGGCCACCAAATATCCTGGCAAGAGATCGGATCGGCGAACAGAACTACGGTGCCTCGAAGGCCGGCCAGCACCCGTCTTCCTCGTGGCTGCCGGTACGTTGTTGACAGGTGTTGTCGAGCAGCCTCTGCGCGACGTCTTTCCAGACTGCATTGGCGCCATACAATCGGACCGCATCGGCGGTCTGGATTTCGACGGTCCGCTCGCAGCGGCGGCAGGAAACGCGCAGGACGTGACGCTGAATCTCAGACAGGCGTCGTTGCCGTAGCTGGGTGCCGGGCGTGCTGGCGCGGGGGTCTTTGAGAACGGATTCCCAGTATTCAGGTGGGAGGGATCTATCTTGAGCGGCGGCCGACGCCGCATGTTTAATGGCGGCATCGGTGGCCAGTTTTTCCATTTGCTTCGGGGTCGGCATGCGCCAGCTCGCGGATAAGTCGGTCATTTCGAATTAGAACATAACCAGAACAAATGTCGAGTCCCCCCCCTCACCAACGAGTCTCAAAAAATCTTCCTGTTAAGGAATGGGAGGTGTCGGAACCAAGCCGGCCGGATCGTCTTGAATCCGGCATCAGTATTGGAGTTCCCCCACAATGGCCCCTCGCGCTAACTGGAAAGGCTTTCTTCGTCTTTCCCTCGTCACCTGTCCGGTAGCGCTCTATCCGGCCACATCGGAATCCGAAAAGGTCTCCTTCAATCAGCTCAATCGGAAGACCGGCCACCGCATCAAGTACGCGAAAGTGGACGCCGACACTGGCGAGGAAGTCGCCAATGAAGACATCGTCAAGGGCTACAAGGTCGACACCGACACCTTCATCGAGGTTACGAAGGAGGAACTCGAAAACGTTGCGCTGGAATCGACGCGGACAATCGAGATCGACGAGTTCGTGGAGCGCAGTGAGATCGACCCTCGGTACATCATACGTCCTTACTACCTTTGCCCGGATGGCAAGGTCGGGCACGACGCCTATGCGGTAATCCGCGAAACCATCCGCGAGATGAATAAGGTCGCGATCGGGCGGGTGGTACTGACCAACCGGGAGCACATCATCGCGCTTGAAGCCTTCGACAAGGGGTTGATGGGTACGCTGCTACGGTACCCATATGAGGTTCGCTCCGAAGCGGAATACTTCGACGATATCCAGGACGTCAAAGTCACCAAGGACATGCTCGACCTCGCCAAGCACATCGTGAACCAGAAGGCAGGTCACTTTGAGCCGGATAAGTTTGAGGACCAGTACGAGACCGCGCTCGTCGATCTTATCAACCAGAAGCGCGCGGGTAAGCCTATTACAGCGAAAGAGCGTCCACGTGGCGAGAACGTCGTCGATTTAATGGACGCATTGCGCAAAAGCATCGGCGGCGCGGCGGCGGCAAAGGACACTAAGCCGGCCAAGAAGTCACGCAAAGTCGCCAGCGGTCAGAAGGAAATGCTGATGCCGATCGCGGGCAAGAAGCCGGCAAAGGAGGCTGCTGCAAAGAAGTCGGCTGCCAAGCCGCAGCGGAAGTCGGCCTAGCGTATCGTGAAGCATCCGGTGACGCCGGACGGTCGTTACTTCGTCGTCCGCGGTAGGCTCTGGCGGATGGCGAACCCCGCTCTCGACGAGGCCGAGCGGGCAGGCCTAGTGCGACGTCTGATGGCGGCACGGCGGGCAGTGCGCGAAGCCAAGAAGGACGCTGACCGTGATGCGGAGGCGACCGCGCACCGGGCAGTTGACGAGGTCAAGCGGGCGCTTGGCGAGCGCGGCCCCGCATGGTGGGGCGACGACTCGCCGGATCTCAACAGGCATATGGCGAAGAACACGGCCTACGCAGATTGGTACGCCGACGTTGCTCAATCCGACCCCGGAGGACTTTGAATTGCCAAAAGCCGCTATTTTCGACCTGGACGGCACGCTTCTTGATTCGGTCGATCTCCACGCGATCGCATGGCAGGAAGCCCTCCAGAAGTTTGGTCGCGATGTGAGCTTCGAACAGGTTCGAAGCCAGATAGGCAAGGGGGGAGACAAGCTCATTCCTGTCTTCCTGTCCGCTGACGAACAACAGGACCATGGCAAGGAACTGGAGGAATGGCGCAGCCGACGTTTCAAAGCCGAGTACCTACCGCTTGTGCGTCCTTTCTCGGCGGTCCCCGACCTGCTGCGACGTGTGCGCGATGCCGGCCTTCAGATTGCCGTTGCTTCCTCGGCCAAGAAGGATGAAGTCGACAAGTATCTCGACATCGCTCGCATCACTGACCTGGTGGATCTGAAAATTTCTTCCGACGATGTGGAGGAGTCGAAACCGGCTCCGGACATCTTCAAGATCGTTCTTAATAAGCTCAAGATCGACGGCGCAGATGCGCTCGCGATCGGCGACACGCCGTATGATGCCGAAGCAGCAGAGAAGGTGAAGGTCGCGACCATCGGCGTGCTTTGTGGCGGGTTCCCTGAGGGCTCGCTACGACAAGCAGGATGCGTCGAAATATACCCCGGACCAGCCGCACTGTTCACTCGCTTCCCAGGAACTTTGCTCGCAAGGTAGACGAAACGAGGGCACGGCACGAATTGAAGTGGAACGAATTATGTTTTTCGGCTTTGAAATGAGTGAATCCTTTTCGAGATAGCTCACGCAAAATGGCGAAGAAGCGCGCATTCACACAGATGGATACTCAGCCGCTGGCGGGCTTTCGAAATGTGCCCGTGCTCATGGCGCAGTCGCCTTCAAAACTGAAGGTCGTTCGAAGGGCTGGACAGGCAATCTCGGACGCAGAAGCCAGGACGTCGAGACGGCGATCCCTTAAGATGCAACGCGACCAAATGGAGAGCGACAGGAAGCGGAAAAGCAAGGCGCGATAACCGGGGGAGCTCCGGCCAAATAGCCCTGTTTACTCTGCTGCCTGGAGTTGATCCTGATAAACGACTTCTTCTGTTATAACGTTAAACCGCGTCAGAGCGGCCGAGCCGAAGGCCGTTGAGATGGCCACGTCGGCTGCGTCCCGTCCTCGTGCAATGACAATCCGTCCTATCCGAGGGTGATTATGGCGAGCATCGAATGTATACCAACGACCCGCGAGAAAGACTTCGAACCAAGCGCTGAAGTCCATCGGCGCTGGATCTCTGGGCACGCCAATATCACCAAGATAGCCGGTGCAGTATCTCGCAGGGATGTTCATGCAGCGGCAAAGCGTAACGGCTAAATGAGCGAAGTCGCGACAAACGCCGATCCGCTCCTCATGTCCCTCTGATGCAGTCCTGTCGCCGCGGGCATGGTGATATCCAAATTCAATGCGGTCGTGAACGTAGTTGCAAATCGCTTGAACTCGCTGCCAGCCGCCCTGGATGCCGCCGAACATTGACCAAGCGTCGTTCGATAGCTTTTGCGTGTCGCAGTACCGGCTGCCTAGAAGGTATATCAGTGCCTCATCTGGCAGGTCGCCTACCGGCCATTGCTCCGCCCGAAAATTGACCTCGTCGGGTAGTCCGGTGTCCGAGATCAGGAACTCATTCCTTACCTCGATAATTCCCGGCGGCGAAACGAGGCGTGTGCAAATGTTGCCAAATGCGTCTCGAAAATCGCGCGCCTCTACATCTGGCGAAAAGCGGATTACGTGTTCTGTCAACAAGTCGTGCTGGCGGGAGGGGTGTACACTTAGCAGCAGGAGCATCGGAACTTCCTGAGCGCAGTTGAATGCAATGTCATAACCAGCCCGTATCTTCAAGGTCGCCTCCGCTTTGTCCGATGGAGACACAAGCCTAAGGCCGGCTCTTGGTTCCTCGGCGACCAGCGCGAATAGTGCCGAAAGAGGAGGCAGATCGCGTGCACCTAGAGAGGCTCTGGCGAATTGGATTTCAGAAGTTAGTATTGATGCGGAAGAAGGAATCGGCAGGCTATGACCGTTTTCACGGTGCATCACTCGACCACCTATCGGTATAGAAACCCTGTCAGGCTTGGGCGGCATCAAATGATGTATCGACCCCGCGACAGCTTCGACCAGCGTCTGCTCGACTCCCACCTGACGGTAACACCCGAACCCGTCGAGGTTCGCTGGATACACGACGTGTTTGGAAACTGCGTAACGCTGCTCGATTTTTCGCAGCGTGCTCAATTACTAAAGTTCGACTCGGTCATTCGCTTGGAACATACTCCGGAAAAGGCGCCTGACTTCCGGCTTGAAAACTACGCGCGATCGCACCCATTTTCTTATGCGCGGGACGAGCTGCCAGACTTGGCGGCCTATATGCAGCGTCATCACCCTGGAAGAACGGTCCAAGATTGGTTGGATCGGTTTGTAACGGGCGAGAGCCGGCCGACTGGGCAGCTCCTGATGACCCTCAATGAAGCCATAGCGGAGGGGTTTTTGTATAGACGGCGGTCTTCCCGGGGGACCCAGACTCCGGACGAGACAATCAAAAGTCAGCAGGGAACGTGCAGAGACTTCGCGCTGTTGATGATGGAGGCAGCAAGATCGTTGGGCTTTGCTGCGCGGTTTGTCACGGGCTACGTCTATGTACCGGACCGCGACGGGCCGCAACGCCTTGGCGGCGGCTCGACGCATGCCTGGTGCCAAATTTACGTGCCAGGATCAGGGTGGGTGGAATTTGACCCAACGAATGGCATTGTTGGTAATCGTGACCTGATCAGAGTTGGAGTCGCCAGGACGCCTCAACAGGCGATCCCACTCTCGGGGAGTTATTGGGGCGAGGTTGATGAGGAATTAGGGATGGAAGTAGCCGTAAACGTGAAGACCGAGGGCGCTGTATGCGAATAGTGAAGGGCAGTGCATGACTCGAACACGACTGGCCGCCGATAAGGGCCACTGGATCGAAGGTTCGAACTAGCGACGGCTCGCGATCACCAATCGAACTTTAATTGCTTCGAACAAAGGGGCCGGCGGTCACCGTTCGACCAGTGGTGCGGGAAAACTTTTCGTGGCTAGAAAACTAAAGACCTACCAGACTTCGCTAGGCTTCTTCGATCTTGCGGTTGCCGCACCGTCGATGAAGGCGGCTCTTGAGGCGTGGGGCGCCGGCAGCAATCTCTTCCACCAGGGCGCGGCGAAAGAAAGCGATGATGCACACGTCATCGAGGCGACCATGGCAAAGCCGGGCGTCGTGCTCAGGCGACCCGTCGGCTCCGACGGCAAGTTGGGAGAGCATGCCGATCTGCCCACAAATCCGGGTGACAGCGAAGACCGACGATAGGCATCCCCAAGTCGAAAAGTGTTAAGGCGAAAAAGATTTCCGCCAGTCCGGTCGCAAGGCGGCTGACCGGAAGGCCGCGGTCGCCTTCGAAAAAGAGCAGAAACGGCGCGCGCGTGAATGGGAGAGGGAAGAAGCAGTCAAGCGAAGGAGCGTGGGCGCCGGCAGCAAGCGATAGAAAAGGCGCAAGGAGCGTTGGCGGCGGCCGAGCACGAGCATGCGAAGAAGGCTGCGGCCATCAAAGCGGAAGTAGAGGCATTGGAGAAGCGCTCGAGCCGAAGATGCCTGATGGATAAGGTAAGGGAGCGCCTGAAGGCAGCGTTGCAGCGCGCACGGAGTTAGGTGGTTGGAAATCTTACAGTGACTTTATCTCGTGGCGCGCCGATCCACATGTGGGCAAAGCTCGCCAAGAGGGCAATCGATCAATTGGTTGGCGGGCAGTCTGGGCAAGTATCGCCGGTCGCATCCAATTGCTCGAGAACTGCAGCAACCGCCTGATCGGGCGAAATACCCGCAGGCGGCTCGGTCCTTGCTAAGAGGCTGGCGTGCTCCCGGGCATGAGGATCGGTCCGGTCTTTCATCCAGCCATGCTCTTCACACTCGAGAATGGCGCCGGCTTCGAGCAGAATCGATCTTGCCCATCCCGCGAGCGTCCGTAACTTCGGAGGGCTTGCTACCTTCTCCAACATCAAAATCACTCCGAGGCTATGCAATGGGAATCCGGCCAGCGGCAGAATGTTCCGTACGACCAATGCTCGGCAGGGATTTCGAATTATCGCGGCTTCGGGTTACTAAGGAGCCGAGGTGCACGACTGGCACGGCCTATGTATCAGCTACCCGTTTTCAAAATATTTTATAGCTGCAAGGAGTCCGCGCGTCGTCCGCCAGAATGTGCTGCCGTGTGATGCAGGGATCTAACTCTCCGAGCCAGACGAGCGCGCCGCGCACGAGATTGCTCCAACCCTCGAAGCTGCCAAAAGGCTGCAGCCGGTCAAGTCCTGGGCGTTTAGCTACGACGTAAGCGCGTAGGACCGTCAAGCCCGCAGCGACAAGACGCCCGCGGTTGTGCGGAACCCACACGCGCAAGTCTTTCTCGAAGGAGCGGCCTTCTGGGTTTTCGATCTCGGCGTCCATCCGGCACAAAATGGCGCGCCGCGTCATATCTCCTGCAAACGCCAAATTGTTCCCGGTTGAAGTGAGCAAAACGTTGGTATTTACCGAAACGTTGCGAGATTCACCCAAAACACGACTCTGCCAAGTCGGCTCGGTCAAGATAGTGCAAAGCGCGTCACCTCCAACAGCGCGGGTGACGTTGTCGACCGACACCATTTGGTCGCCCTGCATGAAGACGGTAAATAGACGCTTTTCGTCTTCCTCTTCGCTGGCGCCCTGCGACATAGCAGTGACGCTACGTCCCATGATAATCATCGCGGCGGCCTGCACGGCTAGAGATTTGCCCGTTCCGGGCGTTGGCGCGCTAATGCCATGCATCGGTGCGCTAGGGAGCGTACGGCGTACCAGGCCGGTCAACACTACAGAAAGCATGACGGAACGGCTTGCGCTTTTTCCGCAATGTCCGTCTGGAACGAAGGGAAAATCGGCAAACGGTTCCTTCAGTTCAGCCAAGGCGGTGAGCGCTTCGGCGCGCGTCGGTGACTCGGGGATCTCGGGCAGCTTCAAATCACCCATGTCAAGCAGGAGACCCGAACGAGCGTCGTAACCGGGCTCGGTCAGCAAGGTACCGTCGGCCCGGAGCGTCGGCGTTTCGATAATGCCATTCAAGGTAGGAAGACGCCAAAGATCAGGCGCGTTGAGATACAATTTACCCAGCTTCTCGGTTGCGGGTTGCGGAACCAGTCTCGATGGATCGCCACGTAGAGGCTTCACAAAACGGGCGTGCTCGATCATGAAGAGCTCCATGCGAGGCGGCTTTATGTCATGGACTGTGAGCGCACCCGATGGACGACGGATTCCCTCGTCCTCGGAGGAGGCGTGCTCGGTGCGTACCGGATAAACCATCCGCCCGCCGGTTTGATAAAGTGGAGCGCCACCGCGCCGCATGCAGTCTTCTGCATATCCGATCATCTCCATCGCGTGAGTCATGTTCCACAGCATCGGCGCGGCGATGGTACTCAAATCGCGCACGTCAGCGGAGAAATCGACAAGGTCGGTGGCCAGGGAAAGTTTGCGCAACGTGTCATCCCGCACGCCGTGCTCACGGCTAATCTTGAGGAGCGTCCCAAAGCCCTTGAGCGATGCTTTTTTGAGGCTGAAGGAATTCCAGCGTCCAAGGTTCGTTGTGCGAGAGTAATCCTTCTCGAAGGCCTGATCGCTCCAGTCGAGGAACAATTCGCGGACCTCACCATCGGCGCCTGAAGCCGCGTGCAAGGCCATGGCGAGACCGGTCCAAGCCTCGTTATTGGAGAAATGGGAGACATCGAGTTGGTCAAGCAGTTCCTCCGCGAGATCAGCGCTCAAATTGCCGATGCCCGATACCTCGTTCGCGCCACGCTTTTCCAGCTCGGGTAGGAAATCGAAGTCCGACAGCCGATAGGGTGGATCGAAGTCCAATTCATGGACCGGATGAACCTGAAATTTGTCGCGCTTCTGGTGATAGAAGCCGGGCACGCGGAAAATGTGCGTGGCATCGCACACATTCAGATCGCCTCCGCAAAATGCTGCGAGCCGGCGCGTAATATCTTCCACGGCCGCAATGTCGTTCGTGCGTTCGATAACGAAGAAGCATTGAAAACGGCCCGGAGACGTCTCGTGGATCCAGTGCGGCTCGATCACCCATTTGGTGGGAAGCGGCGTGCCATCGAGATCGAGCGGGACGACGTGCGCCGCGATCAAATTTTCCTTCTTGCGCCCGTTTCCATCAAACTCGTTCAGAGCAATGAACACGCCGCATCCAGCCTTGTTCTTTTTCTGCAAAAGCGGCGCTAACTGGGCCAACGAGCCGGAGTAGTTACGCCGAAGCTGGGCGAGTTCTTCCGGCGTTGAATGCTCTTGACGGCCTTTCGCTTCCGCCGATTCGGTGAGGGTGCGAAAATGCATGGCTGTGTTGGCATCTCCCCGCAAGAGTCCGATGAATCGCTTAGCTGCCTCAAAGTCAAAGCGCGGATCGAGCGTCGGAAAATGATGGACGGTGGATGAAGATGAATTAGTCATTATGCAGTTCCTTTCAAACTCTAAGTGGTGTCGTTGCGCTTAGATCAGTGCTTGACGTCCCATCGCGAAGGCTCGTTCGCTTCTAACCGGTAGCGTTGCTCCATCACCGCAACTTCGCGGCGGGCATTTGCCTCGGTCGTCGTTGTGAGCAGCCGTTCAGGATAGAGACAATCGTCTTCTTCGGTTGCAGCTAGTCGGAGCAAGGCAGAGTGAACAACCCCACGCGTTAGTGCAGGGGCAATGTCACGTGATAATGCGCACCATCGCTCGCGAAAAAGCCTGTCTCGGCTAGATAGGAGACGGCTTCGAACAATTCGTAGTCGCGTGAGCTCAAAGGAAACGCACGGCTGTCGTGCAACCATCTTCGAACCAACTCGAGAGCCGGCCAAGAGAATTCGACGAGGCTTACGACACCCAACGGCTCGATTGTTTTCTCAAATTCGGGATTCTCCTGCCGGTGCAAAGTAAGGATGCGGTCGGCTTCGGCAATCCGCGTCAGCCAGCGGGAAGCGAAATCTGCATTGCGATCTGATGGGAAATTGACGACGACTGCTGAGTATTCTTCTGACACATAAGACATGATGACCTCGTGAAGTACGATGCGGTGTTCGAGCCACCGAGTTGGAATGGAGTTGAAGAACGGTACCCGCGCACGATGATTCACTTGCGCTTCGATGCTGCGGGAAAAGCCGCTTTGATGACCGAAAGATTGAGCGTGTTACTCAGGTATTTCGGGTCAAATCCGGAAGGTTCTGCTTCCTCAAGTAGGCGCGGCGACGACTTGATGAGCAAATCGTGATAGTCTTGAACGACATGCTCGGTGTAGCCAAGCTCGTTGATCCCGGCGAAGACCTTTTGGGCATACTGCTGACGGCTAATCCCTGGTCTATCCAAATGGGCAGTATGCTCGAACACGATCTGCGCAAGCGCGGCGGCGATCGGATCGATGGTAAGTGTTCTCATAGGAGTTTCCCGAGTCATTTCACAGATTGAAGAAGATGCTTGCGAAGCAATGCCCAATCGCTATCGACCAGCTTCGTGGCAAGCTCTCTGCCCAGGCGCTCGCAAAGCAAGGAAGCGAACTCTTGCATAAGCTCGTCGGTTTCTTGATCCTCGCAACTCTCGACCTGCCGCTGGGGCGGCTCGCAGTTCGTGATCAGGGCAACAATTTCGGCTTCGGAGGGAGTGCGACCGGCTTGGAGCAATTCAACAACGTTATCGACGACGAGTTTAGGAGTTGCGCGAGCAGCCAAGCGGTAAAGTGCCGCGGGGTTTAAATGCGAAACGATTTCGCCTTCACGGTCGGCCAAGTCCCAGGCACGTAAGTAGTTTTGTGCCGAACGGATCGTGAAGCCACATTCCTGGTCGACCCAACGCGCAAACTCGCCGTGTACGAGATGCTCTTTGGCTCGGGTGAGCAGCTTACCGATAGCGAGGATCGAGGAAGACCGAGAATGGTTCCGCACTTCCGCGGCAAGCCAATCTAACTCGCATTCCGACGCTAGCTTTGTCGGCGGGACGATGAAAGGAACGACGTTTGTGAAATCGGTGGAGAGGGTCATTTTTTCCGCTTTCTCTGTTACTTGAGATGTCGACAGCGGCAGCGCATCGCGCTGCTGGTTGTGCCGATCAGTTTTAGGAGTTGTGCCAATCGAGGTAGGCGATGGCATCAAACGACGGATCGTCGAAAAGCGCGTGCACCATAGTTTCCGGAAGTGGCCAGGGCTGCGTGCTGCAATAGGACTTGAGCTTCATGGCGGCATCTGACTCGGGCGCTTTACCGTCGAACGCTGTCCACAGCGTGGTCAACTCTGCGTCTTGCTTTTTGCTGCCGAAGCCCGGCCACTGGTCGAAGCGATCAATGAGCAGCGGCAGGACGGCTTGATTGCCACCGGTTGCTGCATGAAGGTCGCCGATGAAGTCCCGTAAAGATCCGCTTTCCTTCAAGTGCGGCGCATCGATGCAACTGAGCATGATGCTAAGCCGACCCATGTCGAGCAAAATGATGGGAAGGGCGGGATCGCGAGTTTGGAAACGATCAGACATGCGTTGTTCCTTTTCACAGTGTTTTTTGGGGGGTCGTAGGCAACTGGTCCAGCCAGCGGACGACTTCGGATCGCCGGTAGCGAATCCACTTTCCTTCGCCTGACCAGGGTGGCCCTTGTCCTCGTGCGCGCATGGCGCAAAGGTGTTCGGACGAAACTCCCAGGAGCTCCGCGCAGGCCTTGCTGTTGATGAAGGGATTGCTTTCGAAGGCGCCGACCTTCGTGACTGTCAATTCGACGATGCGTTCGATCAACGCCTCGAACTGCGGCAAAGAGCAATCAGCCAATTGGGGCAAATGCGCTCGATCAATATCCGACATAGTAATTCCATCGGTCTGGTGCCGATTGGAAAGGAGCTGTCGTGTTTTTCGCGTGAGGTTAGACCACAGTGGTCAGGCGATCATACGACAATGCCTTCCCAATCGACGATTGGGTTGGATTTGCCGGATCGCTTAATGGCCAATGCCTGATCCCATGTTGGGGGCAATCGCTACCGAAATGTCCGATCAAAAGGCCATGTAATATTGAGCGGCACGTATGCACCAGAGTGCTACGTTATACGCACCTTGCCTCCGAGCTCGCGAAGAATCAACCGCCGTATCATCTTGTGGTTAATTTTGGCGAAGGCTTTGATGCGCATGTCTTGTGTTTTGAGGACGGATTCGATGAGTGAGATCTGTGTCATCGAAATCTTCAAAAGCAACTTTCGTTTCCGTAAGACCTTCGATCGGCGTGATTTTAATTGTGAAGTATTGCCGATCAACCCAAGGATCTGCCTGGAAGACGCGAACGTCCACTGTCAGCTTTATTCCGAAGCCAAAAGTGCTCGGTATACTGTCCGTCGTATGAGTCAGTATGTGCGAAATGATCCGCCTCATGCCAGATATTGAGCCATCCCAGTCGAGATATACCTCTCGCATCCAGGCCTCCGCGGCAGTGCGCTCTCCCTTGGAAGGAGAGCCGGTAACTTTCCAAAACGGGCGCATAAGCCTTCCGCCAACATCATACTGGTTTTGCGGATCTGGATCGTAGTTATGCTCAAAATCATCGAAGCATAAAAGCGCCTTTGCGTATTTGTGACACGTGTCCTCGCGGTGCTTTGCGAGCTTCTTGTGCCTCTCGCTATCGACTGAAAGGCAAGCCATTTCTGCATTCAGTCGATCGAGGTGTTTTATCCATCTGTGTTCGAAGCGCATCTTTTAGGACCGTTTTATCGTTGTATTGTAAGGGTTGCGGATGTGAGATTTGACATTACAAAGTCTGACACCGTTTCCTGCGCTTGCAGAAGCGAACTGAACAGTGCGGGGACATTGGCATAGGCGTCTGTTACATCGTCATCGATTGAATGGTTCATCAGGATCTTCAGTCGTAGCCGATCAACGCCAGCCGCCGCGGCAAGCGTCCGGAACGAATGCCGTAGTGCGTGCCCGGTGTGCGAGAGCTTTTGCCGACCCTCCTCCTTGACTTCTGCCACGTGCCCGCCCGGCGCTGGGAAGATCCAAGTCTTGCTCTCTTCGGGATAATATGTCCGACCGGCCTCCCTGACACGCTCAAGACATTCCAGCTGCGCGGTCGACAGCGGCAGCTCGAAGGCGCGGTCCTCCCCGCCTTTAGGAGAGGGCAGCTTCAAGGACGGACGGGCGGGGTCGAAATTGGCCCATCTAGCTGTCAGGACGTCGGTACGTCGCAGGCCTGTTAGCAACATGAATAGGTGCAGCTCGCGCCGGACCGGATTGGCAAGCGCCTGGAGCTGGGCCGACCATGCCGGTAGGTCTGCCATGCCCATGCCCGTGTTGCGCGGCTTCTCCTTGTGGAACAGTTTTCCCGACCGAAATGGGTTGCGCTCGGGAAGCCCGGGCGTTTCCAATTCGTCCTTGGCGTGGTTCCAGACAGCCCGGCCGAATCGCATGGTGCCGTTGGCGGCATATTTGCCGCTGGCGTACTTCTGGCCGGCCCGGGCCTGGCGGGCGCGCTCCGTGACGGCGGCATGCTCCTGGACCACGTCCTCGCGCTTGATGCTGGCAAGCGGCCGGTCATGCCATGCAGTTAGGTGCCGATCGAACTTGTCCTGGTAATCGGCGATGGTACGGATGCTCTTGCCCTCCTTGGTGATGGCGCCCTTGTAGGCCTCCCAGGCGGCCCTGAAGGTGAGGGCAGCGGCAGCATCGGGGCCGGCTTCGGGAACGACAGCCAAGCCGCGCGGGATGGCCTCACCGCGAGCGCGCAGAGCCTGAATTTCGAGGGCTTTGGCGCGGGCTTCATCAGCGCTGGCGTGCGGGTGCTCGCCGAGCCATTCGACCATGGTCGAGCCGCGCTGACCGTTGATCCGTGGGGTCTCGTACTGGAAGCGAAACGTCTTGGTCGATTTTCCGACCCAAAGATGGAAGCCCGCAATCTTGCTGTCGCGAACGATTTGCGGCTTGGCGGTCGAGAAGGGTACGCCTTTGACGGCCTTGTCGGTTAATAGGATGCGCGAGGTCTGGGTTGACGACATGATCTCTCCTTGCACGGGTTTTGCACGTAAGAAGAGGCCAAGCACCGCGCATGATGATCTGGAGGTGTATGCCGGTTTTGACTAAGCGCGGTTAATTTGCGCAGTCAAATCCTAGGCTTATCTCCACCCCGAAGATTCTTGCTTAACGACCCTTAAGTACGATTTGGCGCATGGCCAAAACTACGAATCTGGGGGTCAGGAGTTCGAATCTCTTCGGGCGCGCCATTTGCCGTTTCAGTGACAGCTTATTTTTCCCGACATGAAGCGGGCCGAACTGCAAGTTGCCGTCGCGTGCTCACCGTCAGTCGGACGAGCCCGAACGGCCTTCGCGCTCGGGATGATCGCCTCCACCCAGGTCTTCGCCTTGCACGCCCGCCGGCGCCGACGCGCCGCGGGATCGAATGACGATCGCGATGATGTCGACCTCGACCTTGAGCAGGTCGAGGTCGCGCGTCATCTCGCGCAATTCCTGACCCTTGCGCGCAATTTCCTCCGAGACGTCGATAGCCATGTTGCGCTCGGTGACCCCGCCCGAGCTGCCGGTGAACATTTTGGCCTTGATCCACTCCAGCCGCGCCCGGTGTGTATCGCGCGTGAATTTCTTTTCGACGAATTGTCGCCGGCTTTCGACATAGGCGGCCAGCAATTCCACGTCGGACATTTTGTACAGAGCGTCGGCTGAAAGGCTCATGGTACCGTGCTGAGGCAGTTGAGATCATGAACTCGCCAGGCGGACGCGCCGCCCCGGCCATGTCGTTCGGAACCTTCTCCCCAGAATATTGACGCGTTAGCGCTCAACCAAGTGGAATCTTCGCCATATCATTCAGGAATTCCGAATCGCTGGAGGAATTGGCGATGGGATTATGGTGACAGTGCACCTAATCTCATAGGAGAGCGCGCCGACTCGGCAGGCGGAAATGGCAACATGGCGAAACACCGGATCTATACAACGAGCTTTGCAAGCGTCTATCCGCTGTACATTGCCAAAGCAGAGAAAAAAGGACGTACAAAAGCGGAGATCGACCAGATCATAGCGTGGTTGACCGGCTATGGTGGTGCAGAGCTGAAAGCGCAACTGGAAAAGCAAACGGACTTTGAAACCTTCTTTGCAAAGGCCCCTCGGCTGAACCCTTCACGAACCTTGATCACAGGCACGGTCTGCGGCGTCCGCGTCGAGGAAATTGCCGAACCAACGATGCGTGAAATCCGCTACCTGGACAAACTCATCGATGAACTCGCAAAGGGGAAAGCGATGGAGAAGATTTTGCGGAAGCCGTAATCGATTTGCTCGCGAGCGGCCGCTTCAGACGATGACGGCAGCAATTCGTTGTCGTGGGGCGGGCCGAAATCTGCGTCTCGGCCGTCCTAGCCATTCGGACGACGTGTGGCCTATGTCAGTCGAACGGAGATGCCGCCATCCACGATCATCGGGCTTCCCGTCATGAAGCTCGAGCGGTCGGAAAGCAGGAAAAGAGCCGCCTGCGCCACCTCCTTTGCATTCGCCATGCGCTTCATTGGATGCAGATTTGCGATGAAATCCAAAGCGGCAGGATTTCCCTCTCCGCCGCTTGGCGTAATCGTGCCGCCCGGCAACAGTGAATTGACCCGGACGCCATCTGCGGCGTGGTCGGATGCCAATGACCGCACCAGGCCGATCAACCCGGCTTTGGACGCCGCATAGGCCCCCATTCCCGGCATTCCCCCGTTGCTGAAGCCCACAAAGGAAGACGTGAAGACAATCGAACCTTGCCCTCGCTTCTTCATGACCGGTATCTGCGCCTTCGCGGCCAGGAACGCGCTTGTCAGATTGACCAACATGACATCGTTCCAATTGGCGATTCCCATATCGGCGACCGGCCCCATCTCTCCCACGATGCCGGCATTGTTGAATGCGCCATCCAACCCACCGAACTCCCTTATGGCGAGATCGACGAGAGCATTGGCGTAGTTTTCATCCCTTACATCGCCCGAAAGGAATACAGCCTTGCCATTGCCTTGATTGATTTGCCCGGCAAGCGTTTCCAGCTCCGCCGATCGGCGCGCGCCAAGGACCACATTGGCGCCCTCGGCTGCGAACAGCAACGCCGCCGCTGCGCCTATCCCACTGCTTGCGCCAGTGACGATGATCGACTTGTTTTTCAGTTCCATAACGAGCGCTCCAGAAGGTTGTGTCAGGGCGCTCTAACAGTTGCGTACGCAGCGCAGCCACCCGTTTCCCGACCTCAAACAACTGGTGTCGGCGACATCGCAAGAGAGACATCGCAAGAGAAATGGATCGTGCCAACCTGCCGATGAAGCCAGCCCATCACGGATGAGCAAAGGTTACGCCTCTCAGTTTCGCCAATCGCGAGGGGTCCGCCAGAACGACTGGCTTGCCTCGTAGTAGACAGTGCCGGGATCGAGGCCGACGTCGCGGAGCATCCGCTCGTCGAGGCTGGCGAGTTCGCGGCGCGCCACGCGGCGGTGGCGCCACTCGCGCAGCGTCGCGACGATCAGGTCCAGGATCAGGCTCCAGGTCGCGCGCGGCGTCACCACCGCGTGAGCAGGGACAGCGGCTGCCGGCTCGTGCGTGGCCGGTGTCCGCGGGGTCGAGCGTTGCGCCGGTATCCGGTCCAGAAGTTTGGGCGCGATGATCGGCTGACGGCGTTCTGACACCAATGTCGACATGATCGTCTCCTCTTCTCTGTGTTGCGGCCATTCGAAAGAAATATCGTAGTAATTTCAGTGTGTTATGTCGTATTTTGCCGACCCGTGACGGTGTCGGCGATTGCTGTTCTGATTATGCGCCGCCATACCTGACAGGATGTGTCAGGTATTTTCTGCTAGGCTGCGGAAATGCGCGCGAGCCGGCTGTTGTCGATCCTGTTGCTTCTGCAAGCCCGCGGCCGGATGACGGCCGAAGAGCTGGCGAGCGAGTTCGAGGTTTCGGTTCGCACCATCTATCGCGACGTCGATCAGCTCAGCGCCGCAGACGTTCCGATCTATGCGGATCGCGGCCCGAGCGGCGGATTTCAGTTGCTCGACGGCTACCGCACCAAGCTCACGGGCCTCTCGCCCGCCGAGGCCGAGACGTTGTCGCTCGCGGGCCTGCCGGGACCCGCTGCGCAACTCGGGCTCGCCGACGTGCTCACGGCGGCCCAACTGAAATTGAGCGCGGCATTGCCCGAACGGGCGCGTGCGAATGCAGGCCGTGTCGCCGCACGGTTCCACCTCGATCCCGTTGGCTGGTTTCGAAGTGCCGGTGACGCCAGGCTGCTGCCGGCGATCGCCAACGCGGTGTGGAACGAGAAGTGCATCGACGTGCACTACCGGCGCGCCGAGGGCGCGGTCGAGCGCCGGCTGCAGCCGCTCGGCCTCGTGCTCAAGGCGGGCATCTGGTATCTCGTCGCGCAGGTCGGCGATCAGCCGCGCACCTATCGCGTCTCCAACTTCATCGATCTTACAGTGACCGAGGAGTCGTTCGAACGGCGGAAGGATTTCGACTTGTCGCGCTTCTGGGTCACCTCATCGCGCGCGTTCGAAACCAGCGTCTACCATTCCAACGCCACGCTGCGCGTGACGGCGCGTGGCCTCGCCAAGCTCGAAGTCCTCGGCTCACTCGTCGCTCAGGCGGCCGCCGCGACGGCAACGCCGATGGATGCCGACGGCTGGATCCGCATTACGATCCCGATCGAGTCGGTCGAGCGGGCCGCGTCCGGTCTGATCGCGCTCGGCGCCGACGCCGAGGTCGTCGACCCCCCCGAACTGCGCGAGCGGCTCGCCAAGACGGTGCAGGATCTGGTCCGCCTCTACGCGCCCATGCAGCTGGCGGAGCGCCGTCCGCGACAGCGCAAGCGCTGAAGGCCGTACCGCGCCCGACGGACCACCGCTTGCAATAAAAATTGCTTGTGAGTCAACTTTTATCGACGCCAAAGTTGCGACGGTGTTGATGCCGCGACGGCGACGCCCTTCAGTTCGGCGTTGCCACGATATCGAAATTTTTCATGGCCGGATTGCAGGCCATCTTGGCCGCCTTCTCGCAGCTTTCCAAAGCGGATCTCTGCGCGGGTTCAAGCCCGCCGGTACTCGCTGAATAGCTCGGGACGCCGTTCGGCGCGCGGACCAGCACTTTTGGGGTGTAGAGCGAGAAATATCCCTCGAGCCACGGCCGGCGGGTCGCCGGCATATTGTACTTCCGCATCAACGCGTCGAGCTGTTGCGCACTCCAGGTCGGCAGGTTCTGCGCGCGCAGGAAGGGGTCGAGCGCCGCCAGCCAATGCTGCCGCCCTGCCGGAAGTTCGAAGATGTTGTGACCGTCGGCCGGTTGCAGCGACGGAGCGATTTTCAAGGTGGCGACGCCGCCTTGTGCGACATAGGCCGCATGCACCTTGCGTGCGGCGTCGGGCCCGAAATTGCCGTCGTTCTCCGAATAGACCCACAGCGTCGGCGTCTTTGTCTGGCTGCCGAAAGACGCCAGCGCCGCGATCGGCATATCCTGCGGGCAGGCGAGTTGCCCTTGGGCGTCGGTAATCCGCATGGCGCCGGCGAGATTCACGACCGCTTTCAGCCCCGGGGTATTGCGCGCCGCAAGCGCGAGCGCGGCGCCGCCTCCCACGGAGCCGCCGATCGCGATCACCTGCGAGGCGTCGGCATCGGCGCGCCCGGCCACGACGCGCAACGCGCGCTCGAGATCATCGGCCTCCACCGAGAAGTAGCGGCGCAGGTCGGCATCATTGCATTTGGCATAGGCCGCATTGGTGGGTTGGCCCGTTGTCCCGCCCGACACCCCGTAACCGCGCCGCACCACGGCGACAGCGAGATAGCCGCGATAGGCAAGGTCGCGGGCCTGCGGCGCCATCAACGGGGCGCGCATGTTCATGAGTTCGGACGGCAGCCGAGGCTTGCCATGCGTGAGCAAAGCGACCGGCAACCGTCCCTTCGCGGCAGCCAGCCGTACGATCAAGGCTTCCAGCCGGTAGTTTCCACCCGGCGCGCGAATATCGAGGAAGGTGATTTCTTCGAGCAGGGCCGGGTGGTCCGGTGGCGAGGCAGGCCCGGCTTGCGTCAGGCCGGGCGTGGAGACTGCCATGGACATGATCATTGCCACGGCCGCCGCGATCGCAGAAATGGACCTCATCGTCGAACCTCCGCAGGCGCATTGCGCGGCGTGGCCTGAACATGCAGCGCATCACAGCCATCATGTCGCACGATCATCACCGCCACACGCTTGGCCCGCGCCAATCGTGTGGTCCAATCATCAACCTCACTCGGGTGGCATAGAACCGTGATCTGGCTCACCTGGCCAGGCATTAAACCGTGTCCACGGATGAGATGCGACACGATCCGTTCGACCGGATCGTACGGCATGGTAATCGCGAGATACCGCACCGGCATGTGGCGCACCAGTCGTTGCCGAGATTGCCCGGTTCGCAGCCCCGTCTCTGGTCAAACGGCGGCGGACAAACTATCGTCGCTTCATGTCAGTCCCAAAGCGCGTCCATGCCGATCGGTGTTGCGGCGCGATCATCGACTATCAGGATTTCTTTTTGGCGCAGCTCGAGCCGCGCAACCGCTCTCGCCTGCGTAAAAACATGCGCAACTTCGCGCGCCTTCTTGCGTATATGCGTATTCCGACGGTCGTCACACTCGAGCGGCCGGTCCACCGAAAAGGCGCGGTGCCGCAGGATATCAAGGCGCCGCTCGGCAGCGCCGCAAAGGTTTTCGAGAAGGATTTCTTCGACCTCACCAAGGAGAAGCCGATCCGGGCCCATCTGAAACGACTGAAGAAGACGCAAATCGTCGTTGCTGGTTGCGAGACCGATGTGTGTGTCCTGCAATCCTGCCTTGGTCTTCTCGAAATGGGTTTTGAGGTTTTCGCGGTCGAGGAGCTGCTGTTTTCGTCGGCGCGCAATGTCGATGCGGCGTTGGTGAGGCTGAGGTCCGAGGGAGTGATCATCCTGTCCTACAAGACGCTGTTCTTCGAGCTGGTCGAGGCCGTGGCAGGTGCGCCGCATGCCGAAAAGATGGTCGCGGCATTCGGCGAATTTCCTTCCGATCTCCCGGAAGAAGCTGTGTCTTGAGGTGGAGGCGTCCCCGCCTGGCGCGCTGTTGCCGCTCGACGGCGGGCTGACGCTGATGGTGCGAAATGCGAAATTCCCTGGTGGTGAAATAGATGTCGGACAAGAAAGTGGATGTCGTCGTGCTCGGCGCGGGCATCGTCGGTGTGTCCGCGGCCTATGCCGCGCGGCAGCAGGGGTTGTCGGTCGTGCTCGTCGATCGGCGTGAGCCCGGCAGCGAGACCTCCTACGGCAATGCCGGCATTCTCTCCAGCGGCTCGATATCGCCGCTGAACAATCCGTCGCTGTGGAGCGCGCTGCCGAAATACCTGACCAACCGGCACGCGGCGCTGCGCTGGAACATCGGCTGGTCGATTCGCAACGCGGAATGGGTGCTCCAGTTTCTGGCCAACGCGATCCCGTCTCGAACCAGACCGCGGGCCGCGGTTTTGCACGGGCTCATCGGCGCATCGCTGAAACTGCATCGGGACTGGATCGTGAAAGCGGGCGCAGGACACCGCATCCGCGAGACCGGCTGGCTGAAGGCGTGGCGCGGCGACGCGATCGATGTGGCGAAGCGGGAACAGGCCTTGCTGACCGAATTTGGTATCGAAAGCCAGTTGCTCGACCGCCAGGCGATTTCCGCGCTCGAGCCAGGCATCGTACCGGTCTATAAAGTGGGGCTACTGCATTCGCAGACGGCCTCGGTCGATTCGCCGGGCGCGGTGGTGAAAGCCTATGCGCGCATGTTCGCGGGCGCAGGCGGCGAGATCCGGCAGTCGGAGATTAGGGCGATCATGCCTGACGGCGAGGGGTGGCGCGTGGTGCTCGCCGATGGCGCGCTTTCCGCGCGCCATGTCGTGGTCGCGCTCGGACCGTGGTCGGCGGAAATCCTGCGGCCGCTCGGCTATCGCGTGCCGCTGGCGTTCGAACGCGGCTACCATCGCGAGTTCAAGCCGAACCCGGCGCGCGCGTTGCGGCGTCCAATCCATGACGCCGATGGCAGTTTCCTGATGACGCCGATGGAGCAGGGCATTCGCGTCACCTCCGGCGTCGAACTCACCGACCATGATGCGCCTTCGTCCTACGCCCAGATCGATGCGGTGGAACCGCTGGCGCGCGAGGTGGTCGAATTTGGCGAGCAGGTCGGCGACACCTGGCGCGGCGCGCGGCCGACGCTGCCCGACAGCCTGCCGATGATCGGCCCGGCGCCGCGGCATGCCGGCCTGTGGCTGGCGTTCGGCAACCAGCACATCGGCTTCACCACGGGGCCTGCGACCGGCGCCGCGATCGCCGCCATGATCAGGGGAACGCCACCATCGTACGACGTCACTCCGTTCGCGCCGAGTCGCTACATCTGAGTTCGTGGCATGATGCATGGTAGCAGTTGCCTGTCGCCGCTTTTTCCGATGGTGCATGTCTTGCCGGGTTGTCATTCCTGCGTTACCCAACGCTATCCAACAATTCCCCAGCCAACATCGCCGCAATCCAGAAGCCTGCCATGACCTCACCCACCGTCACATCCTCGCAAGTACGCACCGCGCTTCTGCTGCGCGATGAAATCGCGTTGCTCGATCTGCGGCACGAGGCGGCTTTCGCCACCGGCCATCCGCTGTTTGCCGCCAACATGGCGGCCGACCGCATCGCGCTCGAAGCGGAGACGCGGCTGCCGCGCAAGGACGTGCCGATCGTGGTTTACGACGCGGGCGAAGGCTTCGTCCCGCAGGCGATCGATCGATTCAAAACGCTGGGATACGCCAATGTCCGCGCGCTCGACGGCGGGCTGCAGGGCTGGCAGGCGGCGGGCTTTGAGCTGTTCCAGGACGTCAATTCCTACGCCAAGGCGTTTGGCGAACTGGTGGAGCATCGGCGCCACACGCCGTCGCTGGCGGCGGAAGAGGTCGCAAGCCTGATTGTGCGCAAGGCCAATATCCGGATTCTCGACGTTCGCCGCTTCGACGAATACGCGACCATGAACATCCCGGGGTCGATCAGCGTGCCCGGGGGCGAACTGGTGCTGCGCGCCGGCGAGGCGGCGCCGGATCCCGAAACCACCATCGTCGTCAATTGCGCCGGCCGCACCCGCTCGATCATCGGCACCCAGTCGCTGATCAATGCCGGCGTCGCCAATAAGGTCGTGGCGCTGCGCAACGGCACCATCGGCTGGACGTTGGCAAAGCAGGATCTCGAACACGGCGCCGGCAGGCGCGGCGCGATCGGCGCTTCCGAGAATGCAAAAGCCAATGCGCGCGATGTCGCCTATCGCGCCGGCGTCCGCCGTGTCGGCCGGGAAGAGGCGCGGGCGCTGGCGGCGCAGACCAGCCGCACGCTCTATCGTTTCGACGTCCGCGACGGCGAGGAATATGCCGCCGGTCACCTCCAGGGGTTCCGCCATTACGCCGGCGGACAGCTGGTGCAGGAGATCGACATGGCAGCCCCGGTGCGCGGCGCGCGGATTCTTCTGTCAGATAATCTCGGCGTCCGCGCCGACATGACCGCGTCCTGGCTCGCGCAGATGGGATGGGAAACCTATGTGCTCGATGGCGGCTATGACGGTGCGCTGGAAGTCGGCCCGCCCGTGGTCCTGCCAAAGCCCGATCCCTCGCACCGCTACCGGCGTCCCTATGAGGGCACCGATGTCTCGACCGCTGCAATGCAGGCCTATCTCGACTGGGAGTATGGCCTGGTCGAGCAGCTCCGGCGCGACGCCAGCCATGGTTTCTTCGTGATTTGAATGGCTACCTCGTAATTTGATGCCGAAAGGCGGCGGCAGGGTCCTTGTCGGCGTGATAGTCTTGGCCTTGCTGGGCGCCGCGAGGTGAGTCGAAAGGCAATGAGAGACAAAAAGGACATCGTGGAAAACTGGCTGCCGCGTTACACCGGCACACAGCTTTCTGAATTCGGAGATTATGTTCTCCTGACCAATTTCGACAATTACGTCGAATGGTTCGCCGCCGGGAACGGCGTTCTGGTCAACGGCATCGATCGGCCGATGCCCAACGCCACGGCCGACGGCATCACGCTGATCAATTTCGGCATGGGAAGCCCGAACGCCGCGACCGTGATGGATCTGCTCAGCGCCATCGCGCCGAAGGCCGTGTTGTTTCTCGGCAAGTGCGGCGGATTGAAGCGTAAAAACCAGATTGGCGATTTGATCCTGCCGATCGCGGCCATCCGGGGCGAGGGGACGTCGAATGATTATTTGCCGCCGGAGGTCCCCGCGCTGCCCGCGTTCGAGTTGCAGCGCGCGGTGTCGACGATGATCCGCGATCTCGGTCGCGACTATTGGACCGGCACCGTGTACACCACCAATCGCCGCGTCTGGGAACATGATGATCGCTTCAAGGAAATCTTGCGCCGCACGCGAAGCATGGCGATCGATATGGAGACGGCAACGATTTTTGCGGCAGGATTCGCCAACCATATTTCGACCGGCGCGCTGCTACTGGTGTCCGATCAGCCGATGATACCCGAGGGTGTGAAGACCGAAGCGTCGGACCGGACGGTGACCGAGAACTATGTCGAGATCCACATCAGGATCGGGATCGAAGCCCTGAAGCTGGTGCGCCGCCGAGGTCGCAGCGTCAAGCATTTGCGTTTCGAAGACGATTTCGACCGGGGCATCGAGACGTAAGGGATTCCCCTGATGTCAGCGCCACGCCAGTAGTATCGCGACCAGGATGACGAGGCTCGCCGACAATACTTTCCAGAACACCAGCGGATTGCGCTCATAGAGCGCTCGCCGCTTCACGGCGGCGGGCTTTGCCCACATGGCGCCATTTTCCAGTTCGTGGGCGAATTCGATGACGTCGCCGAAGCGTTGGGTGGGGTCGACGGCGAGCGCCTTGCCGATCACGGCATCGAGCCAGGCCGGCAGATCGGGACGGTAGCGCGACAGCGAAACCGGTTTGCCGAAGCGTGGCCGCGAAAATGGTTCGATCTCGCCATAGGGGTAGGCGATGCTGAACATGCGGTAGACGGTCACGCCAAGCGCATAGAGATCGGAAAATTCGTCTCCCGCGCGGCCGCTGAAGAGCTCGGGCGCCATGTAACTCGCGGTGCCCGGAATATCCTGCGCCGGGAAATCCTCGAGCAGCGGCACCCGGGCGACGCCAAGATCGACCAGCCGCAATCCGCCGGCCGCCAGCAGTATGACGTTGTCAGGCTTGATGTCGCGATGGATGATGCCGGCGCGATGCAAGGTGGCCACCGCACGTGCCAGCTTGGTCGCAATCCCGATACCTTCGGTGAGCGAGAGCTGCGGCGAGCGGTTCAGGCGCTGCTCGAGCGTTTCGCCCTCGTACAGCGGCATCACCGAATAGAGCCGCGTCTGGCGTCCGGCGGGAACCTCGATGATCTCGCCGATCCACAGGCTTCTGACTCGGGCCGCCACCCATGCTTCGCGTACGAAGGCAAGACGATATGAACCTTCGCTGGCAACGCGGGGGTGAGGAAATTTCAGCACCAGTTTGCGGTTCTGCCGCTTGTCGATGGCGACGAACAGCCGGCTATAGCGGCCGTCGGAAAGCACCTCCTGGAGCACGAAATCGTCGATGGTCTCGCCGGACGACGGCAGCTCCAGGATGGGAAGGGTTTCGATTGCGTGGGTGAGTTCGTTGCGGTCGGCCGGCGGCAGGTCGATGACGTCGAGCACCAGCGCGGTCATGTTGTCGCTGCTGCCGGCGGCCAGCGCCGTGTCCACCAGCTTGCGCGCGGTTTCCTCAGGCGAAGCGCGCTCGTCGAGCAGTACCTGCAGGCGGCCGTCGTCGAGGGCGCCGTGAATGCCGTCGCTGCAGATCAGCAGTCGATCATGTTGCCGCAGGCCGACCGCGGTATAGTCGACGCGCGCGAAATCCTCGAAGCCGATGGCGCGGTTGAGCAAATGGGCGAGGTCGCCGCGTCCTGCGACGTGGTCCTTGGTCAGCCGCTCCAGACGGCCTTCGCTCAAGCGGTAGGCGCGTGTGTCGCCGATGTGAACAATGTGACAGGTGCGGCGCGACAGGATCATTGACGAGAACGCGCAGCTCATGCCGCTGAGCCGGGAATCGACGCGGCCCTGCGCATAGATCCAGCTGTTGGCGGCCTCCAGCGCCCGCGAGGCGATGCGCCGAACGCCCAGCGTTTCGGGAAGCGAATAGTAGGCGTCGAGAAAACAACGCACGGTCAGTTCGGCGGCTTCCCGTCCGCCCTTGTGGCCTCCGACGCCATCCGCCACCGCGGCAACGATGTCGCGGTTGAATGCGCCGGTCTGACCGAGGCAGGCCGCGACGTAGTCTTCGTTGGTCGCCCGCTTGCCGGTCTCGCTGACGAAACCGACGCGCACCTGAAGATTTCTCTGCGAACCGATCGTCACGTCAGAGACCCGCCGAGCCCTTGGAAGCGCGCGTCGTCAGACCCGCGCTCCCGATGCAGCGCCCCATGTCGTGCGCCATCGGACCTTGACCATGGCAAGTCCGATAAAGCCAAGCAATGCCAGCACCCCGAAAAACAGGAAGCCGGCCCCGAAGCCGCCGGTTGCGGCCTTGGCGGTGCCGAGCGCCTGGGCCAGGAAAAAGCCGCCGACGCCTCCGGCGCACCCGACCAGACCGGTCATCAGGCCGATGTCCTGACGGAAGCGGAGCGGGATGAGTTGAAACACCGCGCCGTTGCCCATGCCGAGCGCCAGCACGCCGACCGAGAACAGCAGCACCGACATCCACGCGATGCGCGGCATCTGCAGCAGCGACCAGCCCGCCGCGGTCGGCGCCGCCGGTCCTTCCGGCATGAAGGCGATGACGAGATAAGCGGCAACCACAACCGCGAACAGCACCGACAGCGAGCGGATGCCGCCGATGCGGTCGGCAATCAGCCCGCCGACCGGGCGGAAGCCGGAGCCAAAGGCGACGATCAGCGAGACCAGCAGACCTGCCGCGACGCCGGAGACGTGATACTGCACGGTGAAATACAGCGGCAGCGCGTTGGCGAGGCCAACGAAGCCGCCGAAAGTGATGAAGTAGAAGAACATGAACCAGCGGCTGTCAGGATCGCGCAGCAGCGTGGCATAGGCCTTCAGCGAGATCGGTTTGCGCTCGCCCGGCGCATCCTTGGCCGCGAAGACGTAATATGCGAGCACCAGCACCATCGGAATCAGCAGGAAACCGAACACGGCCTGCCAGCCGAAATGCTCGGCGATCGTCGGTGCGAGCATCGTATCGATGACGACGCCCATATTGCCGGCGCCTGCGATGCCCATCACCACGCCCTGATATTGCGGCGGGTACCAGCGGCTCGCCTGTGGCAAAGCGACGGCGAAGGACGCGCCGCCAATGCCGAGCACCAGGCCGAAGATGATGATCGCGAGCTTGCTGTCGAGCCCGTACCGCCATACCCACGCCGTCGCCGCGGTGACGATGAGCTGCGCGATAATTCCGGTTCGCTTGGCGCCGATGATATCGGCCAGGATGCCCATCGGGACGCGCAGCAGCGCGCCGGCCAGAACCGGGATGGCCACGAGGGTAAACTTCTCGCTGACCGCGAGGTTCATGTCGTGCGCGATGTAGACCATCAGCGGGCCGAGCGCGACCCAGGCCATGAAACTGATGTCGAAGTAAAGAAACGCGGCCAGCAGCGTCGGCCAATGGCCAGCCTTCTTAAACTCAGCAAACTTCATTGCGACAGCCTCGCGATCATGCGGCCGATGGCGTGCGCGCAGGTGCGGCAGGTCTCGGCACGACAGATGGAATATGGGTGAAAGCGAGAGCCGTTCTCGTCATTGAGACGGTCTCGATTGGCGCTAAAGGCAGCAATATCTGTGCCATTCGATTGCGAGCGGCACTTTGCCTTTAATCGCAACGCGTTGACCGCTATTCCGCCGCCAGGGAAGAAAACCCGATCTGCTGCAGCGGGCAGCAAACCGCGCCACTCAAACGCGCAGGGTGGTGCTTTTTTGTGCGGTGCGCACAAGCGCCCGAATTCGCGGCAGCCGATAAACCTATTGATATCGCTCGCGGAATCGCTGCTGCCGAGTTGGCACGCGTTTTGTATTCAAGGAAATATCGATCGTCATTGATGATGGTCAGCTGCCCGCGGATGGGCTCCTCAAAACTCCCAATCTCTATTCCACCGATCGACGACGCATGGCGCGTCGACGCGCGGTGTCGTCGGAATGCGAAAGGCAGATCATGCTCGAGAAAGTTAGCAGGCAGAAGCTGGTGGTGATCGGCAACGGCATGGCCGGCATCCGCACAGTGGAAACGCTGCTGGAGCGTGCGCCTGATCTCTACGACATCACGGTGTTCGGTTCCGAGCCTTACGGCAATTACAATCGTATCCTGCTGTCGCCGGTTCTCTCCGGCGAGAAGTCCGTCGACGACATCATGCTCAACACCGAGCAATGGTATGACGACAACGGCATCACGCTGCGCAAGGGCGAGACGATCGTGATGATCGACCGGCGCACCTGCGAAGTCGTCACCGCCACGGGCGCGCGCGTTGCTTATGATCGGCTGCTGATCGCGACCGGCTCCAACCCGATCATGTTGCCGCTCCCCGGCAAGGATCTTCCCGGCGTCATTGGCTTTCGGGATATCCAGGACGTCGAGCGCATGGTTGAAGCCTCGACGAGCCATCCGAACGCCGTCGTGATCGGTGGAGGCTTGCTCGGCCTCGAGGCCGCCAACGGGTTGATGAAGCGCGGCATGAACGTCACCGTCGTGCATCTGCTCGACTGCCTGATGGAACGCCAGCTCGATCCGGTTGCAAGCGGAATGTTGCGCAAGTCGCTGGAAGAGCGCGGCATGGTGTTCAAGATGCCGGCGCAGACGCAGGCGATCCTGGGCGAGGACCGCGTCACGGGCGTGCGCTTTGCCGATGGCGTGGAGCTGCCGGCCGACCTGGTCGTGATGGCCGTCGGTATCCGCCCGAACATCGAGCTCGCGCAGAAGGCGGGCATCCATTGCGAGCGTGGCATTGTCGTCTCCGACACCATGCAGACCTATGACGGGCGCATCTACGCGGTCGGAGAATGCGTGCAGCACCGTCGCCAGACCTACGGTCTGGTCGCGCCGCTGTTCGATCAGGCCAAGGTCTGCGCCAATCAGCTCGCCATGAAGGGCTTTGCCAGCTATTCGGGATCGGTGGTCTCGACCAAGCTGAAGGTGACGGGCATCGACCTGTTCTCCGCCGGCGATTTTGCGCCCGGCCCCGACAAGGAAGAAGTCGTGATGCAGGACGCCGCGCGTGGCGTCTACAAGCGGATCGTCCTGCGCGACAAGAAGATCGTCGGCGCCGTGCTTTACGGCGATACGGTCGACGGGCCCTGGTATTTCCAGCATCTGCGCGACGGCACCGATATCTCGCAGATGCGCGAGCGCCTGGTATTCGGCGCGGCCAATCTCGGCGACGGCGGTCACGCCGGCCAGAATTCGGTTGCCGCGATGGGCGACGAGGCCGAGATCTGCGGCTGCAACGGCGTCTGCAAGGGCACCATCGTCAAGGCGATCGCCGAAAAGAAGCTGTTCACGATCGATGACGTGCGCGCCCACACCAAGGCGTCATCGTCATGCGGCTCATGTACCGGCCTCGTCGAGCAAGTGCTCGCGTTCACGCTCGGTGGCGATTATTCGACGGCGCCGAAGGTCAAGCCGATGTGCAAATGCACCGATCACAGCCATGACGACGCGCGCCGCGTTATCGTCGAGCAGCAGCTGAAGACCATTCCCGACGTCATGAAGTTCATGGATTGGAAGACCGCCAACGGCTGCCATTCCTGCCGGCCGGCGCTGAACTACTATTTGCTCGCCACCTGGCCCGGCGAGTATCGCGACGACCAGCAGTCGCGTTACATCAACGAACGCGTCCATGCCAACATCCAGAAGGACGGCACCTATTCGGTGGTGCCGCGGATGTGGGGCGGCGTGACCACGCCGAACGAATTGCGGGCCATTGCCGACGTCGCCGACAAGTTCAAGATTCCGACCGTCAAGGTCACCGGCGGCCAGCGCATCGATCTGCTCGGCGTCAAGAAGGAGGATCTGCCGGCGGTCTGGGCCGACCTCAACGACGCCGGCATGGTGTCCGGGCATGCGTATGCCAAGGGGCTGCGCACGGTAAAGACCTGCGTCGGCTCGGAATGGTGCCGCTTCGGCACCCAGGACTCGACCGGGCTCGGCATCAAGATCGAAAGATTCATGTGGGGGTCCTGGGCTCCGGCCAAGGTGAAGATGGCGGTGTCGGGTTGTCCGCGCAACTGCGCCGAATCGACCTGCAAGGATGTCGGCGTGATCTGCGTCGATTCAGGATACGAGATCCATTTCGCGGGCGCTGCCGGCCTTCACATCAAGGGAACCGAATTCCTTGCCAAGGTGGCGACCGAGGAGGAGACGCTGGAGTTGATCGCGGCGCTGACGCAGCTCTATCGCGAGCAGGGCTGGTATCTGGAGCGGATGTACAAGTGGTGCGATCGTGTCGGGCTCGATGCCATCCGCAAGCAGGTGGTCGATGATCTCACCAACCGCAAAGCGCTGTACGACCGCTTCGTGTATTCGCAGCAGTTCTCGCAAAGCGATCCGTGGGCGGAACGCGCCCAGCGCGGTGTCGATCGCAACGAGTTCGCGCCGATGGCGGAGCTTGAACTCGCATGACCGGAGTTCGCATGACACGGTGGATTGAAATCGGAGCCCTGGACCAGATTCCGCGCCTCGGCGCCCGCGTGGTGCGCACGGCGTCGGGAAACATCGCGGTATTCCGGACCGAAGACGACGAGGTATTCGCGCTCGACGACCGTTGCCCGCACAAAGGCGGACCGTTGTCGCAAGGCATCGTGCACAACAAGCGCGTCACCTGTCCGCTGCACAATTTCGTCATCGAGCTTGCGAACGGCGAGGCGGTCGCTCCTGACGAGGGATGCGCGCACTCGTATCCGGCCAAGGTGGAGAACGGCACCGTGTGGCTGTCCGTTCGTGAGGTAGTCGCCGCTTCCGCCGATTGAGGGTAACGACGCGTGCCAGTCAAGACGACATGTCCCTATTGCGGCGTCGGCTGCGGCGTCGTGGCCGACAGGGATCCGGCGGGGGCGGTCACGGTCCGGGGTGATCAGCTGCATCCGGCAAATTTCGGGCGGCTGTGCGCGAAAGGATCGGCGCTGGCTGAAACCGTCGATCTGGAAGGACGCCTGCTCGAGCCCATGGTCAACGGCCGCGCTGCGACCTGGGACGCCGCGCTCGGCCATGTCGCCGATGGATTCAGCAAGGCGATCCGGGAGCACGGGCCTGACGCGGTGGCGTTCTACGTCTCGGGCCAGCTTCTCACCGAGGACTACTACGTCGTCAACAAGCTCGCGAAGGGCTTTGTCGGCACCGCCAATATCGATACCAATTCGCGGCTGTGCATGGCCTCCAGCGTGGTGGGTCACAAGCGTGCCTTCGGCAGCGACACCGTTCCGGGTTGTTATGAAGATCTGGAACTGGCCGACCTGCTGGTCCTGGTCGGATCCAATGCGGCCTGGTGCCATCCGATTCTTCACCAGCGCATGCTGGCGGCGAAAGCCAAAAATCCCGCTTGCCGCATCGTCGTCATCGACCCGCGCCGGACGGCGACCTGCGAGGGCGCCGACCTGCATCTGCCGGTTCGTTCGGGCAGCGACTCCGTTTTGTTCAACGGATTGCTGGCGTATCTTGCGAAGAACAAGGCGGCCGATGGCGCGTTCGTCGGCGATTTCACCACCGGCGCCGAGGCGGCGCTGGCGCAAGTAGCTGGCCAGACCGTGGCGCACACGGCTGACGTCTGCGGGCTGACGGGCAGTGCAGTCGAGCAGTTTTTCAGCTGGTTCGCCAGGACCGAGCGCGTCGTCACGCTCTATTCCCAGGGCATCAATCAGTCGAGCAGCGGCGTCGACAAGGTCAATGCGATCATCAACTGCCATCTGCTGACCGGCCGGATCGGAAAGCCCGGCATGGGGCCGTTCTCGCTCACCGGCCAGCCCAATGCGATGGGCGGACGCGAAGTCGGTGGCCTCGCCAATCAGCTCGCCGCCCATATGGAGATCGAGAACCCGCGCCATCGCGAACTCGTGCAGCGCTTCTGGCGCTCGCCCGTCATCGCAGACAAGTCCGGGCTCAAGGCGGTCGAGATGTTCGACGCGATGGCCGACGGCCGCATCAAGGCGGTCTGGATCATGTCCACCAATCCGCTGGTCAGCCTGCCGGATGCCACGCGCGCGCGCGCCGCGCTGGATGCCTGCGACCTCGTCGTGGTGTCGGATTGCATGCGGCATACCGACACGACGCGTCACGGCCATGTGCTGCTGCCTGCGACGGCGTGGGGCGAAAAGGACGGCACCGTCACCAATTCCGAGCGCCGCATCTCCCGGCAACGGCCGTTCTTGCCGGCACCCGGCTCCGCGCGTCCGGATTGGCGGATCATCTGCGATGTCGCCCGCCGCATGGGATTTTCAGGCTTCGACTATACGAGCGTGGCCGGGATATTTCGGGAGCACGCCAGCCTCTCCGGCTTTGAGAATAATGGCGTGCGGGATTTCGATCTCTCCGCCTTGAGCACGCTCGATGATCGCGCTTACGAGACGCTGGCCCCGGTACAATGGCCGGTGACGCGGGATTATCCGACCGGCACGCAGCGGCTGTTCGAGACCGGCGGATTCTTCACCCCCGATCGCAAGGCGCGCTTTATTCCGGTTGTGCCGCGCCCGCCCAAGAACCCGACCAGCCGCGAGCATCCCCTGATTCTCAACACCGGCCGGATTCGCGACCAGTGGCACACCATGACGCGGACCGGGAAATCGCCGCGACTGATGATGCACATGTTCGAACCCTGCGCCGAATTCCACCCCGAGGATGCGCGCAAGGCGGAGCTCGACGACGGCGCGCTCGCCCGGCTCTCCAGTCCCTGGGGCCAGATGGTGGCGCGCGTGACCGTCACCGCCGAACAGCGGCGCGGCTGCGTGTTCGTGCCGATGCACTGGAATGGCGAGTATGCCGGCGACGGACTGATCAACGCGCTGGTCAATCCCGCGACCGATCCGATATCCGGACAGCCGGAATCCAAGCATACGCCCGTGAAGGCCGAGCCCTATCTGCCGAAATGGCATGCCTTCATTCTAAGCCGTTACGAGATCGAGCGCCCGGAGAAGGGGTACTGGGTTTCCGGACGGTCGGGCATGTGCTGGCGCATGGAGCTGGCGATCGAGGAACGGCCGGCGAGCTGGCGCGATTGGGCGCGCGCGCAGCTCCGCGCCGAGCAGGCGGACATCGAATGGATCGCCTATCGCGATCCGAGCATCGGCCGGTATCGTTACGCGAGCATTCGCGACGGGCGGTTGGAGGGATGCATCTTCATCGCCTCGGACCACAAACTGGTGTCGCGTTCATGGCTGACCAATTTGTTCGCGGAAAACACGCTCTCGCCCAAGGCGCGGATGTCGCTGCTCACAGGGCAGCCGCTGGAAGCCGGCGAAGATATCGGGCCGATCGTCTGCTCGTGCTTCGGTATCGGGCAACGGCAAATCTCCGCCGAAATCAGCAAAGGCGCGAGAAATGTCGAAGCTATCGGCCAGCGCCTGAAAGCCGGCACCAATTGCGGCGCGTGCAAGCCGGAGATCGGCAAGCTGCTCAATGGCGCGCCCGTACCAAAACCCCTGCCGGCGTGAGTTTTTCCGATTCCCGGCCTATTTGCCGGGTCCATCCTTGCCCGTGACGAACACGTCGCGATGGGGAAACTTTCCGAATAATTCCGGCGGCTGGCTGAAATTGGTGGCGAGCACGTCGGCCGGGTTGGCCGCGATCCATTGCGACAGGTCGATGGTCTCGTAGATACCGGAATTGAAGCCGATCAGGACGCGCGCAGGCTTGTCGCCGACATTTTCGATCGAGTGCCCGTAGCCTTGCGGGATATAGCCGACGTCGCCCTGCTGCAACTGCTCTATCCTTGTGCGCCCGTGCGAGCCGAACAGCGTGACGCTGACGGTGCCGTCCAGCACGTACTGCCACTCGTCGGCATTCGGATGCCAGTGCAGTGTTCGCAGCGCACCGGGATCGAGATCGAGCACGACGCCGGTGATGGTTTTCGCAATCGGAAAGCGGCTTGAATCGACGCGCCATTCCCGGCCGCCCTGAAAGATGCCGTGCGGCGGCTGCGCCAGCAGGCGGTATTTGTGCGTTTGCGGCGGCAGCTTCCAGCCCTGCAGCGGCACCGACGGCTCCGCGGGTGGCGGCTTGCCGCGGGCAAAATACACTTCGTCTTTGGGGAAATTGTCGAACGCCGATTCCGGCACGCCAAAGTTCTTTGCCAGCAGCGCTTTCGGGATGTGCCCGATCCAGTCGGTGATGCTGAAGGTACCGAACTCGGAAAAATAACCGTTGTCGAAGATCAGAATGAAACGGCAGGGCTTGTCGCCAAGACATTGCAGCATGTGACCGTGACCGCGGGGGAAGTACCAGACGTCGCCCGGATCGAAATCGTTGGTCTCGGCAAAGCCGTTGGGATCGACGACGGTGGTGCGAACGCGCCCCTCGAACACGAACGCCCATTCGGCCGCGGTGGCGTGCCAGTGCATCTCGCGCATCGCGCCGGGCTCGAGCCGCATCGAAACCCCGGCAATTCCCTTGGAGATCGGCAGCTGCGTGACGGTGGCTTCCTTGCCGTAGCTGTTGCCGATCACCTTGCCGGCGGATTTCTCCAGCGCGAACTTGAAGGTCGGCAGGTCCTTTCCCGACACCGAGGGATCGGGGACGTTGTTCATGAAGCTGGGATCGCCGGCGACCGCCACTTGCGATCCGGCCAGCGTCGCCAGCGAGGCGATGGCGGCGGCGGCAGCGAGAAACTCCCGGCGTTGCGGATCGGACATGTTGGTCTCCCTGGTGAGCGAAAATCCTCCGGCGGGCGGCCGTGTCGCCTCTCGTGCCGGCACGGGCTAGCGATCTCACGGGATCATGCTGGCGGCCAGGCTTCACGTCCAGCCTGTGCAGGTCCGCTCGCGGCGCAACCCGGACCTGGCCAATGGCGATGTCGGCCACGCATAGTCCTGCTGCGCTCTTCCCATCGCTCGTCTTCCAGTCGTCACTGTGCTAATTTGAGCCAACAGGAATAGCTCCAGGAGCTTTCTGACCGGTAGCCGCATGTTCGTCTTTGGCGACAGAGAGATGCGATGATGGCTATGTGACGGCTCTTGTCTCGCGACCAGACTTGATGACGCGGCTAACGCGAAGGGCTTGTCATGAACCAGACGATTCCAGTCAATGAGCCCGGACGCCTTGTCGCGCTGACAAACTACGCAATCCTCGACACGCTTCCAGAAGCCGGTTTCGACGAAATCACCGAACTGGCGGCGCAGATCTGCGGCTGCCCCGCCGCCCTGGTCAGCTTCGTCGACGCCTCGCGGCAGTGGATCAAGGCGAAGTATGGTCCACTTCCAGTAGAGCTTTCCGAATGCCCGCGGGAAATTTCGATTTGCACGGCCACGATCTGCAACAACGACATCCTCTACATTCCCGACCTGATAAAGGATCAACGATTCAATACCAGCCCGCTGGTGACGGGCGATATGCACATTCGCTTCTATTGCGGCGTTCCCCTCATCACGCAGGACGGCTATGCCCTGGGCACCTTGTGCGTGATCGCTTTCGAGCCGCGGGAACTTACCTTCGAGCAGCAGGAGGCGCTCAGACGACTGGCACACCAGACGATGGTTCACCTCGAATTGCGCCGGCAATTGCGCGTGCGCAACGAGATGCTGCGTGAGTTGGAGCGTGCACGCGACCAGGCCGTCGCCGGGAAAGCCGAATCGGACAAGCTGCTGCTGAACATCCTGCCGTCATCCATCGCAGCCGAGCTCAAGGCAAATGACCGCGTTCAGCCGCGCTTCTTCGATTCTGCGACGGTGATGCTGATCGATTTCACCGGCTTCACCCGACTGGTCGAAACCATGGAGCCGGCGAGCGTCATTGACCAGCTCGACCAGCACTTCACCAGGTTCGACGACATCATGGCCAAGCAGCGCCTCGAAAAACTCAAGACGATCGGAGACGCCTATCTCGCTGTCGGCGGCGTACCGGAGCCTAATCGCTCGCACGCCATCGATGCCGCGTTGGCGGCGCTGCAGGTCATCGATCACCTGGCCAGACTCAATCGGCAACGCGAGAAGCTGCACCTTCCGGCGTGGCAGGTAAGAATTGGAATCAATACCGGACCGGTCATCGCCGGCGTCGTCGGGAAACACAAATTCACCTACGATATCTGGGGAAATACCGTGAATATAACCCAGCGCGTCGAAGCCGCCGGCGCTCCCGGACGCATCAGCATCGCCGAATCAACCTGGCAGCACATCAAAACGCGATTCGAGACCGACGCTCGTGGCGCCGTCGAAGTGAAGCATCAGGGTTTGGTGAATATGTATTACCTCAACCGCATCCGGCCCGAATTTTCCTCTGATCCGGCCGGGATAACGCCAAACGACCGGTTCTGGAAACAGGAATGAGCGTGCGCTTTGCGCCACCGCCCGGGAAGGGCGCCATCGCCGGATCATCTCGATGGAACGGCGCGCCGTGCAGACTTGCCTTCAGCGGAAATGGCAGGCGACCCAGTGCCCGTCGGCGCTTTGCTTGAGCGGCGGGGCCTCGCTTTTGCATAACGGAAACTGCGCGATCGGGCATCTGGTGTGAAAGTGACAGCCGGTCGGCGGAGAAATCGGGTTCGGCACTTCGCCCGACAGCCGGACGCGCTGCCGCTTCACCTTTGGATCCGGTATCGGCACCGCCGACAGCAGCGCTTCGGTGTAGGGATGCCGCGGCGAGGCATAGAGTTCGTGGGCTGACGCCATCTCGACAATGCGCCCGAGATACATCACCGCGATACGCTTGGAGATATGCTCGACCACCGCAAGATCGTGGGCGATGAAGAGATAGGCGAGCCCGAACTTTTCCTGCAGATCTTCCAGCAGGTTGATGACCTGGGCCTGGATCGAGACATCCAGCGCCGACACCGGCTCGTCGCAGATGATCAGCTTGGGCTCGACCGCAAGCGCCCGCGCGATGCCGATGCGCTGGCGCTGGCCGCCGGAGAATTCATTCGGATAGCGGCTCATATGGTCCGCGCGCAGGCCGACGGTTTCCAGCAAATCCACCACGCGCTCTTCGAACTGCTGTTTGGTCTTGGTCAGTTGGTGGATGATCAGCGCTTCGCCGACGATCGCGCCCACATTCATGCGCGGATTGAGCGACGCGTAAGGGTCCTGAAAGATGATCTGGATGTCGCGGCGCAGGATGCGAAGGTCGTCGGCCTTGAGCGACCGGACATCCTTGCCGTCGAAATGGATTTCGCCCGAACTCGGTTCGATCAGGCGAAGCACGCAGCGGCCGGTGGTCGATTTGCCGCAGCCGGATTCCCCGACCAGGCCCAGCGTTTCGCCGCGGTCGACGTGAAAATCGACGCCGTCGACCGCATGAACGCTGGCGGTTTGACCGCTGAACAGCCCGCCCTTGAGCGGAAATTCCTTGGTCAGTTTTGCGACTTTGAGCAGCGGCTCGCTCATTGAACCACCGTCGTTTCGGCGTGGATGCAGGCCACCTTGTGGCCGGGTTCGAGCTCACGCAAGGCAGGCTGCGCGCGCACACATTCATCGGTCGCAAAACCGCAGCGCGGCGCGAAGCGGCAGCCCTCGGGCGGGTTGATCAGCTTCGGCACCGTGCCGGCGATGGTCTGCAGCCGGGCCTTGCGCCCGCCGCCCCTGTCGACGCGCGGGATCGAGCGGATCAGGCCCTGCGTATAGGGATGGCGCGGGTTGGCAAACAGCTGCTCGACCGCGGCTTCCTCCACCACCTTGCCCGCATACATCACCACCACGCGCTGGGCGACTTCGGCGACGACGCCCATGGCGTGGGTGATCAGCATGATCGACATGCCGAGGCGCGATTTCATGTCCTGCAGCAGATCGAGGATCTGCGCCTGGATCGTGACATCGAGCGCCGTGGTCGGCTCGTCCGCGATCAGGAGCTTCGGATGGCAGGATAGCGCCATCGCGATCATCACGCGTTGCCGCATGCCGCCGGAAAACTGGTGCGGGTAGTCGTTGACGCGGCGCGCCGGGTTCGGGATCTGGACCAGCGCCAGCATGTCGATGGTCCGCTCCAGCACGGCGCGGCGTCCGAGGCCTTCATGCAGGGCGATTACTTCGCCGATCTGGTCGCCGATGGTGTAGACCGGATTGAGCGAGGTCATCGGCTCCTGGAACACGATGGCGATTTCCTTGGCGCGAATCCGGTTCATCTCGTCCGCCGCCATCGGCACCAGGTCGCGGCCCTGCCACAGGATCTGCCCGCCGGCGATCCGCCCGGGGGGCATTGCGATCAGCTTGAGCACGGAAAGCGCCGTGACCGTCTTGCCGCAACCGGACTCGCCGACCACGCAGACCGTCTCCCCGCGCCGGACGGCAATATCGACGCCGTCGACCGCCTGCACGACGCCGTCATCGGTCGCGAAATGCGTCTTCAAGCCCCTGATGTCGAGCATGGGCGCTTCGTCAGTCGGTTTCGCACCCACGCTCGCGGTATCCTCCGGACGCAACATTACATGACTCTCCGGGGGTCGAGCGCGTCGCGCAATCCGTCGCCAATGAAATTGATGGTGAGCACGGTCAGGAAAATCGCGGCGCCCGCGAACAGCGCCCAATGCGGTGCGATGTCGAGATAATCCTTGGCGTCGAACAACAGCCGCCCCCAGGTCGGGATGTCAGGCGGAAAACCGAGGCCGAGAAACGACAGCGTCGATTCCGCGATGATCGCCGCCGCGACGTCGATGGTGCCGGCCACGATGACAGGCCCGAGCGAGTTCGGCAGGATGTGCCTGATCACCAGCCGCGGCGTGGTGGCGCCGAGCGCGCGCGCCGCTTCGACGAATTCCTTTTCGCGCAGCGACAGGAACTGCGCGCGCACCAGCCGCGCCACCGGCATCCAGCGAAACGCACCGATCACGAGCACGATCAGGATGAAGACGCCGCCCTCGGGGCCGACCCAGTTCTTGAGAAAATCCCGGAACAGATAGATCACCAATAGCAGCAGCGGCAGTTGCGGCAACGCCAGGAACAGGTCGGTGATCCACATCAGCGCGGCGTCGACGCTGCCGCGGGAGATGCCCGAGATCGCCCCGATCAGGACGCCGACGATGATGGCGACCGCCATCGCCGCGAAGCCGACCGCCAGCGAAATGCGTCCGCCATACAGCATGCGCGCCAGCAGGTCCTGGCCGAGATCGTCGGTGCCGAACGGGTGGTCCCACGACGGGTGAGCGAGCCGCGCGGTGAAATCGATTTCGTTGATCGGTATCCGCCAGATCAGCGGTCCGAACAGAACGGCCGCGGTCAGCATTGTCAAAATGCCGATGCTCGCCACCGCCATGCGATGGCGGCGAAATTTTCGCCACACCTCATAGCCGGGCGAAATGTGACGCGGGCGTCCCTCGAGCGGAACGACGACGTCAGCGATAGGAGATGCGTGGGTCGAGCCAGCCATAGATGATATCGGCCAATAGGTTGAAGACGACGACGAGACAGGCGAACACGAAGGTCACCGCCATGATGACCGGTGTGTCGTTGGCGAGGATGGCGCTGATCAGCAGTGAACCAATGCCGGGGATGCGGAAGATCTGTTCGGTGACGATGGCGCCGCCGAACACGGCCGGCATTTGCAGCGCGACCAGCGTCACCACGGGGATCAAGGCGTTGCGCACCACGTGCTTGATGACGACCTTGCCTTCATTGAGACCCTTCGAGCGTGCCGTGGTGACATAATCGAGGCGGATGACGTCGAGCACCGCCGAGCGGACGTAGCGGGTATAGGAGGCGGCCTGAAACAGCCCGAGCACCGAAATCGGCATGATCGCCTGCTTGAAATATTCGAAAGCCCAGGCCCAGCCGGTGGCCGGGATATCGACCCGGTAGACGAACGGCAGCCAGCCGAGATTGATGCTGAAGATCAGGATCAGCAGCAGTCCGGTGAAGAAGGTCGGCAGCGAGAAGCCGATGAAGGCAAAAGTGTTGGCGATCTGGTCGAAGATCGAATAGGGCCGCATCGCCGCATAGACGCCGACCGGCAGCGCCACCGCCAGTGCAAGGATCTGCGACGAGCCGACCACGAACAGCGTGGTTGGAACCCGCTGCAGGATCAACTGGTCGACGTCGATGCGGCTGGCGAACGAAAAGCCCCAGTCGCCCTGCAGCATCGCGGCGAGCCAGCGCAAATAGCGGATGAAAATCGGATCGTCGATGCCGAACTTCACCCGCAGCGCCTCCCGGACTTCGGGCGGCACATTGGAGTTGGTGGCAAGTTCGCCGAACGGATCGCCCGGCGCCAGCGCCAGCAGCACAAAGAGAATGAGGCTGATGCCGAGCAGGCTGGGCAGGGCGATGATCAGGCGCCGGAGGATGTATTTTCCCATGGTCGTCCTGCCACCGCCCGTTCAGATCTTGCGCATCGCAAAGCTCACCTCAGGTCTCACGGTACCAGTTCGCGATCTGCCATAGATCGTTGTCCCAGCCGCTGAGAGGCACCGCCAGATTGCCGGCGACGGCCGAGACTTTCGGCCGGCGGAGCAGGGGCTGGATGTAGTTGTCCGTCACGACGAGGTCGTTGAGCTTGATGAACATCGCGGCCCGCTTCACGGCATCGAGTTCCTGCTCGGCCTGCTTGTAAATCTCGTCATATTCCTTGTTCTGCCAGCGCGAGACGTTGCGGCCCTGCCACTTGTTTTCCTTGTTCGCGGCGCGCCACGACAGATACTGGTTCATGAAGAACCCGGGGTCGGGCTGCGTCATGGTGGTGTTGTACATCTGCGCATCGCAATAGAAATGCGTGTAGGTGTCGGGATTGGCGGCGTCGGAGGAGAAAAACACCGATGCCACCACCGACTTCAGCTCGACGTCGATGCCTGCCTTCTGGCACGCCTGCTTGATGATGGCCTGCGTTTTCTGGCGGGGCGCGTTGATCGAGGTCTGGTAGACGAACCGCAGCGGCTTGCCGTCCTTGGCGCGAATGCCGTCGCCGCCCTTTTTCCAGCCGGCGGCTTCCAGGATCGCGTTGGCCTTCTCTATGTTGAACTCGAATTTGGTGTTTTTCGAGCGAACCTTCTCCGGGGCGTTGAGGAAGTTTGCGGTGGCGCTCGCCGTTCGGCCATAGATGAACTTCTCGATCGAGGCGCGATCGATCAGGAGATTGATGGCCTGGCGCACCGCCGGGTCGCTGAACAGCGGATGCTTGGTCTTGACGCTGGCGCGTTCGCCGTCGACCTCCGCCGCCGGATCGGTCGAGTTGAGCATGATGAATTCGATATTGCCGGTCTCGACGATGCTGACCTTGCCCTTGCCGGCGCCTTCCAGCTTGGTCAGGATTTCATCTTCGACCTGCATGTTCCAGGCATAGTCATATTCCCCGGTCTGCAGCACTGCGCGCGCGGCCGACACCGCATCGCCGCCGCCCTTGATTTCGATGTTGTCGAAATACGGACGGTTGGGCATGTGGTAGTTCGGATTGAGCTTGCCGCGGACGATGTCGCCCGGCTTGAAATCGACGAAAACGTAAGGACCGGTACCCACCGGCTTGAGGTTGGCCGGCGCGTCGCGCGACTTGCCGCCGATGTAATCGGCAAACAGATGTTTCGGGATGATCATGCCATAGGTGCCGACAAAGGCGTCGGCCCAGAACGGCGTCGGCTTTGAAAACGTCACGCGAACGGTGAAATCGTCGACCTTTTCGACCTTGGCGTCCTTGTAGCTGGCGATCGAGACCGCGGCGGTCTCGGGATTGCGCGCATATTCCCAGTTGAACACGACGTCGTCAGCCGTGAACGGCATGCCGTCATGCCATTTGACGCCCTTTTTCAGCTTCCAGACCACCGAGAGGCCGTCCTCGGTGAGGCCGTTGTTTTCCTTGCTTGGAATTTCGGCGGCCAGCACCGGGACCAGATTGCCCTCCTGGTCCCATCCGGCCAGCGGCTCGTAAAAGACGCGGGAGCCGTCCTGGTCCTTGGTGCCGACGGCGAAATGCGGGTTGAGCAGGGTGACTGCCTGCCAGTACAGGATTTTCAAAAGCCCGCCGCCGCCGGCCTTGGTCGGCTTGTAGGGGATCGCGGTCTGGGCCATCGCCACCCCGGATTGGGCCAGCATCATGCCGGCCATCGGTGCCGTCAGGCCGACGGCGATCATCTGCTGGACAAAAGACCGCCGCGACAAGCGTCCGGTCTTGACGTCTGCAATGAGATCTCGAAGTTCCCGTTCTTGCATCGGATTGGCTCCTCGGCTGGTGCAAAATGTCTGACTCACGCCCCCTGGCGCCCCTGCCGCCGCAGGGGGCGTGGACCAAATGATCGGACCACCAAGGAAATGGATCAGGTTAGTACCAGCCTGTCAAAGCAGGAACCGGGCCACGCTTCGCCAAAACCGTCTTGACCAAAAGTCCGGCTTGACCCGGCGGACCAAGCGACCGGTTCGCCACGAGACCGGTTATCCGGACTGCAGCCACGCTCGTTCGTTGGGAAAAGCGGCGTCCGCGCCTAATTGCGGTGGCGCACCATGACCGGCTCAAGCCCGGCAACGACCGCCGGCGCCTGCGACGAAATGCTCGCGGTCGACGGCAAGCTCGCGACGGGCGCCGGGGTGCGATAGCGCGGCAGTTGATCCCCGAGCGAATAGAACACGCACAGCGCCAGGCTCGACCAGACCGCCAGGCTGAAATAGAGCGACATCCAGGCAATCTCTTCCTTCCACTCGGCAATGTCGTGCGTCACGATCCAGCGCGTGCGCACGTCGCGCAGACCCTCGAGCGGGTGCAGCAGCGGATTGCCGTCGGCGACATCGGCCCGCCATCGGTTCAAATACATCGGGACGTCGACGGTCATCAGGAACGCCAGATAAAACGCGATCCCGACGATCGTGACGATCAGGATCGCGCGTACCGCACCGTCGAACTCCGGCAGCAGGCGGCAGAGACCGACGCCGATGATGAAGAAGACGACGGCCCAGATCGAATTCTCGATGGCGTTGTTTAGATATTTGGTGGTCAGCACCGCGTGCCAGGAGAAGCACTCCGCGATCACGATCAGCGGCACGATCACCCAGGCGGCGTTCACGGTGGTGTCCGCGCCCGTGATGGTGCCGAGCTGGTGCAGGATGACAGCCCATTGTGCCGCGAAGGCGATCTCCGCCACGGTCGCAACCGAGCGGCCGACGAACACGCTCGACAGCCAGGTGTCGAACAGGCAGATCCGTTGCACGTCGGCGCGCGGCAGGATCGAGCGGAAGGCGCAACCGAACACATAGGCCGCGCTGAGCGCGAGCATCAGCTCCACGCCGGACGTGCTGGCTGGACTTCCAATCGGCTGTCCGTGGAGCTGGCGGTACAGCACGAACCAAACCGCGATATTGGCGCCGCTGACCAACGTCAGCATGCCCCACCACCGGATCACCGGATTCGACCAGGCCAGGGAGGCTGGTTGCGCACGCCATTCCAAGCTCATTTACCGCTCCGCATTTAATCGAACTGACATCTGATTGTTTTACTTCTGTCATGAATCGCTGCGAATCACGACAAAAATATAATACGTGGGTCGGAGTCTTGCGGGAGTGACGGCGAGCGCGTCGGCGATCTGCACTTGAGGAATCGGTCTTGTCGGCGCTGATGGACGCCGCTGTCATAAAACTGTCATCAAAAGTTCAGGTCGCGATCAAATGTATTGCCGCCTGTATTCGTCAAGCCGAATACGGCAGTCGCGTTCTTGCCAATAATGAATTTGCAGAGATCAAGGGAGCAATTTTGCAGGTTGATCATGCTGCAAGTGGCTGGATCGGCCGGGAGGGAAGCCCTTGCAGGCTCTCACGCAGCCGACCGCCCGATCGCACTGGGACGTGAACCCATCAATTTTGAGTGGTCGGCGGACGTCCGCTTTGTTGCGCGTTTCGGACTCAAGTCGGACATCACGGCACTTCCGAGAAGTGCCAACAACGGAAGTCGCATTCATTCGATTACTTCGTTGCAACCGGTCCCTGGCTGCTTTTGGTCATTCGGGCAGCCCGGCTTGCCGCAATCCTTCTTCGTATCGCAAAAGGTCTTCGGCTCGCCTAAAAGGGCCCAACACGTCTTTGAGAGTGGAAACACGTAGCGTGGGGTTCAGTCGCCGCAGCCGAGCCACTGCCTTATGTGCTTGCTCCGGCCGCCCGGCCATTGCATTGCTTGCGGCGGCGATCCGTAATCCAGGTTGATAGTCCGGATTGTCCTGCAATGCCATTGCCGCCCACGATGCCGCTTCGTCATAGCGGCCCAGGAAGAAATGTGCATTCGCGGTCCCGCTTGGCATTCTTAGCAGCGACGGATCAAGTGGGCTCAGGCGCATGGCACGCGCGAAGCGCTCGATCGCCGCTTCCGGCTCGCCGAGCCAGATTTTCACCCAGCCGCCGAAACTCCATGCCTCGGCCCAATTGGAATTGAGCACAAGCGCGCGATCGATCAAGCCAGCGCCCACCTCGAGATCGCGAACGACAAACGCTAGCGCCCACCCGCCGGAGGCGAGCGCGATCGGGTCATCCTTGCCCAACTCAACCGCCCGCTGAGCGAGCCTTGTCACCTCAGCAATCTCGTTCCGTGTGACTGAAATCCAGCCATTGGCCCTAGCTATGGCGTAGCAATGGGCGGCACGACCGTAGGCAGATGCAAAATCCGGGTCGAGCTCGATCGCGCTGTTGAACAGGCGTAATGCCTCTTCGTTCGCTTGCCTGCTTGCAACCTGATAAAACCTGGGCAACCCGCGTAAATAGAGGGCATAGGCGTCGAGACTCTCGGTCGGCTTGCGCTTGGCACGCTCGATCTCGGCTTTTTCCACCGCCGGCGCGATCGCCCCCACAACGCTCTCGGTCACCTGATCCTGCAGATTGAAGATGTCGCCGAGACCACCATCAAAACGTTCTGCCCAAAGATGTGCCCCAGTGGCGGCATCGACGAGCTGTCCCGTGATGCGCACCCGGTTTGCGGCCTTCCGAACGCTGCCTTCCAACACGTAGCGCACCCCAAGTTCGCGCCCGATCTGCTTCACGTCGACGGCGCGCCCCTTGTATGTGAAGCTCGAGTTGCGAGCGATGACGAACAGCGCCTTGAAATGAGATAGCGCTGTGATGATGTCATCTACCATCCCGTCCGCGAAATATTCCTGTTCCGGATCGGAGCTCAGGTTGGTGAAGGGGAGAACGGCGATCGAGGGTTTATTGGGTAGAGCAAGGGTTTCATCAACAGGCCAGCGGTTCGGCACGGCTGGCACGGTGCGACCGTATGGGACGCGCCAAACCCGCATCGGCTCGGCGATATTCTTCAAGGATTGCGAACCCAAATCCTCAAAACTTACATCTACCTTGCCACGAATTTGCCGACGAGCGTCGTCCGAGATGCTGATGCCGCCCGGCTCTGCCGTCCCTTCGAGACGCACTGCAATATTGACCCCGTCACCAAAGATATCGTTTTCTTCGATAATAATATCGCCGACGTGAATGCCGATGCGGAGTTCGATCTGCTTGTCGTGCGGCACGTCGATATTTTGTTCGGCCATGCCGCGTTGAATTTCGTCGGCACATCGGACGGCGTCGACCACGCTGGCGAACTCGGCAATAGCGCCGTCCCCGGTATTCTTGACGACGCGTCCGTGATGCTCAGCGATTTTGGGATCGAAAATCGTTCTTCTAAGCGCTTTCAGTCGCGCCAGCGTGCCCTCTTCGTCTATCCCTATCAAGCGGCAAGAGCCCGCGACATCCGCCGCCAGAATAGCTGCCAGCCGCCGCTCTACGTGCTCGCTGCTCAAGACGCACCCCCAAAGCTCGGGGAAGATTGAATGGGTATATAGCAGAATTGTGGGCCGGCGTCCGGCTATGCCCATGTCCGAAACGGGTCAATCGCGTCGATTTTTGCATGTCGGGCATGTCCGGTTGGCGGTTAGTCCTGGAAGTGCGCTCAGGTGCTCCCTGGCGCGACCTGCCCGCCAGCAAGAAGCCTGGGCAAACATCCCGCCGAAACGAAATCGCAAAGACGCGATCTGCTTCAGCCCGTTCCTCGCGCACGAAACTTGATCGATCGGTTCTTCAACAAGATCAAGCAATGTCGGTGCGTCGCGACCCGATACGACAAACTCGCGGCCAACAACTTAGCGTTCATGAAGCTCGCATCAATCCGCAATTGGCTGCGCGTTAATGAGTCCGCGCCCTAATTACTTGCTATTCAGGTTGGATACCGAGTTCCTGGATGACCTTGCCTGCGGACGCATGCTCGGCATCGAGAAACCGCTTCGCGCCTGCAGGCGTCACCGCGTCACCAATGCCGACATCAAAGCCGAGGGCGGGGGCGCGCTCCTGCACCTCCGGGGACTTTAATGCGCCCGCAATCTCGGAGCTGAGCTTCTGGATGATGTCGGTGGGCGTGCCGGCCGGCGCCATCAACATGAACCAGCCTTGCAGGTCGACGCTCTTCAACGTTTCCGCGATCGCCGGCACGTCCGGCAACGAGCCGATGCGCTTGCTGCCCGCAACGGCAACAGGTCGAAGCGTGCCCGCCGCGATGAAGGATTCTGCAATCGATGCGGCTTGTATAGTCACCTGGACCCGTCCCGTCATGCTGTCCTGCACCGCGTTCGTGGTCGTATTGTAGGGGACCAGAACGAAGCCGGTCCCGGCCTGCTTGTTGATCGATTGTGCGATCAGGCCCGAGAGGTTGCGCGGACCGTCGACCGCCATGCTCAGGGATCCCGGCGCTGACTTTTCCAGCGCGATCAATTCCGCAAGCGTCTTCGCCTTCACCTCGGGGTTGACGAGAAGGACGTGGTTGCTTCGGGCCACCATGGCGACCGGCACAAAATCCTTCATCGGATCGTAGGGAAGCTTCTTGAACGTATAGGGGTTGGTGACAAGCGCTGCCGAAGTGGCAAACAGGAAGGTGTATCCATCGGGGGCGGCGCGGGCGACGGCCTGCGTGCCAACGAGGTTCGCGGCGCCTGGACGGTTCTCGACGACGAACTGCTGTCCGAGCGCCCGCGAGAGTTTGTCAGCGATAATGCGACACAGCACATCCGGGCTGTTGCCCGCCGCCTGCGGCACCACGACCGACACGGGTCTTTGCGGCCATGATTGTGCGTACGCCGGACCCGAGAGGCAGAGCGCAATGCCGGTCAACAGCACGCGGCGGGATAGTTTTGGCATGGTGATCCTCCCTGAAATATTCGCCTGCGATTTCTGATCGCTTGAGGCGGCGTCCTCTCGGATAAATGTCGGCGCGGGCTGCCCGCTTCGATCAGGTTTCGTCGGCGACGCCATTGCGCAGCACGCCAAGGCGATCGATTTCGACCTCGACAATGTCGCCCGGCTTCAGCCAGAGCGGCGGGGTTCGCTTGGCGCCCACGCCGCCGGGCGTCCCCGTTACGATCACATCGCCCGGCTCGAGGCGCGTAAAGGACGAGCAGTATTCGATCTGCCGCGGAATATCGAAAATCATCTGATCGATCGTCGCGTCCTGGACGATCTGACCATTGACGCGGGTCTGCAGCCGCAGCGGCGCAACATCGCCGAGTTCGTCCGGCGTCATCATCCAGGGGCCGAAAGCGCCGGTCTCCGGAAAATTCTTGCCCGGCGTAAACTGATGCGTGTGGCGTTGAAAATCGCGCACGCTGCCTTCGTTGTAGCAGGCATAGCCGGCGATGTGGTTCCATGCGTCAGAACGCGCGATATGGCGTCCGGGCTTTCCGATGATGATCGCGAGCTCGCCTTCGAAGTCGAGATCGTGCGAGAGTTTTGGCCGGATGATGTTGGCGAGATGCCCGGTCTGGCTGTTGGCAAACCGGCCGAACACGGTGGGGTTCTCGACTTCCGCGCGTCCGGTTTCCTTGCGGTGCATCTCGTAATTCAGGCCGATGCAGAGAATCTTGTCGGGATTGGGAATGACCGGCAGCCAAATGATCTCAGCCGTGGGGTAACGCTTTGCCGTGCGGATGGCGTCGCGCACCGCGGGCAATGCGTCGGCGGCGATCGCCGATTTGAGATCGGGATAGCGATCCCTGAGCAGCGCGCCGACGTCAATCGCTTCCTCGCCCTCGATCACGCCCCAGGTGCGGCTGTTGCCGATCGTAAAACTCGCCAATTTCATTGTGATGTCCTCGCTCTGGAAACCGCGTAACGGTGATGAGTGTTGGTGCCTTCAAGCTGCAATCCCTGATGGATCATTGAAGCCGTCCCGCAAGCTCTGACAGCATCTTGCCGAGTGCGCGTTCGTCGTTGGCGACGCCGAAGACGTAGTGGTCCGGCCGGATGATCGCGGCCCGGCAGCCATGGCGGTCGAACCAGGCTGCGAGAACGCCATCTTCTTCAGTGACGGCGTCGTGCCCGGCCTGATCTGCCGCGTCAGCAGGACGGACGCGGATCAGTCGCATGCCAAGCCCGGTCAGGTGCGCCCGCACATCAGCGGTCAGATCCGGCGCGTTGCGCTGGTCCAGCACAAGCCGCCATCCAGCGCCCGCAGTGATGTCGAGCAGACGCCGCCCTTCTGCCGTTCTGATCCAGGGCTGCGGAAACAGCGTGCCGTGCGCCGGATGCAGCGGGAACGCCAGCAGTCCTTTCTGAAGCGGCGGCACAATCTCCTGGCGGGTGAAGGTGCGGGGAAGCCCGCCGCCTTCGGCAAGGATGCTGATATCGCGCGCCGCGGCCGCGACGGGATCGCGCTCGCAGATCACATGCCCGATCGCCTTGATCCGGGTGGTGAGTTGGCGAACATGCTCGCTTCGCTCCTCGCCATAGGTGTCGAGCAGCGCGGCGCCGGATCGTCCTTTCAGGACGCGATCGAGCTTCCAGACCAGATTTCCGACGTCGCGAATGCCCTGGCACATGCCCTGGCCGATAAACGGCGGCTGCTGATGCGCGGCATCGCCGGCGAGGAATATGCGGCCCCGCCGCCACTCCTCCGCAACGAGCGCATGAAACCGGTAGCTCGCCGCACGCCACAGCGTGGCGTCATCAGGCCCGATCCATCGGCTGAGCAGCCGCCAGACTTGTGCCGGCGCTTCCATCTCACGGGGATCTTCACCCGGCAGCAGCATGATCTCGAAGCGGCGATGATTGCCGGGGCCGACGATGAACGACGTCGGGCGCGACGGATCGCAGAATTGCGCCGCCGTCTCCGGCAGCTTGCCGAGTGCGGCATCGTTGACCCGGAGATCGACGACAAGCCAGGGCTCATCGAATACGAGGTCTTCGAAGGTGATGCCAAGCGCTTGCCGTGTTCCGCTCGAGGCGCCGTCGCAAGCGATCATATAGTCGGCGGTGACCGAACGCGTCGCTCCCTTGTCGTCGCGCAGTTGCAGCGACACGCGCTCCGGCGATTGGTCGAAGCCGATGAGCTCAGTTCCGAGTTCGACGTCGACGCTGTCATAGGCCGCCGCGTGCGCGCGCAGCGCCGCCTCGACCGGCGGCTGCGTGAACACCATGCTGGGGGTGTATCCAAGCGGATAGGGTTCGGGAACCATATCGATCCGGCGTATCAGCTGGCCCTTGGCGCCGAAATGCTGCGAGGCAGGAAACGGTGCGATGAAAGGCAGCACGCGCTCCGCGGCGCCGAGATTGTCCAGCAGGCGCAGGATCTCGTGGTCGATCGCAATCGCGCGCGGCTTGTCGTAGACGTCGCGCTGACGGTCGATCGCCAGGGTACGGATGTTCCTGTCCCCGAGCAGGCTGGCCGCGATGGCGCCCGACGGGCCGTGACCAACCACGACCACTTGGAAATCGCTCCGGTGCTGCTCTGATGAAAGCGTCACTCAGGACTCCAGTCGAGATTCTAAAGCGAAGCGGATCGGGCGGTTAAGCATCGGCGTAGAGCACGGCCGTCTGGGCCGCCTTGACGTGATCGGCCTTGGGAGGGGCGATGCCCCAGTGATCTGTCCTGCCTGACGGCCAGACCCATTCCGACGGCCCGCGCACCACATAATTGTCGTCGACCTGCAGAACTTCGGCGGTGTATTCGATGACGATCCCGACCGGATCGATGAAATAGGCGAAGACGTTGTCGCCCGGGCCGTGGCGGCCGACGCCCCAGGCGATTGGAAATCCGGCGTCGATCATGCGGCCCGAGCCGCGCATCACAGCTTCCAGGTTCGGCATCATGAAGGCGACGTGATTGAGTCCGTTCACGGCGGCGTCGGCGATGACGATCGCATGGTGGTCGTCATTGCAGCGGACGAACGCCATGGCCTTGGTGCGATCCGTCAGGCGAAAGCCAAGCGCCCGCTGATAGAACGCGGCCAAGCCGTCGACATCCCCAGCGTTCAGATTGACGTGAGCCAGTCTCGTCGGCCGGTTCGCGGACGGAAGAGATGCGGCGTGCCGCATGTCTCCGTAAACAAAGCGCAGCACGCCGCCGCCGGGTGCCCGAATGGCCATGACCGTCCCGCCATCGGGACCGGAATTTTGGACAGGGCCATCGAGCAGCGTCGCGCCCTGCTGCTGTGACGCCGCAGCGATAGAGTCGAACTCCCCATCGGAATCCAGTCGGAAGGTGACAGCCCTGAGCGCAGGGCGATCGCCCTGCCGCAGGGCAACCACATGATGATCGGTGCCGCTGGCCCGCAGATACGTGACGCGGTCGTGACGCGTCACCAGATCAAGCCCCCAGACGGACGTGTAGAAATGCTCCGACCGGCCGATCTCAGGCGTTTCGAGCTCGACGCTGCGCAATGCCGTGACGGGAAAATGGGTCATTCCGTAGCGTGCTCCCAAATCCGGGAAACGTTGAGCGTTGTCGCAAACAGCGTGGCTTTCGGTCCCGCTGGTCGTTTCCTCGGTTCTTGGAGACTCCTAACCTATATAAAATGCGCTTAGCAACAGTAATTTATATATTACGTACGAATACGAGAAAGTGTATACAATGAAATCGGACACCGGGTTGGGGACCGAAAGGAGAGTTTGGGCGTGGTCACCACATCAGCGCTTCGCTTGGCGTCCGTTACGCCATCCTCCACGCAAGCGAGCACGGTCTATGATCGGCTGAGGGAAGACCTGCTTTCGGGGAGGCTTGAGCCAGGCCGGAAGTTGCAGATGCGTTTCCTGACCGAGACGTATCAGACCAGCCAGACGCCTTTGCGCGAGGCGCTCAATCGCCTGGCGGCCGATGGCCTGGTCGAATGCCGCGAACAGCGCGGGTTTTACGTCGCGGACATCAGCCGGAACGAATTGATTGAACTGACCAAGACCCGGTGCTGGGTCGAAAGCCTTGCGCTGCGGGAATCCATGGCGGCCTCGACGCCGCAATGGGAAGAGCTGCTGCTGCTCGCGGAGCATCGTCTGGCCAGGACGCCTCGTTCGCTCAACACCGAACGCTTCGAAGACAATCCGGAGTGGGAAAGACTGCATCGCGTCTTTCACAGAACCCTGATCGGAAATTGTGGATCTCAATCACTGATCGCATTTTGCGGACAACTTGCCGACCAGCTGTACCGATATCGGCGTCTGTCGATCCAAAGGGCCTTTCCATCGAGGCACGTGAGCGACGAACATCAGGCGATCATGGCGGCCGTATTGAGCAAGCAGGCGGACGATGCCGTGGCCTTGCTGACGGCGCATTACAATCAAACGGCCGAAGTCATCCTGAGGGATCAGAAGATATTCCCGGAATTGCAGAACGACGGCGAACTCGCATAGGCCGCGCGTCGTGATCAGACGCCAGCCGCTGGCGTGCTTGAAAGCTCAAGCCTGCAGCTTTCTCTGCGCCATTTCCGCCGCAAGCAGGATCGCAGCATGTGCGGCGCCGATCCCCGCGATTCCCTTCCCGGCGATGTCATAGGCCGTTCCGTGGGCCGGCGTACAGATCGGAAACGGAAAGCCGCCCAGCAGCGTCACGCCACGATCGAAGCCCATCAGCTTCATCGCGATCTGGCCTTGGTCATGATACATCGTCAGCACCGCATCGAATGCGCCGCCTTTGGCGCGCAGGAACACGGTATCTGCGGGAAACGGGCCTTCGGTCGCGATCCCGTCAGCGCGCGCCTCTTCTACCGCGGGACCGATCGCGTCGATCTCTTCCCGCCCGAAATTCCCGCCATCGCCGGCATGGGGGTTGAGACCGGCGACCGCAATGCGCGGACGCTTGAATCCGGCTGACCGCATCGAGGCATCCGTTAGCCGCAGCGCGCGCAGGACGCGTTCCCTGGTGATGTGCGAAGCGACCTCCGCAAGCGGGATATGCGACGTGACGCGGGCATTCCAAAGCCCGTCCAGTACGTTGAATTCGCTTGCCGGGCCGTCTAATCCGACCACGTCGGCCGAAAAGCTGATCTCGTCGTCATAGACGGGATGTGCAAGCCGCATGGCATTCTTGTTGAAGGGCGTAAAGCAAACGGCGTCGGCCCGGCCGTCACGTGCCATCGTCAGCGCTTGACGATAATTCGCCAGCGCAAACCGGCCGCCTTCGGCTGTCGCGGTGCTTCGCGCGACCAATGCCGGATCGAGATGGCCGAGATCGATGAAAACCGGGGCCCGCTCTTCCTTCGAGAGATCGGCGTCGGGCGATGCGGATATCAGGTCGAGCTTTACCGCGGCAACGCGCGCGCCATCATCGAGGACGCGGCGGTCACCGATGACGACGATCCGGGCCTTGGCGACGACGTTATCGAGAGCAAGGAGCCGGGCCGTCAGTTCCGGGCTGATGCCGGCGGGGTCGCCCATCGCAAGCGCTATGATCGGTCTCATCAGGATCTCCGGGGCCTTAATCTAGGGTCAAATTGTTCTGTGCGACGATCATGGCTTCACCTCCGACCGCGGCATCATCCGGCCGATCGTTCGCCAGATTGTCGGCATCAGCAGCAGGGCCGCGCCAAGCAGGATCAGCGTTGTCACCAGCGGTTTGGCAAAAAATATTCCGAGCGAGCCTTTCGACATCAGCATGGATTGGCGAAACGCGTCTTCCGCCTTGTCGCCAATCACGATCGCGAGCACCAGCGGCGCCAGCGGATAATGAAGCTTCTTGAACAGATATCCGAGCACACCGAATCCCATCATCAACATGACGTCGAGATAGGAATTGGAAACCGAATAGGCTCCGACGGTGCAGATGATGACGATCACAGGCGCAATGATGAAGAACGGCACGCGCATCAGCGCCGCGAAGATCGGTACCGTCAGCAGCACCAGCACCACGGCGACGACGTTGCCGAGATACATCGAGGCGATCAGTCCCCAGACGAAGTCCTTCTGCTCGACGAACAGCATCGGTCCGGGATTGAGTCCCCAGATCATCAGGCCGCCCATCATGACGGCCGCGGTCGCCGATCCCGGGATGCCCAGCGACAGCATCGGAAGCAGGGCGCTGGTGCCGGCGGCATGATCCGCGGCTTCCGGAGCGACGATGCCTTCCGGCTCGCCCTTGCCGAAATTCGCGCGCCGGGGCGAAAGACGCTTGGCGATGCCGTAGCTCATGAACGATGCGGCGGTCGGGCCTCCCGGCGTGATACCCATCCAGCAGCCGATCGCCGCGCTGCGCAGCAGCGCCCAGCCATGTTTCGGAAGACCCACGAGCGTACGGAAGACTTCGCGCCATTCCACCTTGGAGGAGATCGCCTTGACGTGAAATTCCTCTTCCACGGCAATCATCAACTCGCCGATCCCGAACAGGCCCATGACGGCGACCACGAAGCTGACGCCCTTCACCATCTCGTCGATGCCCATGGTGAGCCGCACGCTGCCGGAGACCGTGTCGATCCCGACGGCCGCCAGGGCGAAGCCGATCGCGAGCGATACCAGCGTCTTGATCGGCGGCGAGCCGCCCATCCCGATGAAACTCGCAAACGCCAGAAAATAGACCGCGAAATATTCCGGCGGCCCGAAGGCCAGCGCCACTTGCGCGACCCATGACGCCGCAAGCGTAATCAGAACGACACCGGCGAGCGCGCCAAAGGCAGCCGAGCCGAACGCCGTCGCCAGCGCCGTGGTCGGCCTGCCGTCGCGCGCCATGGGATAGCCGTCGAACGTGGTCGCGACCGAGGATGGCTCGCCTGGAATGTTGAACAGGATTGAAGTGACCGAGCCGCCGAACAAGGCGCCCCAGTACATCGACGAGAGCAGGATGATGGCCGAAACCGGCTGCATTCCGAAGGTGAGCGGCAGCAGCAGCGAAACACCGTTGGGCGCACCGAGGCCGGGCAGCACGCCAACGAGAATGCCGAGCAGCACGCCGATCACCATCAGGAAAATATGATTGCCTGACAGCGCGATGCCAAAGCCGTGCATAAGAGCTTCGAGATTTTCCAACGAAGCGCTCCCTTAGAAGCCGAACAAGGTGCCGAGCGCGCCGCGCGGCAAAGAGATCTGGAACGTCAGCTCGAACATCAGATAGAGCGCCAACGCCGCCCCGATCGCGGCGACGGCCGCGAGCAACAGCGAGCCGCGCCTGTGCCAGGCCAGCACTCCGAACACATAGAGCGCGGCGGCCGGATACATCCCGATCAGCGGAATGACCCCGACAAACACCGCGGCCGGGACGAACAGGATCGCCAATCGCCTGAACTCGCTTGGCCCGAGGATGACGGCCCGCGCGTGCAACCACCCCTGCACGAGATTGAACAAACTGCCGGCCAGGATGACGAGGCCGACGATCAATGGAAAGGTGTCGGACTCGACACCGGCGGCGGACCAGCCGATGCCGTTGTCGAGGCTGGAGACGATCACGGCTGCGCCGAACGCCCCGGTGATGAGCGCCGTCGCCGCTTCCAGACTGCGTCCAGAGACCATCGTCCGAACTCTAGTTGGAGATCAGCCAGCCTTCATCGGCGGCAACCTTGCGGGTGCGTTCGATATCTTCCTTGATGAACTTGTTGAAGGCATCACCGGTCAGGAAAGTGTCGGTTTGCGACGTCCGCTCGATATATTCCTTCCATTCCGGCGTGGCCTGCACCTTCTTCATCAGATCGACATAGAAGGCGGCCTGATCGGCGGTCACCTTTCCCGGCAGCCAGACTGTACGCGGTTGCTGGAATTGGGGAATGGCAAGGCCGGATTCAACGCAGGTCGGGATGTCGTGCCAGTTCTGCGTTGCCGTGACCTTGGGTCCGTCGGGCAGGCGCTGCGGGCTGAAGGCGCATAGCGGGCGCTGCGTGCTGCCCTTCCACTGTCCGATGCTTTCGCTGGGATTGTTGACGTGGGCGTCGATATGGCCGCCGGCCAGTTGCACCGCGGCTTCGGCGCCGCTCTTGAAGGGAATGTAGACGAATTTCACCTTGGCCGTCTTGTCGATCATGCGGGTGAGCGTTTCGTCGGTGTCCTTTGATTGCGCGCCGCCCATCTTGACATCGCCCGGCGGCTTCGCGGCAACGGCTTTGAGGAAATCCTGCACGTTCTGGTAGGGCGCGTCCTGCTTCACCCAGAGCAGGAATTCGTCCTGCACCATCGCGGCAATCGGCGTCAGGTCGGTGTAGTTATAGGCGACCTTGGAGACCATCGGCTGGTTCCACGCGTTCGATGTGCCGAACACGACCTTGTAGGGATCGCCCGCCATCGCCTTGGTGTAGGTGTAGCCCTCGGCGCCGCTGCCGCCGGCCTTGTTGACGACGACGATAGGCTGCTCGACCAGCTTATACTTGGTGATGATGTTCTGGACCGCACGCGCAAAATTGTCCGTGCCGCCGCCCGGGCCTGCCGTTGCAATGAATTCGATCGGCTTGGCCGGTTGCCACGCGGCATTCGCCGCTCCCGTGAGCCCAATGGCGAGACCGAAGGCGATCGCAGCGAATGTCGGCTTCTGAGACATCTAGTCCTCCCGTGTAGCTCTGATTTTTGTTTTCTTGGTCTTGGTGTCGTCTCAGGCTTTTGCGTCAGCCCGCTTCATCCCTTGCAAACTCCGGCGCGGCAATCGCGCCTTCCTTGTGAAGCGCTGCAATTTCGTCGGCGTCAAAGCCGTAAGCGCCGAGGACTGCATTGGTATGCTCGCCGTAGAGCGGCGCGCCCGACCGCACCTTGCCGGGCGTCTGCGAGAACTTGATCGGCAATCCAATCGTCTTCACGCTGCCGAGCGTTGAGTGCTCGACCTCGACCACCATTTCGCGCGCGATCGTCTGCGGGTCGGCGAGGGCCTGCAGCATGTCGTTGACGGGGCCGCAGGGGACGCCGGCCTCCTCAAGCGCAGCCAGCCAATACTCGGCGGATTTGGTTTTGAAGCGCGCCGTGAGCACGGCTTCCAGTTCCTTCAAATGTCCCATTCGATCGGCGCCGGTCGCAAACCGCGGATCCCGCGCCAGTTCGATCGCGTCAAGCACTTCGAGCGTGCGCATCCAGTTTTTCTGGTTGGCGCCGCCGACCACGATCCATTTGTCTGATGTTTCGAACGCCTGGTAGGGCGCATTGAGCGGATGGGCCGAACCCATCGCCTGCGGCGCCACGCCGGTGGCCATCGCGATGGCGGCCTGCCAGTAGGTCTGAACGAGGGCGGCCTCGAACAGGGAGGTTTCGACCCATTGCCCCTCGCCGGTTTTGAGCCGGTGGGCATAGGCGGCGAGGATGCCCATGGCCGCGAGAATTCCAGCCGTGATGTCGGACAGCGGCGCGCCGCATTTGACCGGTGGTCCGTCGGGCCGCTCGCCGGTGAAGCTCATGATGCCGCTCATCGCCTGCGCCACCAGATCGAAGCCGCGGCGATGCTTGTACGGGCCGGTGCGGCCAAAGCCGGACAGCGAGCAGTAGATCAGGGCAGGGTGCGCCTTTTTGATATCGGCGTAACCGAAGCCGAGCTTATCCATCACCCCGGGGCCGAAATTCTCAACCAGCACGTCTGCCGATCCGATCAGGCGCCGCAGCACCTTTGCGCCGCCCGGTGTCTTCAGATCGAGCGCAATGCCCTTCTTGTTGCGGTTCATCATAAGGAATGAGGCCGCCACGTCGCCGATCCTGGGAGGGACCATGTAGCGGGTGTCGTCGCCGGCCGGAATCTTTTCGATTTTAATGACCTCGGCGCCCATGTCTGCGAGCATCAGCGTGCAGGTCGGGCCCGCCATGACGTGCGTCAGATCGACAACCTTCAATCCACTCAGGGGGCCCATGGTTTCTCCCGCAATGTTGTTGTTCTTGTTGCTTAGTCACCAGTCCATTGCGGCTGGCGCTTGTTGAGGAAGGCATCCATGCCTTCGCGGAAATCCCGGCTTTGGTAACACATCAGGATCAGGTCCTCGTCTTCGGCCGGCTTCGGCTGCGCGCGAAGCAGCGCCTGCTTGGTTGCGCGCAGCGTCAGCGGGGCGTGACCTGCGACAAGCCGCGCCAGTTCATCGGCCCGCCGTTCGAGGGCGGAAAGATCCTCAACGACTTCATGCAGCAGGGCGATGCCGGCGGCCTCTTCGGCTTCGATCAGGCGCGCGGTAAAAATGATCTCCTTGAGCCGCGTTGCCCCGATCAGGCCCGAGAGCCGGCCGATACTGGATGCCGACAGGCAATTGCCGAGCGTGCGCGCGATCGGAAACCCGAATTTCGCGGTCCCGGTGCCGATGCGCAGATCGCAGCATGCGGCGATCGCGGCGCCGCCGCCGGTGCAAGCGCCGTTGATCGCCGCAATGGTCGGCACCCGGCATTGTTCGAGCGTGGTCAGCACGCGGTCGATCCTGGCTTCGTAGCCGATGGCGTCTTGCGGAGTCTTGAACGCGCGAAACTGGTTGATGTCGGTGCCGGCCGCAAAAGCCTTGTCGCCTGCGCCGCTCAGGATCAGCACCTTGAGGCTGCGATCGCCGGCGGCGGCGTCGCAGATCGCGGCCAGCCGCTCATACATGCCGAAGGTCAGCGAGTTTCTCGCCTGCGGCCGGTTGAAGATGATCCGGCCGATGCCGTCGCGGACCTCGTAAAGCAGGTCTGTGTCTGGGGTGACGTTTTCATTCATATTCTTGACAGACCCCTCAGGATGGAACCTCAGTTTGGCTGTAGAGGGCATTTTTGAATGCAAAAACTATCAAATGCAACAGGATTCTGGTCGAATTTGCTTGGTGCGGATCATTTTTGCATTCAAAATGGTTCCATCGAGTCGACGAGGAGAACCTCGATATGATGCATGACGAGGTGGTTTCCCGCCTCAGGCACGTCTTGACGGAGGGCGAAATCCCGCCGGGTGCGCGCATTCCGGAGCGCGAGCTGTGCGCGTCGTTCGCGATATCGCGGACCCCGCTACGCGAGGCGCTCAAGGTGCTCGCGGCCGAAGGGCTTGTCGTGCTGCTGCCCAATCGCGGCTCTCGCGCCGCCAAGCTCACCCGAAAGGACGTCAAGGAGCTGTTTGAAGTCTGCGAGGCGCTCGAGGCCGCGGCCGGTGAGCTGGCATGTCCGCGCATTTCCGATGCGCAACTGCGCGAAATTGCCGAGCTGCAGGCCAACATGGTCGAGCATTATCGCGCGCAGGATCTGCTGTCGTACTATCGCTGCAACCGGTTGATCCATGAGGCCATCGTTCGCGCGGCCGACAACGCAGTGCTTGCCGGCTTCTACGAGTCGATCGCCGCAAGGATACGGCGGGCACGGTTCATCACGCCGATGTCCCCTGAGCATTGGGCGCTCGCCATCCAGGAGCACGAAGGAATCCTGAACGCGCTGCAGCGGCGCGACGCCGGCGGGCTCGCCCATATTCTGCGTAACCATCTGCGGCGCAAGCGCGAGGAAGTCGTCCGGGCCGGCTTCGCCGAGGGTGAATGATCGCTGTCGTCCAACTGGTGCAGCCGCACCACTGCTCTCTTACATGATCTGCGCCGTCACGATCCCATAGAGAATGAACACCACGCCGAGGCCCCAGACCATCGCGGGAATCTGCAACCTGCGGCCCATGGTGACTTCCAGCGCCAGATAGCTCAGCGTTCCCAGCGCCATTCCGTTGATGAGGTTGTTGGTCAATACCGTCACCAGCAGCGTCAGTACGATCGGCGCCGCATTGCCGAGGTCCATCATGTCGATGCGCGCGAGACCCTGCATCATCAGGATGCCGACCAGCACCAGCGCCGGCGCGGTCGCCTGCGGCGGAATGATCACGAAGACCGGCCAGAAGAACAGCGCGAGGCAGAAGAAAGCGGCGACCGTCAGCGATGTCAGACCGGTGCGCCCGCCGGCCTGCACGCCGGTGATGGATTCGATGTAGGCGGTGACCACCGAGGTGCCGAGCAGCGGTCCCACGATCGTGGCCGTCGCATCGGTGGCGAAGGCGGCCGTGGCATTGGGGATCGACCCATCGGCCCGGCGCAGATTTGCGGCGCCCGTCACACCGATCAATGTGCCCAACGTCGAGAAGAATTCGGCGCAGAGGAAATAGAACAGCAGCGGCAAGGCCACCAGGAAATGGGTGAAGAGATAGCCGACATCGAGCGCCATGAAGGTGCTGGTCGGCCAGCGCGGCCAGGACAGGATCGCCGAGGGCACGGAAGTCACCATCTTGCCGTTCGCGCCGGGAACGAAAAGGCCGATCAAGGTCAGGGCTGCGATCGACAGGATGAGGGCGCCGGGAACGCGCTTTGCCACCAGAACCGGGGTCAACAGCAGGCCGGCCAGCGTCAGCAGCATCGCCGGGCTGCGCAACGATCCCATGGCGATGAAGGTCGAAGGATTTTGCACGATGAAGCCGGCGCCACGCAGTGCAATGAACACGATCAGCGTACCGACCGCGGCCTGGATGCCGATCTTCATCACCTCAGGAACGTCCCTAGCGACCCGCTCGCGAAGCTTGGAGAGGCTGAGGATCAGAAACAGCACGCCGGTGAACGCGACCATGGCCAGCGCCCCCTGCCAGGGCATGCCCATCTGCTTCACGATCACATAGGTAAAGATGACGTTCGAGCCCATCGCCGGCGCGACCGCGAGCGGCAGATTGGCGGTGAGCCCCATCATGACGCAGCCGAAGATCGCCGCGATTGCTGTGGCGCTGACGAGATCGGCGCGGTCCATTCCGGCGCCCGACATGATAGCCGGGTTCACTGCGATGATATAGGCCATCGCCGCGAAGGTGGTCGCGCCGGCGATCACCTCGCGCCCGACGCTGGTGCCGCGTTCGGTCAGGCGGAAGAAACCGTCGATCGAGCGTGCAGCGGGAGCCGATGAAGTGGCGGCATTTGCTGCGGTCGGACCGGAGGCCAGTTGCGGCGGTGTCATCTCGTTCATGGTGTCCCCTCCGATCGTTGCCGTCACCAGACCACTGGATGCGGCTGGCCCGTCTGCACGTTGATGAAACCGAGCGGGGCCTGCTCGCATGGCGCGACCAGCACCCAACTCCACGGCGCGCAGGTCAGGGTCGCGAACATCAGCCGCTCCGGAAATCCCGGATACCAGCGCGGCCGGTAGGTCGGCTCGAACATCCAGTCCACCTTGCGGCCCTCGGCGTAGAGCGCCTGCATGTCGGCATCGAGCGCTTCGGCGGGACGGCAACTCATCAAACCGCCGACCTCGAACCGGACGGTGGCCGCGAGTTCCCCCTCGCGCACCAGAGCCCAGCCGCCCTGCAGTTCGACCAGCGCGTTGACCGCCTTGGCCATCGCGGCGTCCGAGGAGCCCACGACCCAAATGTTGTGCTTGTCGTGCGCCACCGAGCAGGCAACCGCCGTGTCCGGCGTGCGCGGTCCGCAACCGCGCCAGAACATTTTTGAGACGCGGCCATCGCCGGAAAAGCGGTCGACGATCGCGAATTTGGTGATCGCCTGACTCTCGTCCCGCTGTACGGCGCCGCCCTGCACCGGCAGTTCGAGGGTGTAGAAATCAGGATGCCAGTGGAACGGCCGGATAACGGCGGCCTTCATGGTGGCGCGGCCGGGCTCGGCGGCGAGCGCGAAATCCTGCGGCTCGATCGTGCGATTGATATTGACCGTCCTGGTCGCCCATTCCGGCCAATTGATCTCCGGAACCGGGCCGATGTAACGCTTGCCGTCCGACACCTGGGCGCCGTCGGCCCATACTTCGGCGATATCGAGCTTGCCGACATCCGACAACAGCACGACGTCGCCGAAGCGGCCGGGCGACAGGCTGCCGACATACGGGGTGAGGCGCATGTGGCGCGCCGGATTAATGGTGAGGCATTGGATCGCAATTTCCGGCGCTAGGCCGGCCTCGATGGCGAGACGTGCATTGTGATCGCTGGCGCCGGTTTCGAGCGTGTGGCTGGCGCTGCGGTCGTCCGTCGTGAACGCGATCTGCGACCAATCCTGCAGGCCCCGCGCGAGCAGCCACGCGACGATCTCGGCCATCGCGTAGACGCGCAATTCGATGAACAGGCCGCGCGTCAGCTTGTCCCAGGTTTCCTCCGGTGTCTGCACTTCATGGTCGGAGGCGAGCCCGGCCGCGGCAAAGGCGTTGATGGACGGTAGGTCCCGCAAGCCTGCCGCATGTCCTTCGACGACGCCGCGCGCCGCGAAGGTCGCCTCGATCATGCCCCAGATCCGCGCGTAGGACGGATTGTCCGGATTCCATACCGCGGGCCAGTCCATCACTTCATCGAGCCCGGTGACCATCAGGCTCTGGCCCATGAAATGCGCCTGCTCCTTGCCGCCGTACCAGCCGCCGCCCCACTCATAGGCGGTGGGCGGCACCGCCGATCCGGGCTGGGGAAAGATCTTCAGCGGCGACCCGCGCCGGCGCGCCTCGAACCAGAATTCGAGATTGCGCTCACCGTTGACGTTGGAAAACTCGTGGCTGGCTTCGCAGGTCCAGGTATTGCCGCGCGGCAGCACCAGCGCTGCCTCCCATTCCGGCGTCAGATGCGAGCTTTCGATGTGCTTGTGGACCTCGCCGAAGCCCGGAACGGCCGCCAGATTTGGCCGATGCACACGTTCGCGGACCTCACCGGGATAGCTGCCCGCCGGTCCGACCCAGGCGATGCGGCGGCCCTTGAAGACGATCTCCTGGTCCTCGCTCCAGCTCCGGCTGTGCACGTCGAGCAGGCGCCCGACCCGCAAGGCACGATCGGCCGGGCGGCGGCCGAGGGCCGTCAGCACCAGGTCCTGACGGATGCGAATCTCGTCGCTTGCATTGATCAGCAGATCGTCCGGGATCGCGTTCAGGGGTGCCATGGCTCTGTCCTGTTCCTACGCCGGTGGTTTTGCGGCCGCCGTCCGTTTTCGCTTTGATTGACTGTCCTTGTCGGAAGACAGTCGTGCGGCGGCCGCGTCCCGCCGGCGAACGTCCTTCAGCAGCGTGGTCAGTGCCCACTCGATCGCATCGGCGATCTCGGCGCTGGACATGCCGAAGTCCTCGCGCAGCGCGCTCCACGCCAGCACGTTGTTGAGATAGGTCGCGAGCGCCTCGGCTTGACGAGCCTCCTTCGGCTTCAGGTGCCGCGTCAAAGGCGCCATCGCCTTGCGGTGATGTTCGATCAGACGGCGTCGGAAGTCGGCCCGCATGGTGCGGCCGGCCCGGGTCAGGGCGATGGCGCGTGCCAGATGCGGATGCCGATCGAAACTCCGACACAGTTTGCGAAAGATGCCGGGCAGTTCGTCCGGCGAGGTGAAGGGAACGTAGCCGAATACATTGTTCTCGATCCATTCGCCGGCGGCGGCGAGAAGCTCCGCGCGGGTCTTGAAATGCCGGTAGATGGTGCGCTCGGCGACCTTGGCGCGCTTGGCGACATCAGCCATGGAAACGTCGTCGCCGGCTCCGTCCGCAAGGGACTCGACAAAGGCGGCAACGATGCGCCCGCGCGTCAGGGCGGCGTATTCGTCGCGCAATTCGGAGCTCTGTCGCTTTACTGTACTCATGTCATAACTATGACATCAGCGGATTTGGCGCGGCAAGGTCAGATTTTAGGCATTGACGCCGCGTAAGTGTGCGGCTGGTTCGGCTGGCCGGAAAACAACAAGGTGGAGGCGATGGGCGATGCCTTCGCGCGCACGTCCTCGCCCGAGGAGCTGAAGAAGATCGCGGCCGAGATCCAGACCGAAGTCTATGATCAGGTGATCGATATCCCGCTCGGGCAGTATCTCGTGACGGCTGCGTGGCGCAAATCGCTGTCCGGCGTCCTCGACGGCCCGGCGACGCCGGTGTTCTGGAATGTCGACAAGTCGGAGTGACGGACGCGCGCCGGCTGTGCGCGCGATCATCGCAAGCTGACTAAAACGATTCCATTTTCAAACGCTTCTAAACTGGACGCGCGCTATCGGCCTTGAGGGCGTTCTGCGCGGATTGCATAGTGTCGGCATGATCGTTTCTGAACCGCGTTGATGCCGCATATCTACGACCACATTTTCGAGCAGTTCCGCATCGTCGATCCCGATGACAATGACAGGTCGATCGTGGAAGATTTTGCCAGCCGCACGCAATGGCTGGAGACGCCGGGCTGCCTTTTCCAACGCAACAATATCGTGCTGGGCAGCCGGATTCGCACTGAAGGTGTCATCAAGGCAGGGCTTTTTGTCTCCGTGATACTCAAGGGGGCAGGGAGCGGCCGGGCGCGCAAGGGCGCCACCCGGATCAACTATTCGGATGCTTCAATCGTGGTCATGGCGCTCAGAGAGCCGACGTTGTGGGACGGCGATGCGCCCCGCGGCGCGCACATGCAGGCGGCCGGCGTCGCCTTTCCGATCTCGTCCCTGGAGCGGCTCGGAATGATGGATGAGTTCATCGGACTGTTCGACACCAGGGACCAAAACGTCTTCGTCGCTTCGCTGAAGGCGTCGCCCCGGATCAAGGCCATAGCCATGGAGATGCTTTCCCCGGTGGCCGACGGCCGGAACGCCGAGCTGCTGCTGTCGGCGCAAGCGACCGAGATGTTGGCCCGGGCCATGCTGGCCCTGCGCGGCAACGAGGGCGTCAGTCTGGTATCCGACCATAAGCGTTTGCGCCTGCAGGCGGTCAGGGAGCTGATCGAATCCGATCTGCGGCATCCCTGGACGATTGCCGAGCTGGCAAGGCACGCCGGTGTCAGCCGCCGCTCGTTCACCGCGCAATTTCATCGGGTCTATGGCGTCAGCGCATCGGAATATCTTCGAACCAGCCGGCTGAAATCGGCGCGCGAAGCCTTGCTGCATCAGGGATTGTCGGTCACCGAGGCGGCCTATGCCGTGGGCTACGCCAACCCGGCGAATTTTTCCACGGCGTTCCGGCGGCATTTTGGCTACGTGCCGAGCAGCTGCCAGCGCGACGGACTGTCCTGACCTCATCGACATTCCCAAGGGGGAACCGGGCCGCCTGCGTGGCGGCCGGCGCCACCGTGCCGCACCGATGCGTGACCGGCGGAGTATTCCAACGTCGAACTTGGAGAGTGTCGACGCACGATCAAAGGTTTTTTGCGCATACGCAAAGGCATCCAAGAATCAAATCTGGTCTCTCGTGAACGGGGAATAGTGAACGGGGTGAGACTGATGCGTGATTCTGTACAGCCGTCGGCGTGGGGCGCGGCGTCGAAGGCGTTCTTCTGCGTAACCGTATTCGGGTTGAGCATGCAGATCGGGGAGGTTCACGCGCAGTCCGGCCAAACCTTGCCACCCGTCACCGTCGATGCCCCGAAGCCGCAAGCGGCGCGTCCGGCACAGCCTTCCCGCCGCGCGGCGCGGTCGCAGACGGCGACGCGGCGCGTTGCGGTTCCCGCCCAGCAGCAACCGGTGCAACAGGGTGCTCGCGGCGGCGCCGGCGAACGCGCCACCGGACCCGTGGTCGGCTATCTCGCCAATCAAAGCGCCAGCGGCACCAAGACCGACACGCCTATTCTGACCACGCCGCAGTCGATTTCGGTCGTCACCAAGGATCAAATCGCGGCACAAGGCGCCCAGAACATTGTCCAGGCGCTGCGTTACACGCCAGGTGTCTCGCTCGATACGTATGGCGCCACGACCTTCTTCGACGCCATGAAGCTCCGTGGTTTTGACGTGCCACGCTATCTTGATGGTCTGCGGCTGCCGATCGATCAGGGAACGCAGTTCGCCAACCCGAAGATCGAGACATACGGCCTCGAGCGGCTGGAAGTGCTGCGCGGGCCGTCGTCGGGCCTTTACGGCCAGACTGATCCCGGTGGTCTGATCAACATGATCAGCAAGCGCCCGACCGCGACGCCGCAGCATGAGATCGTCGGCACCTTCGGTTCGTTCGATCAGTTCCAGGGCGCGTTCGACACCTCGGGGCCGATCGACAAGAACGGCGAATTTCTCTACCGCCTCGTCGGTCTGGGGCGAAGCACCGGCAATCAGCAAGACTTCGTGCACGAGAACAAGGCGTTCATCGCGCCCAGCCTGACCTGGCGGCCGACCAACGACACGTCGTTCACATTCCTCTCGCACTATTCGAACATCCAGAACAAGGGATGGCAGCAATATGTGCCGGGCGACGCGGCGGGGCTGGCGCCCAATCCGTTTGGCCGCATTCCCTATAGCCGCTACATCGGCGAGCCCAGCGCCGACCGTTTCACGCTGGAACAGTTTTCGGTTGGCTACGCCTTCGAGCATCGCTTCGACAACAATCTGCAATTCCGCTCGAATTTTCGCTACTTCGACGTGTCGCAGGATCTGGCCGGCGTCCGTTCCGAAGGCCTGCTTCCCGATTCCAGAACCGTGCTGCGCTCGTTCAACTACTTGAACTCCGCCGCGCAGAACGTGGCGCTGGACAATCACGTCCAGGCCGATTTCGCCACCGGTCCGCTGCTTCACAAGGTGCTCGTCGGGTTCGACTATAACCGCCAGGCCTCGACCTCGGACTACAAGTTCGCGATGATCAACTCGATCGACGTATTCGCGCCGGTCTATGGCGCGCCGATTCCGGCGGCGAATACTCTGCCGTCCTTCATCAAATCCGCGACGACGTTGAACCAGGCCGGCCTGTACCTGCAGGATCAGGTCAAGCTCGACCGCTGGACGTTGACGATGACGGGACGGCAGGACTGGGCGCAGGCGGAAACCGTCAGCACGGGTTTCTTCCCGGCGCCGGGCACCTATCTTCAAAATGACCGGGCCTCGACCGGGCGCGTCGGCCTGAACTATCTGTTCGACATCGGCCTGTCGCCCTACGCCAATTATTCGACCTCGTTCGTGCCGATCTCGGGCACCGACCAGTTCGGCAGCCCGTTCAAGCCGACGACCGGCGAGGGCGCCGAGATCGGCGTCAAGTTCAAGCCGGTCGGCTCCAACCTGATGCTCACGGCCGCGGTATTCGAGGTGACCCAGCAGAATGTGCTGACGAGGGATCCGGGCAATATCAACTTCAGTGTCCAGACCGGCGAAGCCCGCGTGCGCGGCATTGAATTCGAGGTGCGCGGCAACGTGACGAGGGAACTGGAGCTCGTCGGAGGCTACAACATCTACGATCCGCGGGTGACCAAGAGCAACGACGGCTTTGTCGGCTATTATCTCGTCAATACCGCGCTCCGGCAGGCGTCGCTGTGGGCGAAATATACCTGGTACGACGGCCCGCTGGCCGGGCTCGGCATCGGCGGTGGTGCCCGCTATGTCGGCGCAAGCTATGGCGATGCCGCCAACACGCTCTTTATCCCGGACTACACCCTGTACGACGCCGCCATCAGCTACGACTTCCAGTATCTGCGGCGCGACCTGAAGGGATGGAGCGCGCAGGTCAACGCGACCAATCTCACCAACAAATATTATGTCTCATCCTGCCTGACGGCGATGCCCTATTGCGGCCTCGGTGCGGCGCGTACGGTGCTGGGTACGTTGAAATACGCCTGGAACTAGCTGATCATGACGCCAGCGACACGATCTCTTCGCAGATGGGGCGCCGTCCATAAATGGACGAGCCTCATCTGCACGATTTTCATGCTGCTGCTGTGCATCACCGGCCTGCCGCTGATCTTTCACGAGGAAATCGACGAGCTCCTGCACAGCCAGGTGAAGGCGGCGGATGTGACTCCCGGCACGCCTTTCGCCGATCTGGACAAGCTGTTGGCCAACGCATTGGCGAATGCGCCGAAGAATATGCCGGTGCCGCATTTCCTGATCTGGGACCGCGACGATCCCAACGCGATGTTCGTCAGCGTCGGCGAGTCCCTCACGTCAGACCCGACCAACAACCGCTTCGTCCGGATGGATTCGCATACCGGCGCCTATCTCGATTCGCCCGATGTCACCGGGCGCTTCACCTACATCATGCTGAAGCTGCACACCGACATGTTTGCGGGTCTGCCGGGCAAGCTGTTCCTTGGCCTGATGGGGATCCTGTTCTGCGTCGCGATCATATCGGGCGTCGTGGTCTACGCGCCGTCGATGCGGAAGCTGGACTTCGGCACCTACCGCAGCCAGCGTCCGCGCATCGTGCGCTGGCTCGACATCCATAATCTGGCGGGCATTCTGCTTGTGATGTGGACGCTGGTGGTCGGCTTCACCGGCGTGATCAACACCTGGGCCGACCTTGTCCTGAAGATGTGGCAATACGGCCAGCTCGCCGAGATGACATCGCAATACCGCGATCGCGCGCCGCCCACCAGGCTGACCTCGCTGCAATCCGCCGTCACCGTCGCGACGGACACGGTGCCGGGCATGACGCCGAGTTTTGTGTCTTTCCCCGGAACGATTCTCAGCAGCAAGAGCCACTATGCCGTCTTCCTGAAGGGCGACACGCCGGTGACCTCGCGCCTGCTCAAGCCGGCCTTGATCGATGCGGAAACCGGCAAGCTGACCGACAGCCGCGACATGCCCTGGTATGTCACGACCCTGTTCATTTCGCAGCCGCTGCATTTTGGCGACTATGGCGGCATGCCGCTGAAGATTCTCTGGGCGCTGCTCGACGTGCTGACGATCATGGTGTTGGGAACCGGAGTCTATCTCTGGCTGCGCCGGCGCAAGACCGGCGTCAGCGTCGATCGCGCCATCGCGCAGGGGTCCGCCATCGATACGCCCTTGCTGTCCCGGTGATCGCTTGAGAAATCATCGCAACCTGCGGCAAATCTTTGCGCTGCCGATCCTGATCGGCATCCTCTCCACCGTGGGCCTCGTCGCGGCCCTCGTCGGTGACGGCTGGTGGGACGGCCTGTCCTGGAGCTCGCTGTCCCTGCCGGTGTTGCTGTATTTTTTCTTTACCATCCGCAGACAGGCGACGTCGCGCGATTAATTGCTGCGACATTTGTGTGACGCCGCACCTGCCAGGAAATCTGCCTAAGACAAATTGCCAAGAGAAAGTCGTCTCCATGGCAAACTTCCGACACATGATGGCGGCGAAAAGGGGCTCTCCGACATGACGCTGGCGCGGCGGCAAACCCGGTTCCGGTTTTGCCGTCGTGCGCATTTTAGAAGGGGCCTCGATGTCGCACAAATTTCTGCCCTCGCTCCTGCTCGCTTGTGCGCTGTTTGCTTGCCCCGCGGCGCTTGCCCAATCCAATACCGCGCCGACCGCCACCGCCCCGGCAACCAACAACGCCAGCGCGCTGACGCCTGATCAGGCGAAGCGGGCGCTGGAGACGTTGCAGGACGACAAGAAGCGCGCACAGATGATCGACACGCTGCGTGCGATTGCGGGGGCGTCTTCATCGCCGCAGGCCGCCGAGCCCGCGCCCGAAGCGAAGCCGGCCATCCCGCTCACCGCTGATAGTCTTGGCGCGCAATTGCTGTTGACGGTCTCCGAACAGGTCGGCGAGATATCGCGCGAAGTCACCTATCTGGTGCGGTCGGTGACGCATTTTCCGGCGTTCTATTATTGGTTCCTGCGAACCGTCAACGATCCCGCGGCTTACGGCCAGATATTCGACATCGCGTGGAAACTGGCGCTGGTGTTCGGCTGCGCTTTCGCCGCCGAATGGCTGGTGTTCCGCCTGATCAAGCGGCCGGTGGCGCTGTTGGAAGCGCGGCTGCCGCAAACCGCGCGCGCGCCGGCGCAGACGCTGGCAATGGTCGATCCGCCATCCTCCGCGGCTGACGTCACCGTGGAGCCGGCGTTGCACCGGCGGCGTCTCAGCCTGGCGCGGGCCTGGCAGTCGCTGATCCGGTTGCCGTTCGTGCTCGGACGGCTCGCGCTCGAACTGCTGCCGGTATTGGTCTTCGTCGGCGTTTCCACCATGCTGCTGAGCACCGAGATCGGCGATCGTCCGACGGTCCGGCTTGCGATCCAGGCGGTCGTCAATGGCTATGCGCTGTCGCGCGCGCTGATCTGTGCTGCGCGGGCGCTGGCCGGGCCGTACGGCCTGTTTCGGGTCCGCGCCGAGACCGCGGCCTATGTCGAGATCTGGGTCCGGCGCATCGTCGCGGTCGGCGTGTCCGGCATCGCCTTTGCAAACGTGGCGCTGCTGCTCGGGCTGAGCCGCGGCGGCTATGCCGCGCTGCTGCGCCTCGTGATGCTGGTCGTGCATCTCTTTATCGTCGTCATCATCCTGCAATGCCGCCGCCCGATCGCCGACGCCATTCGCGCGCCGCACGGTCGCACGGGCGCCGCCGCCCAGATACGCAACCGCATTGCCGGTGTGTGGCACTATCCCGCAATCGCGCTCGATCTCGCGCTCTGGACGGTGTGGGCGCTGCACATCCGCAACGGCTATTCGCTGTTGTTGCAGTATTTCGTCGGCGGCATCGCCGTCATCCTGATTGCGCGATTGGCGATCATCGTGGTGCTGAGCCTGATCGACCGCGGCTTCCGCATTCGCCCCGAGATGTCGCAGCGCTTTCCGGGTCTGGAGACCCGCGCCAATCGCTATCTGCCGCTGCTGCGCAAGATCGTCGCTTCGGTCATCGGCTTCATGGGCTTCCTCGCATTGCTCGAAGTATGGGGCATCGACGCCATCGTCTGGTTCTACGGCGGGCAAATCGGCAGCCGTCTGCTGTCCGCGGTGGTGACGATCGGCATCGCGGCGCTCGCGGCCGCCGCGATCTGGGAGATCGCCAACGCGCTGATGGATCGTCAGGTCAATGCGCTGTCGCGCGAGGGGCATTACGCGCGCGCGGCGCGGCTGCGCACGTTCCAGCCGATGTTGCGGACCGCGCTATTGTGCCTGATCGTGACGGTGGTCGGCCTGACCACGCTCAGCGAAATCGGCGTCAACGTCGCGCCGCTCTTGGCCGGCGCCGGCATCGTCGGCATCGCCATCGGCTTCGGTTCGCAGAAGCTGGTGCAGGACCTCATCACCGGGCTGTTTCTGTTGTTGGAAAACACCGTCCAGGTCGGCGACAACGTCACGGTGTCCGGCCTGTCCGGGACGGTCGAGAATGTCTCGATCCGCACCATCCGGCTGCGGGCCGGCGACGGTTCGGTGCACATCGTTCCCTTCAGCGCGGTGACGACGCTCACCAATTCGAGCCGCGGCGCCGGCAATGCGTCCGTCAGTGTCAATGTGTCCTACAAGGAAGACACCGACCGGGCCGGTCAGATCCTGAAAGACATCGTCGCCCAAATGCGGCGCGAGGACGAATACCGCCACGCGATCCGCGGCGATCTCGAATTGTGGGGCGTCGACAAGGTCGACGGTTCGATGGTCTCGATCGTCGGTCAGATCCGTTGCACCGACAGCGGCCGCTGGCCGGTGCAGCGTGAGTTCAACCGGCGCATGAAGCAAAAATTCCAGGACGCCGGCATCGAAATCGCGTCCACGGGGCAAACCATCCTGATGCAGATCCCGCAGCCTTCCGAAGCGAAGCCGGAAGCGATGCCGCGACGCGCGGCCGGCTGATCGCGGCTATCAGGCCGTCCTAATACGCCCCGCGCGGTCGCCGTCCCGCAGGCGCCTGCGTCACGCCATAGTATGGATTGGTGATGCATTGGGCTGCGCGCCCCGATGCCGTCGCGGCGCACTGCGCCATCGAGGTAAAACGGCATATGATGGCGCTGCCATTGTGGCTGTAGGTCTGGATGCAGATCGGGTAGGCCGGATGATAGGTCTGCGCGAGAGCCGGCGCTGCGGTCAAAAGTGCCGCGACGGCCGTGACGGTCAAAGCCGGAATGCGCATGGGAGAGGTTCCTTCCTGCACGCATCGGCACCTCGAGCACGTGTGCGAGGGCCTGTGTCCTGATAAGGGAAACCCCGACCTCAGATATTCATTCCTCGCCACCCAGAAACCGCACCAGCGTCTCGTTACTGTAATTCTCTCCGACCGACATTGCACAGATGCGTGAGAGCTGTACGTAAGGCAGTCCGGTTTTCTCGGCCCATTCGTTGAACTGCGCCTGTACCTTGGCAAGATCGCGCTTCGACGTCACCGTCTCCGCGATATCGAGGCCGGCCTCGCGCAGGCACGCCACCATGTCCTTTGACGTGACGAAGCCGTCGAAGCCGAGAAAGCGCAGCATCATCTGGCCGGTGTTGCCGCCGAGCCGGCTACCGCGCTTGGCCAGCAGGTCGAGTAGTCCGATCTGGTCGGAGGAGGGCCAGTTCGCGAGAAACTTGCCGAAGCTGCCATGTTCCTTGGCGATCTCGCGCACGAAGGTCGCATTTGATCGCACCGACATGATCTTGGCGCCGTTGCGCACGATGCGGGTGTCCTTCATCAGCGCGTCCCAGAACTCATCCGCCTGCAGCGTCAGCGGCCCGGGCTTGAAGCCGAGAAACGCCTTCTCGAAGCCCGGCCATTTGTTCTCGATCACGCTCCAGGCAAAGCCGGCCGAAAACACCCGCTTGGTCATCTCGGCGAGAATGCGATCGTCGCCAAGTTTGGCGAGCGCCTTCGCCTCGGGCTTCGGCGGCAACAGCTTCTGCAGCGCCTTCGGCCCACCCTTGCGCTTCTCGGCGCGCGCGCGGATGGTCTTGAACGGAATGGTCATGTGAAAATCCTATCGTGGAACGAGCCAACGCTCCACCCGTCCGACGGGTCAACTCAGCCAAGTTCTGTCATTGCGAGCGAAGCGAAGCAATCCATGGCACGGCATAGCGACTGTGGATTGCTTCGTCGCTTACGCTCTCTTGCGCAAACGCGTTTGCGTTTGTCGCAGGCAATGACGTTGGACTGCGACAAAACAACCCGTCGGGCAAATCAGTTCGTATTTACAGAAATCGTGTCAAGCCCCAGAATAAAAAATATTTCTGTTTTACAGAATGGCAAATCAGGTGCATATCTTTGCCCATCCCGTCCCACTCAGAGGGCGTCGGCCGTCGTCACGGACGTTGGACGGGTTGCGGTGTACGCTGGTTTACGCCTCGACGACGGCGTGGATAAGCGTACGGCAAAACCGTGTGGTCCTGGCACCCGTTGCAGGTGT